>NC_018485.1:344245-655990 GCF_000304315.1 Methylocystis sp. SC2 | reverse complement strand
GCGATCGACGGCCACCTGGCCCTCGTCGGGATGCTCCTGTCCCGCAATCATCCGAAAGAGGGTCGTCTTGCCGGCGCCGTTGGGGCCGACGAGGCCGACTCTCTCGCCCTTCAGGAGCGTCGCGGAGGCTTCGATGAAGAGGATCTGATGACCATTCTGTTTGCTGATGTTTTCGAGACGAATCATGTGTGCAGGGGACCGGGGAGGGAAAGTTTGCGTAGCCATTAGGCCATGCGGCGCGCCGGCGAAAGACCATTCGGAACCGCAAGCGATCTTGCCGAAACCTCGACGGAATAATCCGCTCTGGGTCAAAATCATGAACCACGGGGCGATGCCGGCGCTGCGTCATCGCAGCGCGATTTCAGTCGCTTGTGCGGGAGGACCAGGTCGCGTGCGAGACGCCGTCGAGGGCGGCAAGCGCCTCGACCACGGCGTCAAGCTGTTCGCCCGTCGCGCTCGACGTCGCGAGCGTCGCGACGATCTCGACGTCGTCTTCGCGTGCGTTCTCAGTGATGTCCTGGATCGGATAAGAGGCGGCTTCGAGCCGCTCGATCAAAGTGTCCCGAATGACGTCGCGTCGGGCGCCGCTCGCCGCGACGCGGACGTCATAGACCGCTTCCGTCGCAGTTTCGTCGATCGGCGTACGTTCGATCAGACGCACGAGTGGTCGAAGGAGCGTGTTGCCGGCGAGCACGAAACCCGTGAGCAACAAGGCTTCCGCCGGACGGTCGGCCCCCGCGAAGCCGCCCGTCACCGCCGAGCACCAGACGGTCGCCGCTGTGCTCAGTCCGCGGATATTCATGCCTTCCTTGATGATCACGCCAGCGCCGAGAAAGCCGACGCCCGACGCCACATAGGCCAGCACCTGGGTCGCGCCCTGATTGCCCATGAGCCGCATGCCGAGATCGACGAAAGCGGACGCGCCAAGCGCGACGAGAGCGTTAATCCGCAACCCGGCGCTGCGCTGCCGATACTGGCGCTCCGCGCCGATCGCGGTCCCGAGAACGAACGCCACGAGCAGCGACACAAACGTATTGAGAATTTCCGCGCCGTCGAAATTTGCAATGGCGTTCATGGGCTAAATCCATCGGCGTTCCGCTTCCCGGCTTATAGAAGCCCGGATGAAGCTTGTCGCGGCCGACGCCGCCGTCTCGCGGAATTGTTGACCCTGAGGCGGCGCTCCTGTATGAAGACTGCGCTGCGCCGCAGCATGAGGCGCTCCAGCCGCGTAGGTCGACGTTTCCGTCGACGAGCTGTCGAGCGCCCCCTTTTCCCACGCCGAGGCCCGTTACGCGGGGCCGACTCTTTTTTGGTCCTGAGCTGGCGCTCTCCTCGCCGGTCCTCGTGGCTCGAATCGACAACTGAAAGCAACAACTGAAGTGATGACATTCTCCGATCTCGGCTTGAACGAGATCCTGCTCCGCGCGCTTGAGCGCGAAGGCTACACCACGCCGACGCCGGTTCAGGCGCAGTCCATTCCTGCGCTCCTGCAAGGTCGCGACCTTCTCGGCGTCGCCCAGACCGGCACCGGCAAGACGGCGGCTTTCGCTCTGCCGATCCTGCACCGGCTGCTCGCCGATAAAAGGCGCCCGGCGCCCAACACGGCGCGCGCGCTGATTCTCGCGCCGACGCGGGAACTCGCGGCGCAGATCGCCGATAGTTTCCGCTCGTACGGCCATTTCTTTCGTCCAAGCGTCGGCGTCATCGTCGGCGGCGTGTCGCATCGTCCGCAGAATGAAATGCTGGCGCGCGGCCTCGACGTTCTGGTGGCGACGCCCGGGCGTCTGCTCGACCATCTCGGCAGCGGCCGTTTAAGGCTCGCGACGACCGAAGTGCTCGTTCTCGACGAAGCCGACCATATGCTCGATCTTGGATTTATCGTTCCGATCCGCCAGATCGTCGCGAAACTGCCGAAGCAACGCCAGACGCTGCTGTTCTCGGCGACGATGCCGCGCGAGATCTCCGCGCTCGCCGACGATATGCTGCGCGATCCGGCGAAAGTCTCGGTGACGCCGGCGGCGACCACCGCCGAGCGCGTCGCGCAACATGTCTATCTGGTGTCGGGCGGCGCCAAGCGCGACCTGCTGGTGGAACTGCTGAACGACCGCGAGATTTCGCGCGCGATCGTGTTTACGCGCACCAAGCGCGGCGCCGATCGCGTCGCGCAGCATCTGGAGAGCGCCGGCGTCGGCGCCGACGCGATCCACGGCAACAAGAGCCAGAGCCAGCGGCTGCGCGCCCTCGACGGCTTCCGCAAGGGCCGCACGCGGGTGCTTGTCGCTACCGATATCGCCGCGCGCGGCATCGACGTCGACGGCGTGACGCATGTCGTCAATTTCGAATTGCCGGAAGTCGCCGAAGCCTATGTGCATCGCATCGGCCGCACGGCGCGGGCCGGCGCGACCGGCCAGGCGATTTCGCTCTGCGACAATGGCGAACGGCCGTTGCTGCGCGCCATTGAAAAGCTGACGCGTCAGACGCTTGAATTCACTGACCGGCGCGCCGAAGGCGCCCGCCAGGATGACGGCGACTCCGCGCGCCCGGCGCCCAAGAGGGCGAATTCGCCGGCGCCGCATCGAAACGGCGCGCAGCACCCACGGCGCGATGGACAGCGTCCCGCCGCGAAGCGACCGGGCGCCTCGTTCAATGGTCAGAAGCGCCCCGCAAATGGCGGCGCGCGTCACAAGCAGGCGAACCGTCCGCAGGGATAAGGCTATAGTCATGGCCGCTTCGAATCGAGGGCGGCCATGATCTACGATCTTCTCATTGTCGGCGGCGGGATCAACGGCTGCGCCATCGCCCGCGACGCCGCCGGCCGCGGCCTCGCCGTCAGGCTGGTCGAGCAGGGCGATCTCGCGCAGGGCACGTCGTCCGCCTCGACGAAGCTGATCCACGGCGGTCTGCGCTATCTCGAACTCTACGAATTTCGCCTCGTGCATGAAGCGCTCGCCGAACGCGAACTGCTGCTCGCCGCCGCGCCGCACATCATCTGGCCGCTGAAATTCGTTCTGCCCTATGAGAAGGGGCTGCGGCCCGTCTGGCTGCTGCGTCTCGGACTTTTCATTTACGACCACCTTGCGCGCCGCAAGCGCCTTGAAGGCTCACATATGGTGAGGCTTTCGCAGGATGCGCTCGGCGCGCCGCTGCGCGAGACTTACCGCGTCGGATTCACTTACGCCGACTGCTGGGTGGATGATTCCCGCTTCGTCGTATTGAACGCGCGTGACGCGGCGGAGCGCGGCGCGACGATCAGCGTCGGCGCCAAGCTCGTTCACGCAGCGCGACAGGGCGAGCGCTGGCGCGCGACGCTCGCGGGCGGAGAGACGATCGAGGCGCGCGCGCTCGTCAACGCCGCCGGGCCCTGGGTGTCGCAGGTGATCGAAGACGCGCTGCGCATTCCTTCGCGCAAGCATGTGCGTCTGGTGAAGGGCTCGCATCTCGTTTTGCGCAAGCTCTTTGACGGCGCGCAGGCCTATATTCTGCAAAATCCCGACGGCCGCATCATTTTCGCGATTCCATATGAGCGCGAGTTCACGCTCGTCGGCACGACCGACGTTTCCTATGACGGCCCGCCCGGCGCCGTGGCGATCAGCGAAGAGGAGACGGATTATCTGCTCAATTCCCTCAATCATTTCTTGCGCGTTCCAGCGACGCGCGAGGACATCGCGTCGAGCTACGCGGGCCTGCGCCCGCTCTACGACGATGGCTCGTTGAAGGCTTCGGTCGTGACGCGCGACTATGCCTTCGATCTCGATGCGCCGGAAGATTCGGCGCCGTCGCTGTCGATCTTCGGCGGCAAGATCACCACGGCGCGCCGACTCGCCGAACATGCGCTGAGCGAACTCTCGCGCTTTCTTCCCGCGCATGGCGACGCCTGGACGGCCGGCGCGAACTTTCCCGGCGGCGACATGCCGGAGGGTTTTGACAGATTTCTCGACGATCTTAAGCGCGACAAGCCCTTTCTCGGCGACGATCTGGCGCTGCGCCTCGCGCGCGCCTATGGAACGCGCGTTTTCGAGATTTTGAAGGATGCGCGGAGCATGGGCGATCTCGGCCGCGACTTCGGCTGCGGACTGACCGAGCCGGAGATCGCCTATCTGCGCGAGAAGGAATGGGCGCGGACCGCCGCCGACATTCTCTGGCGCCGCTCCAAGCTCGGGCTGCATATGAGCGACGCGCGGCAGCGGGCGCTGCGGGAGTTTATCGGCGCCTGACCCCCTCCCTGTCCCTCCCCCGCTTCGCGGGAGAGGGGACCCTAATGATCAACCGTTCGTAAGATCGTCCCGTGCATTTCGCGAAAGGCTGATGACGGGCGCCACCTGCTCCCTCTCCCGCGAAGCGGGGGAGGGTTGGGGAGGGGGCGCCGCTCGCGCTCACAGCGACGGCCGTTTCACTCCCCAAGCGCCGCATGCGATTCATTCACCGATGCGCCGCCGTCGATCACGCATTTCGCCAATCCCGGCGCTGCGATAGCGATATTTTCGGCGAAGAAGCGGGCGAGCGCGGCGTAGCGCGCCGCATTCGGATCGGCCTCGCGCTGAGCGACCTTCGCGCCTTTGACGAGCAGCGTCGCGCCGCGCGCCAAAGCGAAGAGACGCAAATAGGGCGTCGCGCCGGCGAGCGCGCCGGCGAGTTCGGCTTTGGTGAGAAACGCGCTCGCCTGCGCCAGCGTCTCGACAGACTCGCGCAGCGCTTCGCGCGAAACATCGGCTTCGCCCGCGATGGCGCGCATCTCGTCGATCTCGCGGGCGAGCGCCGCGCCGTCGCCGCCGCGAATCTTGCGCGTCACGAGATCGATCGCCTGAATGCCGTTCGTTCCTTCGTAGATCGCGCAGATGCGCGCGTCGCGCATGAGCTGCGCGACGCCGGTCTCCTCGATATAGCCCATGCCGCCGAAGACCTGCACCGCGAGCGACGTCGTCTCATTGGCGATATCGGTCGAAAACGCCTTGGCGACGGGCGTCAGGAGAGAAGCGCGTTCATGCGCCGCCGCCGCGCGCGCGGGATCGCTTTTGCGATGCGCGCAATCGATCGCGGCGGCCGTCTCGTAGCAGATCGCCCGAGCGGCGACCGTTGAACTCGCCATGGTCAGCAGCATGCGCGCGACGTCCGGATGCTCGATGATCGCGCTCGTCTCCTTGGCGCCCGGCGCGCGTCCCTGCTTGCGCTCGCGGGCGTAGTGAAGCGCCATTTGCGTCGCGCGTTCGGCGAGCGCGACGCCTTGCAGCCCGACGGAGAGGCGGGCGTTGTTCATCATCGTGAACATGCAGGCGAGGCCCTTGTTCTCCTCGCCGATAAGAAAAGCGATCGCGCCGTCCTCATCGCCATAGATCATGGTGCAGGTCGGCGAGCCGTGGATTCCGAGCTTGTGCTCGATGCCGGCGCAGCGCGCATCATTGCGGCGCGTGAAGGCGCCGGTCTCGTCGGGCAGGAATTTCGGCGCCAGAAACAGCGAAATGCCGCGCGTGCCGGCGGGCGCGTCGGGAAGACGCGCGAGCACGAGATGCACGATATTGGGCGCTAGATCATGCTCGCCATAGGTGATGAAAATCTTCTGGCCGAAGAGACGATAGGAGCCGTCGTCGGCGCGCTCGGCGCGGGTGCGCATTAGGCCGAGATCCGATCCTGCGCCGGGCTCGGTCAGATTCATCGTCGCCGTCCATTCGCCGCAGACGATTCTGCGCAGATAGGTCTCTTTCAGGGCGTCGCTGGCATGAGCCTCCATCGCTTCGATCGCGCCATGGCCGAGCAAAGGGCAGACGGCGAACGCCATATTGGCGGCGTTCCAGATCTCCGTGCAGCCGGCGTTGAGCAGGGCAGGGAGGTCCAGTCCGCCATAATCCTCGCCGGCCGCGATGGCGTTCCAGCCGCCTTCTTTCCATTGCGCATAGGCCTCTCGCCAGCCCGGAGGCGTCGCGACGGAGCCATTGGCGTAGGTCGCGCCCACGCGATCGCCGATCTGATCGAGCGGCAGCAGAACCTGTTCGGCGAATTTGGCCGCCTCGGCCAGCGTCTGTTCGGCGACGCCGTCAGCGAGATCGCGATAAACGCCGTCCGCTTCGATCGCGCCTTCGCCGGCCGCGAGGCGAAGCGCAAAAACAATGTCGTCGAGCGGCGCGCGATAGGTCATCCGATTTTCTCCAATCCGAATCGTTGCACGGAATCTAGCGCGGCGGCTTGGGCGCGTGGGCCGTCTCGTCCATGTGCGTCAAAACGCATCTTTGGCCTCATGGGTCGGGCATTTGCAGACGTATGGGGATGAAATGGCGCTTCAATTACGAGGAGCGGGCGGCGGCGGCGCGCGCGGCGCATCAGGAAATCGGCCGCACTTTCGCGCGACTCAGGAATCGCAATGACGAGCAAGATCCTGCGACGATCGCCTGGAAGACGGCGATCGCCCGCTTTCATGACGCATTGCGCCTCGCCTATCCGGCTGATTTCGGAGAGGATATCGAACGGCTGAAAGCAGGCGATCCGCGTGGACTCGAGGGCGTGATTCGCTTTCTTGAAGCTGATCCGATGTTTTTCGGCTCCGGCTACGCCAAGGCCGATCTCATTCGTTTCATCAACCGCATGCCGCTGACCGAGCATCAGGCGGCGCGCCTGCGCGCGGTTGCGCTCGCGATCGTCGAGCGGCGCGCGTCGCAGGAATTTCGGCGCTATTGCCGACTGGCCGCAAAGGTCAACCACCCAGCTTTGCGAGAGGCGCTGCGGATTCGGGCGGCGTGCGGCGATCCCGCCGTTGCGCGGCGGGCGCGCTGGATGCTCGCCTATGTCGAATCGCCGCCTTGCGCGAGGCGCGCCGGCCGGTAAAATGGGCGGACCTCAATTCGGCGGATCCGAGGGAATCATGCCGCTTTTCGCCTATCGCTGCAGTGACTGTGCGCATCAGTTCGAGACTCTGTCGCGTTTCGACGAGATTCCCGAGTGCCCCGCGTGCGGCGGCGCCCATGTCGAGCGCCAATTGTCTTTGATCGCCCGACCCGCCGCGGGCGGCGAGTCCGTGGAGAGCTGCGCCGCGATGGCGGGCGGGTCGCCCTGTCCGAGTTGCCCGGCGTTAGCAGGCCAGATGTGACGTCGGCGGCGACGCTTCTGGGGGCGCGTCGCATCGTCGTTCCAGCCAATGGAATAGAATTCGAGGTTTTTGAAGCCGGCGCGGGCGATCGGCTCGCGCTGCTCCTGCACGGCTTTCCCCAGCACGCGGTCATGTGGCGCCACCTCGTCGGACCGCTCGCCGCCGCCGGATATCGGGTGTGGGCGGTCAATCAGCGCGGCTATGGCGCCACGACGCGCCCCGCGGAGAAAGACGCCTATTCGCTCGCGGCGCTGACAGCCGACGTCGCCGGATTGATCGACGCCGCGACTCCCGCCTCGGTCTCGCTTATCGGCCACGATTGGGGCGGTTTCGTCGCCTGGGTCGTCGCCATTCGCAAGCTGCGGCCGATCGACGCTCTCGTCGTTCTGAACATTCCGCACCCCTTGTGCTTCCGGCGCGCGCTCGAGCAGGAATGGAGACAGAAGCTGAAATCCGCCTATACGGCCTTCTTTCAGCTGCCCTGGCTGCCTGAGCGACTTCTGTCGGCGCGGCGCGGCGCCGGCGCCGCGTGGCTGATGCTCCGCGCCGCAGGCCGGGACGGCGTCTTCTCAAGAGCGGCGATGGACATCTACCGCGCCAATGTCGCGGCGCCGGGCGCCGCC
This sequence comes from Methylocystis sp. SC2, assembly GCF_000304315.1. Lineage (NCBI taxonomy): Bacteria > Pseudomonadati > Pseudomonadota > Alphaproteobacteria > Hyphomicrobiales > Methylocystaceae > Methylocystis > Methylocystis hydrogenophila. The sequence continues at coordinate 648,292 of NC_018485.1, read as the reverse complement.
AGCGCAATGCTCGATTGGTATCGCGCCGCGGGTCGCGACATACTGGCGGCGGAAGACCTCGACGCGCCAATAGATGCGCCGACGCTGGTCGTCTGGGGGCGGGAGGACGTGGCGCTCGGCGAATCCTGTCTTGACGGCACGGAACGCTATGTCCGAGATCTGCGGATCGAGCGGCTGCCAGGCGTGTCGCACTGGACGCCCGAAGACGCGCCGGAAAAAGTTAACGAGCTGATTTTGGGATTCGTTTAAAATATTCGACGTTCCCGTCGCAAAAAGCGGCGTGTCGGGGCCAGTAACGGTTGACTTGGCGCGCTGGCGTGGGAATCTGTTCAATGGTCCCGGACCCCGCGTCCGGCGGTCGCTGTTTTGCGCCTTTGGCTCAGCGGCCGGCTTTTGGCCAAGAGAAGGAGATGATCCATTCGCCGTCCAATGAAGAGCATCGCAGCCCCCCAGAAGGAAGGGCCGCGCATCAATCGGGAAATTCGCGCGCGAGAAGTGCAGCTAATCGATTCCGAGGGGAAAAATCACGGCGTCGTCCAATTGCCGGACGCGCTGGGCATCGCCGAAGCGGCGGGACTCGATCTCGTCGAGATAGCGCCCAACTCCACGCCCCCCGTCTGCAAAATTCTTGATTACGGGCGTTTTCGCTTCGCCGAGCAAAAGAAGGCCGCCGAGGCCCGGAAAAAACAGAAAGTCGTCGAGGTTAAGGAAATAAAACTGCGGCCCGGCATCGACGACCACGATTACGGCGTGAAAATGAAGGCGGTGCGCCGCTTCTTCGAAGAAGGCGACAAGGTTAAGGTCACCCTTCGCTTTCGCGGCCGCGAAATCGCGCATCAGGACATTGGCTATCGGCTTCTATCCCGCGTGAAGGCTGAGACCGCCACGCTGGCCAAGGTCGAACTCGAACCGTCCATGGAAGGACGGCAGATGGTGATGGTGCTGGCGCCTCGATAGCGCGCGTCTCGCCGCAAGGGCAGGGGCCGCGCTGCGGCCGAGGGGTGGCGATCGCTATGTTTGGATCTGGGTTTGGCACTCTGACCGCGCGCCGCGCTTGCGCACTCGCCGCAGCGGCGCTGATTGCTGCGGGCGTCCCGCCAGCCAAAGCACAGCTTGTGCTTCCTGGGGCGGTCGCCCCGACTCCGGAAGGGACGGTCGCCAGTCCCGGACAAGCAAAGAAAAGGTCCATTGGCGGCGAGATGGGCGCGGCCGCGGGGCCGGCCATCATGCCCAAGGCCCCCGCCGAAGACGCGCTTGTCGGAAAGATTCTCAAACGCGACGGCGAGGGAAGCGCCATAGAATTCTCCCGAGCCGGCGCTGACCTGCAGGTCGCCAAGCTCACGCTCGTCGGCGACGATTTGCGGCGCTCCGGCGAAGCCTGCCGAGTCGAAGTGGCCGGAACGCCGTTGAAGCTTTCGGCCCGCCAGAGCGACACCGGATTGCGTCGCTATCAGATCGCATTTCCAGCCTGCGCCTTCACCTTCGACGTTCTCGACGGCGCGATACTCGTCACCAACGAGGGCAAGGCGTGTGAACTGAAGGACGCCGGTTGCCGCGCCGATCCCGAGGGACTCTGGGGGATGAGCGCGGATGAAATCGACCCCAAGAAGGGCGAAGAGATGCTCGGCGTCCGCGCGCGCGTCGAGAAGACGGTGCGAAGCACGTTCCGCGCGCTTTACGATCAGTACAAGAAGGAAAAAGCCATCCGCAACTTCATCGTGAAGGAGCAGGCGGGCTTCTCCTCCTGGCGCGAGGAAGTGTGCCGGTCCTATGCGCGCGAGCCGGATTTCGGCTATTGCGCCTTGAGACTGACGGAAGCCCGCGCCATCGCGCTTGGCGCGCAGCTCGCCACGGGCGTCAAACTGCCGCCGGGGGTCGCCGAAGAGGTCGCGGCGGAGAACACGAAGAAGGACGAGAAGAAATAGCCGCGGCGTGGTTTCGCCGGAGGGGGCGCAATGTTGAAATCAACGGCGATGACGACAATCGTTCTGGCGATGCTCCTCTCGCCGCCTGCCGCTATTGCGAGCCCCTGGACCGAGGGACAGGCCGAGTGGTTCAGGCATGGCGCGCGGCACGGGCGCTGGGACTGCTACGGCAAATGTCCTGAAGGTCGCGCGCATCGCGACACGCAACGCCACCATTATCGTCAGCGCTGACCCCGACGACGCCAGCGTAAGCCATCGTTCAGCCGCCCCTGCGCATCAACATGCCGCGCCCTGGATCATATGCGACGATGGCCGCGACCAGGAACGCGCTCGTGTAGGCGAAGACGATCGCGAGCGAGGTCCACGCGACTTTTTCATAGAAGGCGAAGCGGATCAGTTCGACCGCATGGGTGAACGGATTGACCTCGCAAATGTAATAGAGCCAGGGGCTCGACTCCTTGACGCGCCACAGCGGGTAGAGCGCGGAGGAGGCGAAGAACATCGGAAAAATCACGAAATTCATCACCCCGGCGAAGTTTTCGAGCTGTTTGATCAGCGATGACAGCAGCATGCCGAGCGCGCCAAGCATCAGGCCGCTGAGCGCGAGCGCCGGCAGCAGGGCAAGATAGCCCCATTTCGTCGGCGGCTCGATCTCCCAGAAATAGGCGATGAGCAGGAAGGCGTAGACCTGCAGTATCGAGACGGCGACGCCCGCCAGAAGTTTGGAGCTGAGCAGAAACCAGCGCGGAAAGGGCGAGACGAGCAGCGTGCGCATATTGCCCATTTCGCGGTCATAGACCATCGAGAGCGAGGATTGCATGCCGTTAAAGAGCTGGATCATCGCCATCAGCCCGGGCGCGATATAGACCTCGTAGAGAACGTAAGTTTCGTAGGGCGGGATGATCGAAACGCCGAGCACCTGCCGGAAGCCCGCCGCGAAAATAAAGAGCCAGACGAGCGGGCGCACCAGCGCCGAGACGAAGCGTTCGCGCTGATGCAGAAAGCGTAGGCCCTCGCGCCAGACGACTCCCGCGAGACAGATGAGATATTGGCGAAGGGTGAAGCCTTTTTTGTCGCCTGCGGTAAGGGGGGCAGCGGCGTCAGTCATCGGCTCCCGCTCTTATGAAGGCGCGGCCGTCATTCCCAACGCGCGCATCGCGCGCGATCGGGAATCCAGCCTTTGGTCGCCGTATTGCTGGATTCCCGATCAGGCCTTCGGCCTGTCGGAAACGACATGTCGGGAGCTGAACGAGCGCGCTCATGCCGAAAGCTTCTCCTGACCGATCCCGGCGATGCGCGCGAAAGCGTCGCCAATATTTTTCGCGCCTTGCGCCGCGACGATCTCCCGCGCCCGGTCGGTTGCGAGCACCTTGCCCTGATGCAGAATGACCACCTGATCGTCGTCGGCGATCTCGTCGACGAGATGCGTGGTCCACAAAACGCCGAGATGTTGATCGCGCACTAGATCGCGAACAAGCGCGAGGAGATCGGCGCGCGCCTTGATGTCGAGTCCGACCGTCGGCTCGTCGAGCAGCAGCAGCCGCGGATCATGCAGCAGCGCGCGGGCGATTTCGACGCGGCGCATCTGTCCGCCCGACAGGGCGCGGGCCTTGTCCCGGGCGCGGTCGGCGAGACCCGCGCGCGCCAGCGCCGCCTGTCCGAGGCGGCGCGCGTCGATCGGGCCAATGCCGTGCAGCGCTGCGTGGTAGAGGAGATTTTGCATGACGCTGAGTTCGAGATCGAGCGTGCGCGCCTGAAAGACGACGCCGAGCTGGCGCAGCGCGGCGCCTGGCTCGCGCATGACGTCATGGCCGAAGATGTCGATCTCGCCGTGGCGCGCCGCATAGAGCCGCGTGATCAGCGAAAACAGCGTGCTCTTGCCGGCGCCGTTCAATCCAAGCAGCACCGTGAAATTGCCGGCCGGCACGGAAAAGCTGACGTCGTCGAGCGCCTTGCGCGCGCCATAGGCGTGGCTGACATTTCTGATCGCGAGCGCGGGGGTCATTGGGGCGCTCCGACAGGATTGTCATTCCCGGCGTTCGCGAAGCGAATGACCGGGAATCCAGAGCTGCGGCCAACAGCGCCGATCGCGGCTCTGGATTCCCGATCGCGCTTCGCGCGTCGGGAATGACAAACGGAAAGACTCATGGTCATTGCGGCGCCACGACGACGCCCCAGGGGAAGGCGCCGACCGGGATCGACTTCACCACTTTGAGCGATGCGACGTCGATCACCGACACATCATTCGAAACGCCATTGGCGGTGAGCAGATATTTTTCGTCCGGCGTGAAAGCGAGGTGCCAGACGCGCTGGCCGACCAGCAGATATTTTTCGATTTTCTTCGTCTCGGCGTCGATCACCGCGACGCGATTGGCTGGCCCCAGCGCGACGAAGGCGCGCTTTCCGTCGCGCGTGAATGAAATGCCGATCGGCTGGATCGCCTCTTTCGACATCGCCGGAATGTCGAAGCTGATCTTCTGCTTCAACGCACGTTTCGCGGGATCGATGATCGCGACGGTGCCCCCGACTTCCGACGACACCCACAGCTCCGACCCGTCCCGCTTGAACTCGGCGAAACGTGGGCGGCTGTCGACCAGAATATTCGCGACGATCTCTTTCGACTGGGTGTCGATGAGATGCGCCATATTGGTCGTTTCCGAGGTGTTGACGAGCAGCTTGCCGTCGGGACTGATGGCCATGCCCTCGGGTTCGACGCCGACGGGAATGTCGCCGATCATCTCCTTCTTTTTCACGTCGATCAGCGTGACGAGATTGTCGTTTTCGTTCGAGACATAAATCACGTCGCCGTCGGGACTGAGCGTCAGGAGCTCGGGATCCGGGCCCGAGGGCAGCTTTCCGGTGACCTTGAGCGTCTTCGTGTCGAGCACTTGAATGGCGTCATCGTCGCCGGCGCAGATATAGAGTTCGGAGCCGTCCTTGTTGAGCGCAATGCCGCGCGGGCGGCGGCCCACCTTCACGGTCGCTGTCGCTTCCAGCTTCTCCGTATCGAGGATGGTGATGGAATTGCCCTTCTCGTTGCTGACGTATGCCTGGTAGGCGTGGGCGGGCGCGATCAAAGTTGCGAGCAGCGCCGCGACCCACAACCCCCTCCCTGTCCCTCCCCCGCTTCGCGGGAGAGGGGACGCCAACGATCGGCGTTTCGCGAAAAGGAGCGAGAGGCCGAATCTGCTCCCTCTCCCGCGGCAGCGGGGGAGGGGTGGGGAGGGGGCGTTCTTCATTTCAATTTGCATTTCGACTCCGGCTGATCGACTCCAAGCGTGTCGAGTTCGCTCGTTTGATGGAGAAAGCCTTCCTGCGGCGAAACCGAGACGATCATCCGCCCGTCGGAGAGCAGTATCGGCTGGCGCAGTTGCTGGTTCCAGGGCCGCAGCGTCAGCCGAACGCCTTTGAATGCGGCGATCGAGAAATCCGCGCCGAGCAGATGGAGGCGGAGCTTCTCGGGGTCGTTCGAACCGGTGCGCGTCGCCGCTTCGCCGATCATCCGCATGGCGGTCCAGGCCGAATTGTCGCGCGCATTCATCAGGCGCCTGAACGTCTGAGTGAAGCGGTTCTGCAATTGTCGCGCGCCCCATTGCTCATGGGAGGGGTCCCAGCTTGTCGGCGTCAGGCCGCCTGAGCCTGCCACCGGACGCGGGTCCCAGGTGCGATAGGGCAGATAGCCGCCAAAGACCTCGCTCTCATCAGCGGCGATGAGCGCGTCATAGGCGGGCGCGTTCTGCGTCAGGACCGGGATCTGCCTTTGGGTCTGCACGGAGCCGGAGTCGCTTCGGCGTCCGCCGCCGGCGTCTTCATAGACGCGTTCCTCGACGACCTTCGCGCCGAATTTTTTGGCGCTGTTGCGGAAGGCTTGCGCCAAAAGTTCGTCTTCGGGATGCGAGCCCTTGATGAGGAGCCAACGGCGCCATTGCTTCCAGATGAGATATTGCGCGAGACCGTCAGCGAGCATCGAACGCGTCGGCGCGACATGGATGACATTGGCGCGGCAGTCGCCTTCGCGAAGCCTGTCGTCGGTCGCGGAGACGTTAAAAAGCAGCGCGCCTTTCGGCTTCGCGCGCTCGGAAGCGGCGAGCAGACGTTCGGGCGAAAGATCGGCGATGATCAACAGCGCGCCCTTGTCCAGGAGCGCGTCGAGGGCCGCCGCGACGTCATCGCCATCCTCGAGCTTCGCGTCGACCGCCTCGAACGTCTGATTGGTGAATTTGCCTGTGGTGTTGTTGTCGGCGGCGCCCATCAGCGCCCCAGCGAGCGTATCGTCGGCGGCCGGAATATCGAGAATGGAGAGGGTTTCTCGGGCGTGGGTTTCGCGCAAGACGCCGACTTTGACGTTAACCGTTTCGGCCGCGACCGGCGCGGCGAAAAGCGCGAAACAGAAGGCGGCGACCAAGCTTTTCATGCTGCCTAGATGGCCGCTTTGGCGCGCAGGATCAAGTTCTTCAGAGCCCGCGCGCCTTCCTCGATTCACCGTGTCACGCGCAGCAGCGCCTTGCCCTTCTTGGAGGCGAGCTCCTTGGCGTCGAGCGTTCCGTCATTGTCGGGATCCGCATCCTTGAACATGGCGGAGACCATCGTCATAAATTCGTCCTTTGAAAGCGTGCCGTCATTGTCGGGATCGGCGGTTTTGAAATCTTTCTTGGAGACGCGTCCCTTCATCTCTTTGAGGTCGACCGTTCCGTCCGCGTCCTTCTCGAGACTCGCAAAGAGATCGCTCGCAGACTTGTTGATTTCCTTGAGATCGACGGTTCCGTCGTCGTCAGTGTCAAGCGCGGCGACGGGGCCGGTCGCCTTGGCGAGCGCGGACGTCGCCGGCAGCGCCGTGACGCCAGCAAGCGCGAGGGCGCCGAATAGCAATGCTTTCTTCATGTGCGACTCCTTTGAGTAAGGCCATCGCACGCAATATAGCGCGGGCGCCGACGAGCCGGCTAGCGGCCCGCGCCGATCCCGCCCTCTGGCGTCAGTAGGTGATCTTCACGCCTCCATAGACGCCGAGCGGCGGCCCGATCGAGACCATTCGCGGATTGTTGAAGGCGAGGAAGGAGATGTCGTTCGTGTCGAAAAACGTGCCGAAACTGCGCGCGCGGGTGTTGGTGGCGTTTTCGAGCAGGCCGTAGACCTGGATGTTCGGGCCCAGCTGATAGGATGTGCGAAAATTGAGGATCGCATAGGAGGGCAGCGTGCCGGCGATGTTGATTTCGTCGCCCCGGATCCATGGGCCGGAGGAGTAGACGACGTCCGCCCCGATCTTCCACAGCGGGTTAACGGCGAAATCGATACCGCTCTTGAAGCGGTGGCGCGGCACCGAAGTGAGATTGGCGCCGGGCGTCACCAGGATGGACCCGCCGGTCCCAAAAATCCCGGTCACCGGATTGTCGGGCGCGCCGAGCACGATGGTCGAGCGGAAGGTGGCGTCCGTCAGCGTGTAATTGAGATAGGCGTTCACCCTTTCGGTCGTGTAGCGGAAGGAGGATTCGAAGCCTTGGCGCAGCGTCGTGCCGGCATTGGTGAAATAGCCGCGGCCGTTGATCGCGCTCGGCACGCTCAGAATGTCGTTGAAGCTGTAGGTGCGGTAGACGCCAAGGCTCCAGTTGAGATTGCCGGGAAGCGCGTCGGCATAGGCGGGCAGGAGCGTGGGCATGACGAGATCGCCCCGAAAGCCAGCTTCGATCGTTTGCGCCTCCACCTGCTTCAGCGGCGGGTCGGCGACGAGGAAGTTGTCGATCAGACAGGGCCGGTTAGGGTCGGCGCAGCCGAGTTCGAGGGGCGTCGGCGCGCGGTTGGCCTCGGAGTAGCTGGCGTAGGCGGAGACGTTCGGCAGTATTTTGTAGGTCAGGCCCGCCACCGGATTGATGCGGGTGAAAACGCCGTTGCCGTTCAGCGTCGTGCCTCTCATGTCGTAGAGCGAGATGCCGGCGCGGTTGAAGCGCGCGCCCGCCGTGACCTTCAAATCATCGGTCAGATCGAGCGAGTCGAGCGCGTAGACGCCGAGATAGTCATTCGCCGCGCGCACGGAAACGCTGGAGATGCCGGTCGCCTGCTCCTCGACGATGTAGCCGAAGCCTCCGACGACGAGATTGGGCTGAATAATGCCCAGCTCCTCATTGGCCGAGAAGGCGGTCCAACCATGATCGTAGCTGACGCCGAAGGTGATCTTGTTATGGAAGCCGAAATAGAGATCGTCGTTCGTGACCTGCACCGTGCCGCCGACGGTGCGCGAACGCGTCCAGGTTCTATCGACCGCCCCCAGAGGGACCTGCCCGTTGAAGAAATTGGGGATGTTCGTGTCGCCGGCGTCGGTTTCGCAGAATTCCTCGCCCTCTTCGCATTCGAATTCGGTCGTATTGCCGTCGACCCTCGCCTGATCGAAGGCGCGGTAATGCATATCGCCAAAGAGCTTCCAGGTCGGCGTCGCCTGGAACACGCCGTTGATGTCGAACATCGAGAGCGTGTTCTTGATCGTCTGTGGCGTGGTGAACACCGCGCTTTCGTCGAGATTGGTCAGATCGACCGGCGCCGGCCCAGACACGCCGAACTTGTTATTGGCGAGCGTCACATTGGCGTGGATCTCGCCGCTTTCGCCGCGATAGCCGACGTCGCCATAGAAGCGCTTGATATGCGCGCCGGAAAACTGGCGATAGCCGTCGTCGCCTAAAGCCTCCATCGCCATGTAGGTCGCGAAGGGCCCGGAAATCAGTCCGTGCTGCATCGTTCCCTGGCGACGGCCGCGGCTGCCAAAGCGGCCGTCGAGCTCAAAGCCCTGCCAAGTGAAACCTGTCTTCATGTCGAGAGTCACCGCGCCGCCGATGGCGTTCAGGCCGAACAGCGGGTTGCCGGTGACGAGCGTGAAGCGATCGATCGCCACGCTCGGAATCATGTCCCAGTAGACGTTGTCGCCCCAGGCTTCGTTGACGCGAATGCCGTTCTGATAAACAGCGAGGCCTTGCGGCGTTCCGGCGATGGGCGACGCGACAAAGCCGCGGAAATCGACTTCCGGCAGGAAGGGGCCGCCCGCTACGTCATTGACGGTGACGCCGGGCGCCTGACGAAGAAGATTGTCCGTGAGATTAAACGCGCGCGTGTTCTGCAGCTCATTGCCGGTGATCGTGTAGGTCGCCGCTGGAACAGCGTAACGCACGATGGGCGACGCCGGCGCAGCGGGCGTCGCCGGCGCTGACGTGACCGACGCCCGACCCGCCGGCGCGCGCTGGGTTGAGGGCGTCGTCTGAACAGGCGGTCGCGCGGTCGAACGCAGAGGCGCGCCACCCACCTCGATCGTCGGCAGCGCCTGCTGCGCGCGAGCCGTTGTGGCGATGGAGGCGCAAAGCGCGAGCAGCGAGACCTGTTTGACGTAGCGCATGAGAGACCTGGAATTCGAACCGTGTTTGAATGAGTTATATCGAGGCGGCGCGCACCCGGTAGTGGCCAGAGGCGACAAACCGGCAATATTTCACGTCTGTTGTACGACAGCTACACTTCTGAAAAATAACGCAAAAATGCGGATGCGATCCCGCATGAGTCGGGAAAATATCCCGACTCATGCGACGCAGGCGAACGGCCGTGCGCTCCAGCGTCAACAGCCGAATACCGGCGGGCGACGCTGCCGCCGTGCGCGTCGAACGCGCGGGCGCGCACGCTGCCGTCGGCGCGGCGCAGATCGGATTAAGTCGTCGCCGAAACGCCAGTGGTTTTCCGCCGCAAGGGCAGGCTCGCGATCAGAACAGCAAGAATTCCGGTGATGAAAATGCCGTCGAACGTTCCTGCGCCGCCAAACGAGACGATCGGCGTCCCGATGCCCTCTATCTTGTCAAGATTGAGCAAGTCGGCGCCGATGAGCGTGCCGAGACTGCCGCTGACATAGGCGACCGGCGCAGCGAAATCGCGCGACAGCAGAATCGCGAGAGCCGCCGACAACAGCGGCGGCGCCAGGATCGGCACGCTAATGCCGGCGCCGGGCACAATCCGCGCAAAGTAATGGACGACCACAGCAACGATCGCCGTCGCCAAGGCCGCCACGATCCAGATGCGATTGCGGGCGAGCAAATAGATCGAAAGCAACAGCGGAATAACGGCGCCGCCGACATTGACCGCCAGTATCATTCCCGGCCAATCGACGACCACCGGGACGACATAGCGCCTCCCGAAAAAGTCGATCATCTCCTGAGGAACGACGCGTTCGTCGGCGAAGTGCGCAATCGGAATGTTCACATAACTTCCCAGAAGCGACGCGAGCAAGAGGAGCGTCGCATATTTCGAACTCAGGCCGATGCGGCCGAAAGCATAGCGAAGCACCCCGAACTGGATCAGCAGGAACAGCGCAATGAGCGCGCCGAGGAAGACCGCGTAGAGGATCGGCGGCAGCGGGAGATAGTCGACATGTTGTGAGTTCACGCGCCACCCCGTGCATTGCGGTGCGTCGACCGTTAAGCCGCATATAGGGGCGAAGCGATGCGAGTCGAGTTGGGTTGTTGAGTCTCAGCTGGGCGAAGGGGACGAGCCGAAGCGGAACGGAGCGCGCGCTTCGCTTGACCCTCACGGGACTTGGCGACGCCTGCCGGAGCGGATGATCGCCCGATCTAAATTTTGGCGGTCGTCTTCAAATCCCTGGCGGACGGCGCAATTACGCGATGTCGGGCGTTCGAGCGTCGATATGGCGTCCAAAATGGAATCCTGCGCATCCCCGCATCCTGCGCGGCGAAGTTTTGAGGAGAATGCTGGTGATCGAGCAGCTCTCGAACTTTCCCGAGAACGTCGTTGCGATCGTCTGCAAGGGACGCGTGACGAAAGCGGATTATGACGCGGTTCTGGCGCCGGCGGTTCGAGATGCGCTCGAGAAACATGACAAAATCAGGATCTATTACGAAATCGCGCCTGATTTTTCGGGATTTGATCCGGGCGCGATGTGGGAGGACTTTAGGGTTGGAATGGAGCATCTCACGCGCTGGGAACGGGTCGCGCTTGTCACGGACGCTGAGTGGATCAAGCACACGATGCAGTTTTTCAGCTTCATGATGCCCGGCGAAATGAAGGCCTTTTCGACCGCGCAGGCCGATCAGGCGCGCGACTGGATTATCGCTCAGTGACGCGCCGCTCCGCCTTCGCGCATCGGCAGCGACGCTGTTAGCCGCGCGCCGCCCTTTGCGTCGTTCGCAAGCGTGAGCGCGCCGCCGAGCGCGCCGACTCGTTCGCTCATGCCGCGCAAGCCGAGACCGCCCGAGGACGCGGAAGAAGTCGCTTGGAGACCGGCCCCATTGTCCCGCACGACGATATGCAATGCGTCCTTTGACCGCTTGACGGCGACCTCGACTCGATCGGCGCCTGAATGTCGAAGCGCATTGGCGAGCGCTTCCTGCACGATGCGATAGGCGGTGAGCGCGGTCGCCTCTTCGATCTCCGCTGAGGCGCCGTCGAGCGAAAGCGCGATGGCGACCGTCGGGTTGGTTTCGCGCCAGCCTTGCGCCAGCGCCTCCAACGCGTCGGCGAGTCCCATCTCCTCGAGCGCGGCGGGACGCAGCCGGCCGAGAATGCGCCTGTTGACCTGTTGCAGCGCGGCGATCTGCGCGTCGATGCGGGCGCAGTCCGCGGCGAGCCGGTTCGGGTCAGCGCCCGACGCCGTCGCCCGTCGCGCCAACGCGCCGACGCCAGCGCGCACCGCGAACAGAAAGGGGCCGATTTCATCATGCAGATCGCGGGCGATGTCTTTTCGCTCTTCGTCCTGCACATGGATCATGCGCCGCACGAGCTTGCGATTTTCATCGTCGAGCCGTTGCAGCGTCGCGGCGAGCGCGTTGATTCGTTCGGCGATGATGACGAATTCCGGAGACCCGTCGGCGGGAACGCGCATCGAATGTTCGCCGCGCTCCAGACGCTTCAGTCCCTCCGCGAGCGTCGCGACCGGACGCAGCGTCCGCGACACGGCGAGCGAAACGAGCGCGAAGGCGGCGAGGGCGATTCCCGCGCCGCCGATCGCGAGCCAGACGATCTCCTGCCAGATTTCGGCGATCTCATCCGCGGGATTGGGAGCGATCATGATCGCGGCGCCGCGGCCGGTTTCGATTCGGGTCACGGCGTCGTTTGGCAGCACGAGCCGGGTGAACCACTGCGGCGAGCGGTCGACGTCCTCCCGAGCGGGCGTCTCCTCTCCGGCGAGCGCGACGCGAACATGGCGCAGCCGCCGCGCGTCGGCGAGAAGTCGCGCGATCTCCGCCTGCGGATCGGGCGCCGCGTCAAGCCGGGTCAGCGTCGCTTCTATGAGTTCGCGCGCAAGCCGCGTCGCGCCGTCGGCCTCGGCGCGAACGCGCGCGCCCGCATGCAATACGAGCAGGCCGACGCCGAGCGCCAACCCCAGCGCAAGCACGACGCCGAGCAGCAGCGACAGGCGAAGGCGCAGGGAGAGCCTTCGAAGCATGGGGCCAATTCTCTAGAGAAGCGTGCGACTTTACGAAAGGCCCCAAATGCCGGCAATGTTTCGCCGCCTGCCTTCGGCAAGCCCGGAAGACTTGGAGCCACGTTGAATTATGCGCGTTCTTATCGTCGACGACCATCCGATCATCGTTTCTGGCTGCGCGGCGATGCTCGCCGGTGAAGGCGACATCGACGTCGTCGACGCGCGAGACGCGGAGACGGGTCTTGCCGTCTTCGTGGCGCAAAAGCCGGACGTGACCGTCGTCGACATCGGCCTGCCGGGAGTTTCGGGATTCGAACTGACGCGGCGGATTCTCGCAGCTGATCCGCGGGCGCGCATCGTCATCTTCAGCATGAACGACGATCCGATCTTCGCGGCGCGCGCGATTCAGATGGGGGCCAGGGGTTATGTGACGAAGAACGACGATCCCTATCTTTTGCTGACGGCGGTGCGCGAGGTCGCGTCCGGCGGCGTTTTCCTCATGCCTAAAATCGCCAACCAGCTCGCCTTCGAAAAGAGCGGCGCTTCGGCCAGTCCGCTGTCCGCTTTGACCGCGCGCGAATTGGAGATTTTGCGAATGCTCGGGCGCGGGCTCGGAACGACGGAGATCGCCGACGCGACTCAAGTCTCCTATAAGACCGTCGCCAACAGCTGCTCGATCATGAAACGAAAGCTTGGCGCCCGCACGCCGATGGAGCTGATGCGCATCGCGCTCGAACACAAACTGACGTGAGAGGCGTATCCCTTCTCCCGCATGCGGGAGAGGGGACGCGCGCCCTACTTTCCCTCCGCGTCCGGAAAAGGCTCCGGCGGCGAATAATTCGCCGGAACCGGCCCCGTCAGCGCGCCGAGAAAGGCGACGATGTCCGCCGCGTCCTTTTCCGGGAGATCCTGTCCGAGCTGCGTCTTGCCCATGATTTTCACGGCTTTGCTCAGATCGTCGACGGAGCCGTCATGAAAATAGGGCGCGGTTTTCGCGACGTTGCGCAGACTCGCAACCTTGAAGACATAAAGGTCGGCGTCGTTCTTGGAGACGTCGGCGCGGCCTTTGTCCGGCGTCGTTATTCCTGTCGCCTTCCAGTAGTCGCTCACGACGCCAAATTTCTGGAAGGAATCGCCGCCGACGCCCGCGCCATTATGGCAGGAGGCGCAGCCGAGATCGATGAATTTGCGCAAGCCCGCCTGCTGCTGCTTCGTGAGCGCCGAGACGTCGCCCGCAAGGAAAGCGTCGAATTTGGAGGGCGTCAGCAGGGTGCGCTCGAAGGCGCCGACCGCGACGCCCCAATTCTTCGAATTGATGGGGTCCGGATCGCCGGGGAACGCTTTGGCGAAGGCGCCGGCGTAGGCGGGAACCGCCTTCAGCTTGCTCATCGCCGTCGCCTGATCAGGATTGCCGAAGCTCGCGGGGCCGAGCAGCGATTTCTCCGCCTGGTCTTCGAGCGATTCGCGTTCGCCGCGCCAATGCTGCTTGAAATTCAGCGCGGCGTTGAAGACCGACGGCGCATTGCGCGGATTCTCCTTGCCGAACACGCCGATCGCCTTCGGCAGCCCGTCGCTCGCCTGCTTGTCCGGCAAATGACAATGCGCGCAACTGACGTTGCCGTCCATCGACACGCGGTTTTCGAAAAACAACCGGCGACCAAGCTCGATTCGCGCCGCCGTCGCCGAATCATTGGCAGCGGAGGGAACGGCGATCGGCCGGAAATTCTGTTTTGCGTCCTCCAGAAGCGTCTTCACGTTCGAAGGTTCCGCGCGGGCGGTCGCAGCGATGAATAGGAGAGAGACGAGGCTGATAAAAATAGAAGGCGAGCGCAAAGTCGACGCTCCTGTTCCCGGCCGTCCGCCTCGCCGACGTCGACCAAAATGATTCGAGCCGGCGATAGGAAAAGCGCAACCGCTTTGCGCAGCGCTCTTCTTGCCGGCTCGACTCGGGAATTCGTTGGCGGCTTCGGCGAAGCGAAGGCCGCGCCGAAATTAGATCTCGGCGGACTCGTAGCTGGTGATTTCCATGCCGACGCAAACTTCGACAATCACGGGAGTCGTCCAGGCCATTTTTTCCTCCGTATTAGGACTCTTACGGCTCTGCCTGCTTATGCGGCGCATCGCGCCCGCAGGTTTAAGCTCGGCGCAGCATTTAGCATGATCGCCGCCGCTTCGCAAATGGGATGCGGCGCACAATATCGGCCGCTGGCGACGACAGCCGAGCGCTGCCGCGGGGCCTCGAATGCAAATGACGCAGCCGAACGTCTCGACAGTCGCCGTGACGGCTGCTAGGCATAAGCAAAACACGGGAGGAGCCGCCCGGCTCGGCGAGTAGGCGCTAAAAAACAAATGGATAGCGTTCATTTCGCCGTTAAGCTTTTGAGCTTGGCCAGGGCAGGTCGCAAATCGGGGTAGGAATGGAGACAGCGACGCTCGACGGCAAGGCGATTGCGCTTGGCGACGCCTATCGACACGCCGGCAAAATTCTCAAGGAGGCGGCCTTTCCGCTCATCGCCGGCCTTGGCGCCGACGTCGCCGGCGCGCGCGCCGCGATCCTTTTGGCCGAGCGGCTGAAGGGCGCCTTCGATCATCTCGCGTCGCGTGAAACGCTCGCCGATCTCGACGTCAAGCGTTCCTTCGGCATGTTCACGACGACGGCGAACGAAGCGCGGCTTCGCGGCGACTGCGTCGTAATGATCGGCCCGGGGCTGACGCGCGCCTGGCCTGGAATGCTGGAGCGCCTTGCGCTTGCCGAGCCGCCGCGCCGCGGAGCGCAAGCGCAGCAGCCGCGCAAGGTGATCTGGGTCGGACCGGACGGCGACGAAGCGAAGGCCGTCCCTGGCGCAAAGGTCATTCCGGCCTCCGAGCAGGAACTTTCCGGCGTGCTGGCGGCGTGGCGCGCCCGCTTCGGCGGACGGCCGGTGGCGCTGGGCGCCGAAAAAATCGCGCTCATCGACGGCCTCGTCGAGACGCTGCGCAACGCCCGCTTTGGCGTCTTCGTCTGGTCGGCGTCGACGCTCGATCCGCTGGCGATCGAGATGCTGCAGGCTTTGGTGATCGAGCTTAACGCCACGACCCGATTCACCGGCGTTCATATCGGCGGCCGCAGCGGCGCGTCGGGGGTTACGCAAGCCGCCGGCTGGATGACGGGCTTTCCGCCGCGCACGGGTTTTGGCCGCGGCTATCCCGAGCACGACCCCTGGCGTTTCGAAGCCTCTCGGCTTGTCGACAGCGGCGAGGCCGATGCGGCGATGTGGATTTCCGCCTTTGACGGCGAGAAGCCCGCCTGGTCCCGCGCCGACATCCCGCTCATCACGCTGGCGCCGGCCCAGGCGGCGCCGTCGCGGGGGCTGTTCATTGAAGTCGGTCAGCCCGGCGTCACGCATGATTCGGTGCTGATGAGTCAGGAGACCGGCGGCATGACGCTGCGTAAAGCCAGCGCGCCGACCGACGCGCCGAGCGTCGCGCAGGCGATCGGCGCCATCTTAGCGGAAGTTTCGGAGGGCGCATGGCGCTGACAGTTTTGCGCGGCGGCCATGTCGTCGATCCGGCGACCGACCAGGACGCGATCGGGGACGTGTGGTTCGAGGACGGCCGCATCGTCGAACGGCCCGAAGGGCGCAGCGCCGACAAGGAGATCGACGTCTCCGGCCATATCGTCATGGCCGGCGCGATCGACATCCATTCGCACATCGCCGGCGGCAATGTGAACACGGCGCGACTGCTGCTGCCGGAGCTGCATCGCGCGATTCGCGCCCGGCTGGCCGATACGCCGCTGTCGACGGCCAAATGGTCGAGCTACGAGACCGGCCGCCTCTACGCGCAGATGGGCTTCACCACGGTGGTCGAACCGGCGATGGCGCCGCATCACGCCCTGCAGACCCATCTCGAATTCAACGACGTACCGATCATCGACAAGGGCGCGCTCACCGTGCTCGGCAACGATGACTTTCTGCTCGGCATGCTGCGCGACGGCGAGACCGACGGCGCGATCAACGACTATGTCGCGCAGACCGTCGAGAACACCCGTTCGCTCGGCTTGAAGTGCATCAATCCCGGCGGGGTCGAGGCCTTCAAGGACAACATGCGCGCCTTTGGGCTCGACGACGTCGTGCCATTTTACGGGCTGACGTCGCGCCAGATCTTCCAGGCGCTGCAGAAGTCGACTCAGGCGGTGGGCATTGCCCATCCGCTGCATCTGCACATGAACAATCTCGGGCTCGCCGGCAATATCGACACGGCGCTCGCCACCATCGACGCGGCGCAGGGGCTGCCGCTCCATCTCGCGCATGTGCAGTTCTACGCCTATGGCAAGGAAGGCAAGAACGGCTTCTCATCGGCCGGCGCGCTCTTCGCCGAGAAGATCAACGCGAATCCGAATGTTTCGGTCGACGTCGGCCAGGTGATGTTCTCCGACACGGTGACGATCTCGTCCGACGTTCTCAAACAGTTCAACAGCCTGCCCGGCGCGATCCCCAAGAAGGGCGCGATCTTCGACGGCGACGCCAATGGCGGCGGCATCGTTCCCTACGTCTATAAGATTTCGAACTATTACAACGCCATTCAATGGGCGGCGGGGCTCGAGCTCTTCCTGCTGATCGATAATCCCGAGCAGGTGTTTTTTACGACCGACCATCCGAACGGCGGTCCCTTCACCACCTATCCGGAACTCTTTGCGCTGCTGATGAGCGCCGATCTTCGCGCGCAGCATCTTGCGCGCCTTCCGGCTGAGGTGCTGGAGCAGACGACGCTGCCGTCGATCTCGCGCGAATACACGCTTTACGAAATCGCGCAGATGAGCCGCTCCGGCGCCGCGAAGCTCTTTGGCTTTGTCGATCGCGGCCGGCTCAGTCCCGGCGCCGTCGCCGACATCGCCGTTTATAAGCCCGGACGTGACGTCGCCGGCATGTTCCGTCGCGCGGCTCTGGTCTTCAAGGATGGCGTCCTCGTCGTGCGCGATGGCCAAGTCTCGCATTACACGCGCGGCAAGACGCTGCATATTCGCCCGCGCTACGATCAGCAGATTACGAAGCGTCTTGATTCCTACTACGACGATCTTTACGGCCTGCCGCGCAGCATTTTCGACGTGCCTGACGCCGCGCTGCCGCACAAGGACGCCTTTGCGGAGGTTCCATGCCGGATATAATTCGCAACGGCGTGACGATAGACGACAATTTCGCCGAAGCCTTCCCGATGAGCGGGACGGGCATACTGATCACGGCGCCGAACGCCAAATGGGCGCGGCAGGCGGCGCTGACCATGACGGGCTTCGCCACGTCGGTCATCGGCTGCGGCTGCGAGGCCGGGATTGATCGCGAAGTGCCGCCCGAAGAAACGCCGGACGGACGTCCGGGCGTGCGCGCGCTGCTCTTCGCCATGTCGTCGAAGGACGCCGAGAAGCAGCTCGTCAACCGACTCGGCCAATGCGTGCTGACGTGCCCGGGCTCCGCGGTCTATTCGACCGTCGCCGGCGAATTCGAAATCAAGGTCGGCGACGCGGTGCGCCAATTCGGCGACAAATGGCAGATGTCGAAGGTCGTCGACGGGCGGCGCTACTGGCGCGTGCCGGTGATGGATGGCGAATTCTTCTGCGAAGGCAAAGTCGGCCTGACGAAGAAATCCGTCGGCGGCGGCAATCTTCTGATCATGGGCGCGGACTGGGAAAAGACCATGCGCGCGACCGAGGCCGCCGTCTCAGCCATCGACGACGTCGCCGACGCGATTGCGCCGTTCCCCGGCGGCATCGTGCGCTCGGGCTCGAAGGTCGGTTCGAAATACAAGGGCATGAGCGCATCGACCAATGACGCCTATTGTCCGACATTGCGCGGCGTCACCAAAAGCGAGCTCGACGCGGATATCGGCTGCGTGCTCGAAATCGTCATCGACGGCTTGACCGACAACGCCGTGCGCGAAGCGATGCGCGCTGGACTTCACGCGATCATCGAGATGGGGCCGGAGCAGGGCGCCAAGCGCGTCGGCGCCGGCAATTACGGCGGCAAGCTCGGACCGTTCCATTATCATCTGAAGGAATTGCTGCCGTGAAGCCCTTTACCTTCACGCTTCGCCAGGAGCCGCCGCAGCGCGTCGATCTCTCGGCGCTGACGCCCGACCGCCTGGCGGGAAAATCCGTCGCGCAGATCGAAGCGATCGAACTCGGCGTGACGCGGATTTCGACGAAAGTCGGCGACCTTTTCAAAGTCTCGGAAGGCGATCTGAAGACTGTTCGCTTTGAGGGCGGCTGCTCGCGCTTCGATCTTCTCGGCGCGAAGCTTCTGCCTGGCTTTGCGATTCATGTCGAAGGCGACGTCGGGGCGCAATGCGGCCGTCTCGCCAAGGGCGGGAAGATCACCGTCGCCGGAAACGCCGGCCCGCACGCAGCTTCCGGCAACCTTGGCGCCGAGATGGAGATCGGGGGCGACGTCGGCGATTTCCTCGCCGGTCCGCTCGCGGGCGAACTCGCCGGCATGGCCGGCGGGCGCGTCATCGTCCGCGGCAAGGCGGGCGAACGCGCCGGCGACCGGCTGCGCCGCGGCGTTCTCGTCATCGAGGGCGACGCCGGCGAAGATCTCGGCGCGCGCGTCATCGCCGGCACCATCCTGGTTTTGGGCGAGGCCAAGGGACGCGTCGGCTATCTTAACAAACGCGGCTCGATCGTGCTTGCGCGCGGCGGCTGCTTCGGTTCGACCTATGTCGACTGCGGCGCGCATGAGCTTACTTTCGCAAGGCTTTTCGCACGCTCTCTCAGGGATCATAGCGCCCCCGCCGCCGATCTTCTGTCGCGCAAACTCCGCCGCTATGGCGGCGACACGGCGGTCTTTGGCAAGGGCGAGATATTGACCCCCGACTGATCGGCCTTACCCTTGCTCAGAAAGCAAACGCCCTCGAGCGGGCGCTGAGCAAGGAGATTGCGATGAATTTCGTCGAACTCATCCTAACCGTCTGTACGCTGGCGCAGCCCGCCGCCTGCGACGAGCGTAAGCTCGTCCTCGAATCGACCACGGGCTCGACCAGCAATTGCGTGATGCAGGCGATGCCATATATCGCTCAATGGTGCGGCGAACACCCGCAGCTGACGGTGACGAAGTGGCGTTGCGCGCGGCCGGGAGCGGAAGGCGACAAGATCTGATCGAGCCCTGCGGGCGCGGTCGGTTCGATGGCGAATGAATCGAATAGACGATCGGCCGGCGCCCTTTGCGGCGCCTTACGCGTCCCCCGACGAGAGCTTCGCTGAAGCCTTTCTCGGTTCGCGCCCCGATGCCGCGACGCAACGGCTTGTCGAGGAAACTGCGCTGAAACTCGTGCGCGGCATTCGCGCACAACGTGATCCGCTCGGCGGCGTCGAAGACTTCCTCCACGAATTTTCCCTCTCATCGAGAGAGGGTCTCGCTGTAATGGCGCTCGCCGAGGCGCTGTTGCGCGTCCCCGATGACGCCACGGCCGACCAACTCCTCGCCGACAAGCTCGCCGAAGGCGATTTCTCCCATCACGAGACATCGAGCGACGCGCTGCTCGTTCAAGCCTGCGCCTTCGCGCTGGGACTTTCGGCGCGCATCGTCGACGTCAGGGAGCCGCGCGGGGTCGTCGCCGACCTCGCCCGGCGTCTCGGCCTGCCGGCGCTGCGCGCCGCCGCGCGCCAGGCGATGCGGCTGATGGGCGCGCATTTCGTCTTTGGCGAAACCATCGAAGCGGCGATCAGACGGGAGCAGGGACGGCGCGAACGCTTCTCTTACGACATGCTTGGCGAGGGCGCGCGGACGGCGGAGGACGCCGAGCGCTATTTTACGGCCTACGCCCACGCCATTCGCGCCATCGGCGACTCGGCCGGGACCTCCCGCCTTCCGACGCGCCCCGGAATTTCGATCAAACTTTCGGCCCTGCATCCGCGCTATGAGGCGATTTCGCGCGAACGCGTCTTGCGGGAATTGCCGCCGCGTTTGCTTGACCTCGCGCGCCTCGCCAAAGAGCGCGATCTCGTTTTCACCATCGATGCGGAGGAGGGGGACCGTCTCGAACTTTCGCTGGACGTAATCGCGCGCGTCGTCGACGACCCGTCTCTTTCCGGATGGGACGGATTCGGACTCGCGGTGCAGGCCTATCTGAAGCGCGCGATGGCCGCGATCGACTATGTCGCCTCGCTCGCGGAAGCGAACCATCGGCGCTTCATGGTGCGTCTCGTCAAGGGCGCCTATTGGGACAGCGAAATCAAACGCGCCCAGGAGCGCGGTCTCGCCGACTATCCCGTGTTCACCCGCAAGACGATGACCGATCTTAATTTCGACGCCTGCGCGGCGCGGCTCTTCGATCAACCGCGTCTCTTCCCGCAAATCGCCACGCATAACGCGCGCAGCGTCGCCGCAGTTTTGACGATGGCGGCCGGGCGGCGCGACTTCGAGTTTCAGCGCCTGCACGGCATGGGCGAGTCGCTCTATGAATCACTGGCGGAAATGAGCGACGCCGCGGTTCGAATCTATGCGCCGGTCGGTCCGCACCGCGATCTTCTCGCCTATCTCGTGCGGCGCTTGATCGAGAACGGCGCCAACTCCTCTTTCGTCGCACGCGCCGCCGATCCCGAGACGCCGGAGAGCGCGCTTGTCGCGGATCCCTATGAAGCGCTTGGCGCGCCCAATCGCGCGCGCCACCCGCGTCTCCCGTCGCCAAGCGAGATTTACCTGCCGCTACGCGCCAATTCGAAAGGCGTGGAGTTTGGCGATCGGACGGCGCTTGCGGCGCTGGTTGAGGAGACGCGCGCGCCGGTTCCGCCGCCTTGCTCGCGCCCGAGCGTCGCGATGCGCGCGCCGGCGCGCCCGGTCCTGTCGCCGATCGACGGCGCCGTCGTCGGCGAAGTGATCGAGGCCGATGAAGCCGCGGCGCATGCTGCGGTCGCGACGGCCGCGCGCGCTTTCCCAGAATGGTCCAGGACTCCATTCGAAGCGCGGGCGCGGATGATCGAACGCGCGGCCGATCTCATCGAGGCGCGGCGCGGGCCGTTGATCTCCTTGTTGCAAAGCGAAGGCGGCAAGACTCTCGACGATGCGCTCGCGGAAGTGCGCGAGGCGGCCGATCTTTGCCGCTATTACGCGGGTCAGGCGCGAATTCTCTGCGCCGACATGCCGCTGCCGGGCCCCACGGGCGAAACCAATTTCCTGCGTCGCCACGGACGCGGCGTCTTCGTCTGCATCTCGCCGTGGAATTTTCCGCTGGCGATTTTCATCGGCCAGGTCGCTGCGGCGCTCGTCGCCGGAAATGCGGTCGTCGCCAAGCCCGCCGAGCAGACGCCGCTCGTCGCCGCCATGGCGGTCGAAGTTTTACGCGAGGCCGGCGTTCCCAAAGATGCGCTGCAGTTCGCCCCGGGCGACGGCGCCATCGGCGCCGCGCTTGTCGCCGATCCGCTGACCGCCGGCGTCGTTTTCACCGGCTCCGTCGACGTCGCCCATCGGATCAATCGCACGCTCGCGGAGCGGGACGGCGCGATCGCGCCGCTCATCGCCGAAACGGGCGGCATCAATGCGATGATCGTCGATTCGACGGCGCTGATCGAACAGGTCGTCGACGACGTCATGACGTCAGCCTTCCGATCGGCGGGACAGCGCTGCTCAGCCTTGCGGCTGTTGTGCCTGCAAGAGGAGATCGCGCCCGCCTGTCTCGAGACGCTGATCGGCGCTGCGCGCGAATTGCGCGTCGGCGATCCGCGCGAGATCGGGACTCATGTCGGACCGGCGATTGACGCAGAGGCGAAGGGCAAGCTCGACGCCTATCTTTCACGTCAGCGCGCAGCCGGGCGACTTCTTTACGCCGGCGTCGCGCCATCGACGGGAACTTTCGTCGCCCCGCATATCGTCAGACTCGATCGCGTCGAGGATTTGCAGGAAGAGATTTTTGGGCCCGTCCTGCATGTGGCGACATGGCGGTCCGAGCGTCTGCCGCAACTGCTCACGGACATCGAAGCCAGCGGATATGGCCTCACGCTCGGGATGCATACGCGCATCGAACAGCGCATTCGCGCATTGTCGCGCAAAGCGTCCGCCGGCAATATTTACGTCAACCGCAATATGATCGGCGCGGTCGTCGGCAGTCAGCCTTTCGGCGGATTTGGCTTGAGCGGCACCGGCCCAAAGGCGGGCGGGCCGGATTATCTCCTGCGCTTTCTTCATGAGACGACGCTGACGATCAACACCGCGTCTTCGGGCGGCGACGCAGGACTCTTGTCGCTCGGAGACTCTGACGAGCTTGATCGCGACAAATTGGCGCAAACGCGCCCGTTGAAGTCACACCTCTGACGCTCCACTTCACTAACGTTTCCATATCGATCGTCAGCGCCATCGTTGCTGAATTTCCGGTTGCTTGGCGATCGTCCGAAAAGAGGGAGATCAGCATGGGCGAACAAAGCAAGCTGCCAGCGTCACGAGAGTCCACGCCGGCCAGCGTTTTCGACTGGCATCCTTTCGAATCCTTCCGGCGCCAGTTCGATCGGCTCTTTGACGACTTTCCGTCGCGTAGAAGCCTCGCCGACTTCCAGCCGTTCGACCGTCTGATGTCGCAGCTGCCGGCGACGCCGCCGGTCGATTTCGTCGAGAAGGACGGCGGATACGAGATCACCGCCGAACTGCCGGGGCTCGATGAGAAGAGCGTCGATGTGAAGCTGTCGAACGGCGTCTTGTCGATTTCCGGCGAGAAGAGCGAAGAAAAGGAAGAAAAGAAGGAGGGCTATTACTGCTCAGAGCGCCGATACGGTTCGTTCCGGCGCGCCTTCAGGCTTCCCGAAGGAGTCGACGCGGATAAAATCACTGCGGACTTTGAAAAGGGCGTGCTGAAAATCAAGCTGCCGAAAACGCCGGAATCCAAGCAGGAAGAAAAGAAGATCGAGATCGCAGCCAAGTAGCGCCGCGTTAGACGCGGCGCTCAAGCGCAGCCTTTAAGATCGCAGGCCGGCGCGTCCGTGCGGAGCGCCGGCGATATTTTGCTTGTGCGCTGGCCGGCGCATCAGACGCGGCAGCACGAGATGCGGCAGCACGCCCTCGCGAATGACAGCGCGCCGCAGCGGCCCGAGCGCCGCCATCGCGATGAAGCTTGCGCCGCGCAGCAAATCCACCGGCAGATAGGGAATGATCAGCGAGCGGTTGAGCAGATCGACGCCATGCGTTCTGAAGCCGATGTCGGCGCGCCGATGGCGATCGTAGCGCGCCAGCGCCCGCGACAATTCGCGCGGATTCTTGAGATCGACGCTGGCGAGACAATCCTCGAGATCCGCGACGTCGCGCAGACTTAAATTCAGTCCTTGCGCGCCGATCGGCGGAAAGATGTGACAGGTCTCGCCGACCAGCGCGAGGCGCCCTGTCGCATGCTTCGACACCTGCATGCCGCCCATGCGGAACTGCCCGATGTCGCCTTCGATGCGCATCGCGCCGAGTTCCGACTTGGCGAAATCCTCGATTTCATATTCGAGCTCCTCCCGCGGCTTGGCGAGGCGCCGCCGCGCGTCGGCGACGCTCATCAGCCAGACGAGGCTCGAACGATTCGGCGCATCCTCTCGCGCGGGCAGGGGCACCAGCGTGAAAGGGCCCGAGCGCGTATGATATTCCGTCGAGACATTTTCGTGCGGAAACTCGTGGCGCAGCATCATGGTGAGCGCGATCTGCGGATAGGTCCATTCCTTCACGTCGATGCCGGCGACCGCGCGGGCGCGGCTGTTGCGCCCGTCCGCCGCAACGATGAAGTCCGCCTGGAGCCGGCGTCCGTCTGCGAGAATGGCGACGGCGCCGTCGCCGTTGAATTCGTAATCGGCGATGTCGGCGTCGACGAACGCGATTTCGGAGCGGCCGCGACAAAGATCCAGTAGAATGGCGACGAGGTCGTCGTTCGACACATTGACGCCGAGCGCCGACAGTCCGATTTCGCGCGCCCGCAGATTGAGTTCCGGCACCGGCAGAAACTGATCGGTGTCGTCGATCATGTGAATGGCTTCGACGGCGCAGCCGCGCGCTCTGACGCGCTCCAGCGCGCCGAGCGCATCGAGAAATCGGACGGATGATTCGAACAAGGCGACGGTGCGTCCGGGCAGCGGCGGCGGAATGCGCCCGGCGAGCGCCGTCTTCAATCCCGCGCGCGCGAAGGCCAGCGCCGCTGCAAGGCCGGTCGCGCCGGCGCCGGCGACGAGAATGTCGGATCTGATGTTTTCGTGCGCCGCTGTCATCTCGTCTGTCTCCTGCGCCTGTTATAGCGGGAGACTCTTGAGAGCGCGAGCAGGACCGGCGCGAGCGGACGACTTTGGCTCGGCGTGAGGCGGTGCTAGGCTGACGTCCCGCTTCTCCAGTCGCCGCGCTCGTGACGTCTTCTCGCCTCATCGGCCTTTCCGTCCACCTGTTCACCGCGAGCGGCGCGGCGCTCGGCCTGATCGCGCTGTTCCTCGCGGCGGACGGCCGCTTTGCGGCGATGTTCGCCTGGCTTGGCGCGGCGCTCGTCGTGGACGCCGTCGACGGAACGTTGGCGCGGCGTTTCAGAGTGACGGAAACGGCGCCCTTCATCGACGGCGTCGCGCTCGACCTCGTCGTCGACTTTCTCAATTATGTCGTCACGCCGCTTGTGGCGCTGTGGCGCTCGGGCCTCTTGGATCCGGCGCTCGCCGCGCCCGTTTGCGCCGCGGTCTGCGCCGGTTCGGCGCTCTATTTCGCGGATCGGCGTATGAAAACGGCGGACTATTGGTTTCGCGGATTTCCGTCGCTGTGGAACATCGTGGTCTTCTATCTTCTCGTGCTGCGGCCGACGGCCGCCGCGAGTCTCACGCTGGTTCTCGTGACGGCGGCGTTCATGTTTGTTCCGGTGGCCTTTGTCCATCCGCTGCGCGTTCAGCGGCGACGACCGATAACGCTCGTCGTCACCGGCGTCTGGGGCGCGGCGGCCATCGCGGCGCTCGCACAGAATCTTGCGGCGGCCTCCTTCACGGTAAAGGCGGCTCTAGTCATGACGGGGTGCTATTTTCTGGCTTTGCCGCTTTTTCGCGAGGGCGGCGCGATCGCGAAAGGGGAAGATGATGGTTAAGGCGATTCGCGTGCATCAGCCCGGCGGGCCGGATGCGCTCGTCATGGAAGACGTCGATCTGCCGGCTCCGACGGCCGACGACGTGCAAATCCGCCACGCCGCGATCGGCGTCAATTTCATCGACGTCTACCGCCGTACCGGCGCTTACCCGGCGGAATATCCGTTTATCCCCGGACATGAAGGCGCCGGCGAGGTGATCGCCGTCGGCGAGAATGTGAAGAACTTCAAGGTCGGGGATCGGGTCGCTTACGTCGGCGCGCTTGGCGGCTATTCGGAGGCGCGCAACATCGCCGCCGGCTCAGTGGTCCATCTGCCGAAATCCTTCAGCTATGAGCAAGGCGCGGTGATGATGCTGAAAGGGCTGACGGCGCAATATCTGCTGCGCCGGACGTTCAAGGTGAAGAAAGGCCATCGCGTTCTCGTCCACGCCGGCGCCGGCGGCGTTGGGCAGATCCTCTGCCAATGGGCGAACGCGCTCGGGGCGAAGGTCATCGCCACCGTCGGCTCTCCTGAAAAGGCGAAGATCGCGGAAGCCGCGGGCGCCAAGCACGCGATCCTCTATCGGGAGGAAAACTTCGTCGAGCGGGTGCGCGACTTGACCAAAGGCAAGCTGTGCGACGTCGTCTATGACGGCGTCGGACGCGCGACTTTTCCGGCTTCGCTCGATTGCCTGAAGCCGTTCGGCATGTTCGTGAGCTTCGGCTCGGCCTCCGGTCCGATTGCGGCTTTCGACCTCGGCCTTCTGGCGCTGAAAGGTTCGCTTTACGCGACCCGGCCCTCGCTCTTCACCCATATCGCGCGCCGCCGCGATTATGAGGAGATGATGGACGATCTCGTCCAAGCGGCGAAGCGCGGTTACGTGGACCTCGCCGAGCCGGCGCGGTTCCCGCTGGCCGACGCGGCCAAAGTGCATGAGGCGCTCGAATCACGCGCCACCAGCGGCTCCATGGTTCTAATTCCATGATTTCGCCTTAAAGGGACCGGCGCAAGCAGGGCTCCGACGACAAACTTGACTTGTGTTGCAAATTGAGCACTAGGGCGACGGATGCGCTTCGCAAGGCTTTGTTAACTTAGCCGAATCATGCGCCGTCTGCGCGCCTCTCGGGGCGCGAGTTCAGCAGTTTTTCCCCGTTTTTTGCGCCGCGGCCCGGCGAGGCGACAATTTCGCCCTACGCTTTTGGCGCAAATCGATTATGCTTTCCTTGTTCCGGCTTTGAGGTTCCTCCCGCCTCTCGATTAGCCCGAACCGCCTTCCAAAGCCCGGCGCTCGAGCCGGGCTTTTTTCTTAGCCCCTCTCGACAACCCCTCAGTTTCTATTGCAATTTTTCGATAAGCGCCCCATCCTTGTCTGGCGGCCGGCTCTCTTACGGGCGTGGGGCCGCGAAGCATGAGGGTTGCAACGCTGTCGACAGGTGTTCATCCGGGTGCGGCTCCTGGTCCGCTCCGACCGGAAATTGGCGCAAGCGCCCAATTGACCGGCTCAATCGTGCAAAAGGTTTTCGCCAGCCTGGACGAAACCAAGGCCGAGGACATCGTCTCCATCGATCTGCGCGGAAAGACGGCGCTCGCCGATGACATGATCATCGCGACGGGCCGTTCGACCGTGCATGTCGGCGCTATCGCCGACAAGGCGATCAAGGCCCTCAAGGCCGCGGGCGTCATCGCGCCCCGCGTCGAGGGCCTGTCCCAGTGTGACTGGGTGCTGATCGACGCCGGCGACGTCATCGTCCACATCTTCCGTCCTGAGGTGCGCCAGTTCTACAATCTTGAAAAGATGTGGGGCGGCGACCGACCGCTGGAGATTCGCCTGGTCTGACGAGAGCAGGCGCAAGCGCCCCTGGGATCGCTTGGCCGTCTCGCTTCTCGTCTCGCCTAGCGTCGAATGAAACTGGGACTGATCTGCGTCGGCCGCCTCAAGGCGGGTCCCGAGAGAGAGCTTTTCGCGCGCTACGCCGAACGCGTCCGCTCCCTGCGGCGGCTGGGCCTCGAAGGTCTCGAACTCAAGGAAATCGACGAGAGCAGGGCCTCCGCCAGCGCCGAGCGGGCGTCGCGCGAAGCGATGGAACTGCTTGCGGCGCTGCCCGCCGAAGCGCGGCTTGCGGCGTTCGACGAACGGGGCAGGGCGGAGACCAGCGCAGCCTTCGCGCAATTCATCGTCTCCGAGCGCGACAGGGGCTGCAAGGCGCTATGGTTCGCCATCGGCGGCGCCGAAGGCCTCGACGAAAGCGTGCGCGCCCGAGCGGCCGCCGTCTTCTCCTTCGGCGCGATGACGCTGCCGCATCAGCTGGCGCGCATTCTCGCGGCCGAGCAGATTTATCGGGCGATGACGATCCTGTCCGGCCATCCGTACCATCGGGGATGAGGCGGCCTCGAAGCGGCTATCCTACGGGGTCCTCCATGACTGGCAGCCCCGAAACGTCCCGTGTCTGTTGCGACAAGTCGTAGCTCACGGTGGTGATCTCCGGACAGCGTCTGCAAGCGGCCTCGCCCTCCTGAGCATGCCAGCGGCATTCCTTTCGGATCGCGCATGGCGGCAAACTGTCGACTGCAGTGGGCAGCATTTTCACGACGCGCGTCGCCAATCGGCAATCCGCGCCGTCGAAGTGCGGACATTTGTGCTCAGCGCAGGTCGCCGCGAGCCGAAACACTTCGGTCGGCTTCAAGGGCGCGGACAGTGCGAGGATCTCGGGCGTCGCAGGGAGCTGCTCGTTCAAATATTGGACGACAGGACTCGGTCCGTCCTGCTGAACGACGCCCAAGACCATCGCTCGATCCATGCCCGGCTGTGCGCTCGGACAGAGTTTCGACATGGCCTATGACTCAGCTATTTTTGCTCGAACTGTAGAATTTCCGGAGGAACGGGGATGCCGATAATGATGTGGCGACCAATCGAATAGACCGCGCCGCCCTGTTCGCCCGCGAATGCTCCCAGATGGCTTGCGATGTCGCTGGCGAGCGCCTGCGTCTCGCTCAGCGTGACTTGCGAAGCGACGGACTCCGGAACTGGAATGCCGCGAATCAGATATGACACCGAAACGGCGCTTGGAACTTCCAATTTGAATTTGGGATGTTTTGCGGTCGCGGCCTTTACGGCGGCTTGAACGGACTCCGTGAACTTGCTCATGGAAATCGAGACGGGCTTTTTCATTCTGAAACCCCCGCTAATTGAAAAATTCTGAATATGGTCAATGCCGACGAGCGACACTTTCGCGCGTCGCCGGTCAGGCTAACAGCATCGCAATCTTCGCGGCAAGTTAAAATGTCTGTATCTCTTGGTACATGCGCGGCCGCGCCGCTCGCGTTCCGGCGGTTTCGCCGGCGCTGGGAACCTCGCCAATCTCCCGACGGTTACGCTAGCTTTAATGCACGGTGCGTCCCTGCATCTCGCAGCCAAGTCCGGCGGCGCGCGCCGCCTCCTGCACCCTGTTGCCGGCCTTTTTCACCTTGTCGAAATCGCCGCGCAGCGCCTTGAGCGCGTTGCGTTCCTGGCCGATCTCCTCCGCCGTTCGCAGGCCCAACCGACGCAAGAGAGGCAGTGGCGGGCACCAGCCCTGCAGCGCGTGCTGGAGCAGAAAGCCGCTGACGAGAACCGGCAGCGCCAGCCAGCGACGATCCGACGTCAAGCCGAGCGCAAGTCCGACGAGCGCTATGGAAGATGCATTGGCCTCGAGCGCGCGCTCGATGTCCCACTCCCGGTCGAGCTCCTCCAAGCGCTCGTCGATCTTGTCCGGGTGTTTGGCGAAGTGAGACAGCCGCGCCTGCGTTTCCTTGCGGATGGCGCGATTGATGTCTTCATCGGTGTTTTGTGCGACGCGGGCGACCGTGGTCGGCATGCATTCTACCTCCCCTTGTTCATTTCCAACCGAAAAGGCCGGCCGAAGTTCCTGATGTCGGGCCGCCGACGGCCTTTACGGTCCGAACGGCATGCGCTAAACCCCGGCGGTAACGAGCCCCGCGTTACCGCGCGGGGCTTTTTTATTTGGAGATCGAGATACGGCCATGGCGAATGTGGCGGTGGTCGGCGCCCAGTGGGGCGACGAGGGCAAGGGCAAAATCGTCGACTGGCTGTCGCTTGAAGCCGACGTCGTCGTGCGCTTTCAGGGCGGTCATAACGCCGGGCACACGCTCGTCATCGACGGCGTGACCTATAAGCTCGCGCTGCTGCCCTCGGGCATCGTGCGGCCCGGCAAGCTTTCCGTCATCGGCAATGGCGTCGTCGTCGATCCGCATTTCCTCGTCGGCGAGATCGACCGGCTGCGCGAGCAGGGCGTCGAGATTTCGCCGATGAATCTCAAGATCGCGGAAAACGCGCCGCTGATCCTTTCGCTGCATCGCGAACTCGACGCGCATCGCGAGGAGGCCGGCGGCGGCGCGAAGATCGGCACCACCAAGCGCGGCATCGGACCCGCCTATGAGGACAAGGTCGGGCGCCGCTCGATCCGCCTCATGGATCTCGCCGAGCCCGATCTGCTCGATGACAAGATCGCGCGCGCGCTCGCGCATCACGATCCGCTGCGGCGGGGCCTCGGCCTGCCCCCGGTCGATCCTCGCGCCTTGCGCGAGGAGCTGCTGTCCGTCGCGCCGCGCATTCTGCCGTTCATGGATGCGGTGTGGGAGCTGCTCGAGGACAATCGCCGCGCCGGCAAGCGCATCCTCTTCGAGGGCGCGCAGGGCGTGCTGCTCGATGTCGACCACGGCACCTATCCTTACGTGACATCGTCCAACACCGTCGCCGCGTCGGCCGCGAGCGGCTCGGGACTCGGTCCCGGCGCCATCGGCTATGTGCTTGGCATCGCCAAGGCCTATACGACGCGCGTCGGCGGCGGCCCATTTCCGACCGAACTTCACGACGAGATCGGCCAATTGATCGGCGATCGCGGCCGCGAATTCGGCACCAACACCGGACGGCGACGGCGCTGCGGCTGGTTCGACGCCGTGTTGACGCGACAGGCGGTGAAGACGTCCGGCATTAACGGCGTCGCGCTGACGAAGCTCGACATTCTCGACGGTTTCGACGAGATCAAAATCTGCACGCATTACACGCTCGACGGCAAGCGCATCGAGCGTCTGCCGGCGTCGCAAGCGGCGCAGGCGCGGGTGCAGCCGATTTATGAGAGCTTCCCCGGCTGGAGGGAATCGACGAGCGGCGCGCGCTCCTGGGCGCATCTGCCGGCGCAGGCGATCAAATATGTGCGTCGCGTCGAGGAGCTGATCGAGGCGCCGGTCGCTCTGCTCTCGACGAGTCCCGAACGCGGCGACACGATCCTCGTGCACAATCCGTTTCAGGATTGAGCATGCCCTCTCCCGTCACGCGGGTTCGGCCTGGAGCACGCCTTTCCGTTCTCGATCGCGCGTTCAGGGGGCTGAAAGAGCAAATGCGGATTCCAGACCATACGTCGCTTGGATATGCTAAGCGCCGGCTGACTCAACGATTTTAGGGTCTCCTTTTGTTTGCCGTAATTATGTATTTGAGGTAGATGCCTGAGCAATAAGGCTACCGTCTTGCTTGCGTCATAAAGCCTAGACTTTGCGCTTCGGGAAGGGTGTAGGATGAATGCGAACAATGCTAAGCTTTTGACGGACAGCCGAGCGTGCGCATTCTTCGAAGACGCAGCGAATAAACTTCGCACCCATTTCGAGCGCCAAGTGCTCGCGACGCTGCCCGATTTTGCGCGCCGAGCGCTCGAAAGCGAACTAAACGCATTCTCCAAATTGTCGAGCGCTGATCCTGTGCCGCCATTGGCGGAAGTCTCGCTCGTGCGCGCGGAACAATGCGCCCATGACTTGCTGAGCATGAATTACGAAGGCGCCGCCCATGCGTTTTTCGGGCGCTGTGTCAGCGAAGCGTCGGCGGAGATTGCGGCGGCGGCGGTGATCGCCGCATCGGGGCAGGGCGGAAATATCGTGATTTTTCCCATGCCTTCCAGCAGAGTGGCCGTCGGCCGAACGCTATAGCTTTCCAGCGAGATTCCATCTGCATCCGGCTGCGTCGGAGCCAGCTCAAAGCGCACGGTCAGTCAGCGCTCCGAAGCGAGCCGGCAGTCGCGCGGAGCAGCCTTGTCACCGTCGCCGCGCCGCCGTACGACTGGCGGCGCGAGCTACGTGTGGAGAGCGGGAATGCAGGAAAAGATCGAAGCCTATCTGCTGGAGGAAATGCATCGCGAGTTGAGCGAATTCGAGCAGTATGACGTCGATCCGCGCACGCGTTTCATTTACGTGAGGGCGCTGGAGTTCTATTGGACGCTCTCGCGCCTCTTTGGTCTTGGCCGCCTGCATGACGGGCGCTGGCGCAAGCCGGATGCGGCGAAAGCGCAGGCGCTGCGCACGCCGCTTGAGGGCGACATCCCGACGCCGGCCGCGCGCGATCGTCTGCTCATCGACATGACCGCGACGCATCGCTTTCGCGGCCACACGGGCGTCCAGCGCGTCGTGCGCGAAATCGCCCGCGCCTGCGTTGAAAGCGGCGAAGCGCTTCCGGTCTATCTTGAAGACGGTCGGCTCTACGGACATTTCAAACACGACAATTTGCCCGACGCGGTTGAACTGCAATCGGGCGACAAACTGCTCTTGCTCGATTCAGGATGGGGCTTCGTCGAGGAATATCCGCCGCTCTTGAGCGCGGCGCATGATGCCGGCGCCGAAGTCGTCGGCTGCCTCTATGACCTTATTCCGCTACGTTACCCGGCCGCCACGGCGCCGAAAAACAGCGCTCCCTTTGTTCCCTGGTTTAACGATGTTCTGATGCGCTGTGATGCGATCGTCTGCATCTCGCACAGCGTGGCGCTGGATCTTGCGGCATATATGGGTGAGGAGCGTCTTGCGCCCCCCGCCAACATGCGGATCGGCTGGTGGCCGCTTGGCGCGGATTTTCGCGCGAGCGCTGAGAAAGCGCCCTCGAGAGCAGCTGAGCGCATCGCTTCAGCGCCGACGCCGTTCTTCATCAGCGTCGGCACGCTCGAGCCGCGAAAGGCGTATCCCATCGCTCTGGACGCATTCGAAACGCTTTGGGCGCAAGGGTGCGATGCGCGTTATGTGATCGCTGGCCGCTGTGGCTGGAACACACGCGCGTTACAACGCCGTATCCGCGAACACGCGGAATTCAACCGGAAGCTCTTTTGGCTTGATAACGCCAGCGACGTCGATCTTGCATATCTTTATCCGCGCGCCCGGGCGCTGATTTTTCCCTCTTTCGCCGAGGGGTTCGGCATGCCGCTGACGGAAGCCGCATATTATGGGACGCGCGCCATCGCGAGCGACATTCCGGTGCTGCGTGAAATTGGCGGCGAGGGCCATGTCTATTTCGACCTGCTCGATTCCCATTCGCTCGCAACGCATGTGCGAGCCGAACTGGCCGTAAAGAAGGCGCCTCACAGGATGTCATTCGTCAGTTGGCGGGCTTCGGCTGACGCCTTGGCTGGCATGTTGCGGGACGACGCCTATCAAATCGACGCCGAAGCGGCGCGACTCCTGTCATCCAAGAACGCCGCCGTGGAGGTAGGGCAGTGAAAGACGCCATACGTTCCTACCTCCTTGGGCAGCTTTA
Organism: Methylocystis sp. SC2; assembly: GCF_000304315.1. Taxonomy (NCBI): domain Bacteria; kingdom Pseudomonadati; phylum Pseudomonadota; class Alphaproteobacteria; order Hyphomicrobiales; family Methylocystaceae; genus Methylocystis; species Methylocystis hydrogenophila. The sequence continues at coordinate 615,390 of NC_018485.1, read as the reverse complement.
TGAGGAGGTCTGTGAACGAGATCGCCAATGCGTCGACGCGCGCTTCAAGGCGATTTACGATCGGCTGCGTGAACTATATTGGACGATATCCAGGCTTTTGCGGCGGGGCTGGAAATTCATTGGAGGGGGTGCGGAGCGACAAAAGGCGCCGCCGTCATGGATGTTGGTCGATCAGAACATAGTCAGCAACGCGGACTGCGGACGCTTGCTGATCGACGTAACGCCGACCTACCGCAGCGACGTCGGCACTGGCATTCAACGCGTCGTTCGGGAAGTCGCGAAAGCGGTGATCGCGTCGGGCCAAGGCTTTCCCGTAACGATTATCGACGGCCGCCTCTGTTTCCATACCGTGGACGCCAGCGAGCCTGTCGCGATCGATATTCGAAACGGGGATATCTTTCTTCTGCTCGACGCCGGCTGGATTTACGTCTCGGAATATCGACCGATCGTTGACCTGGTCTGGGCCAATGGCGGTCGAAACGTCGTCTGTCTCTACGATCTTTTTCCCATTCTTTACGCGGCGGGCTTTTCTGCGTGGCTGCGGAGCGGCTTCAGCAGATGGTTCGAGGAGATCGTGCTGGCGTGCGATTCCGTCGCAGCAATTTCAAGCAGCGTCGCGAAGGAATTTGAGCAGTATTGCGAGGAACGCGCTCTCGCGCGAAAGCAGGGACAGAGGGTCGGCGTATGGAAGCTCGGAGCGGATTTTACGGATGAGGAAAAAACAGATCCCACGGCGCGCGTTCGAATGATCTGTGACGGTTCTCGTATTTTTTTCCTAAGCGTCGGAACGCTCGCGCCAAATAAAGGTCAGGCTCTCGCGCTGACGGCGTTTGAGCGCCTGTGGGCGCGGGGAATCGACGTGGCGTTTGTGATCGTCGGCCGACGTGGATGGAACACGGCGGCGCTCGAGCGGCGCTTGCGCGAGCATGTCGAGCACGGCCGCCGGTTGTTTTGGTTCAGCGATGCGAGCGACGCGGAACTGGGTTGCCTGTATCAGAAGGCTCACGCCGTCATCTGCGCGTCCTATGCTGAAGGTTTTGGCTTGCCGCTGGTGGAGGCGGCGCGCGCCGGCGCGCCCGTCATTGCAAGCGACATTGAAATTTTCCGTGAAGTGGGAGGCGAGTCGATCGCCTATTTCGATATGCTCGACGCCGACTCATTGGGGACGCGGATTGTCGAGTCGCTTGCATCAGGAAGACGCGGAAGACCGCTGCCGGTGCTCTCATGGAAACAATCGTCGCAGGCGCTACTCGGATTGATACGGCATGATCTCCATTCGGCCGCTTCCTAGAGCGCTTCCCGATCACATGGAATCATGTGATCGATAAGGAAACGCTCAAATAAACGTTGGAGCGGGTTCTCATCGAAAAGTCTGTCAGCTTTTTCGCAACCTGCTCCAGAATCGGAACGCCCGTGAATATGCGCAGGCCGGGGCGACTCTTGATGACCGCTTAGCGATGCTTCATGGCGCCGCTGAATATCGGCTATCGACGAGCAAGGAGCGCGCTTGCCGAATCCGAATGAAGCGGACGAACCTATTTCAACTGATAAGATTGTGTTCGCACCATATCGAGAAGCTGCTGCGTCGACTGTTTCCAACCGGGAACTTCGATTTTTTGGGACTGCCTCTCCTTCGTCAGGGCCTCCAGCAATTTGCGCGCGAGGTCTGAGCTATCTAAAGCGCTGAAATAGGAGATGTTTTTGCCGCCCACTTCTCGAAAAATGGGAATGTCGGACGCAATCACCGGCAGCCCGTCATTGGCGGCCTCGATAATGGGAAGACCGAATCCTTCTGCGATCGAAGCAAAGACCAGCGCATGCGCGGAACTGTACAAGCAGTGCAATTCTGCGTCATTTGCATTCTGCAACCAGTGCAAACGCTTTCCATGCTCCTCGTGTTCAAGAATTCTTCGTTGCAAAACATCGCTCATCCAGCCGTAACGGCCAACGATGACGAAATGAGCGTCGATCCCTTGTCTCCACAACTCCTCCATCGCGTCGAGCGAAATATGGTACCCTTTGCGCGGCTCGAGCGTTCCGACGCTTAAGAAAAACGGAGATGATGTTCGCGCGATGGCGGCGACGTCAGCGCCTACGGGCAATGTTTTACAGTAGCGGAAATTGCCTCCAAGCTGGAACCAGCCGACCGGCATTCGCACGGGCTGCGGCAGGCCCGTCAAGTGCGCCTTCAGTTCATGCGCTACGGATTCGGAGATGCACACCGCTGCGTCGGACTCGCAAACGATTGCCCTGAACCAACCTTCATAATGCTGCAGCTGCTCGGGACTGAACGACCAAGGTATCGTTTTCGGCAGCAGATCGTAGATGCAGACGACATTATGGCCGCCTAGGCTTCTGACGGCTTTCATAGCCGCGGAATAGCTCTCCAAATCCGCCGCGGGCGCATCCAAAAGCAGCAAAATGTCGCCGGGCCTCAATTCAATGGAATCCGAGGAGACCGCATTTCTGAAATATGGAAAAAACCTGTCCTCAATGCGAAGAATCGGGAGAGCCGCGCCCATTTCAGCGCCTGCGAAGGCAATTTCCTTCACGACCCGCTGAATTCCGGTTTCCTTACCCGACAGATGGGTAGACGTCACATCGATCAACATCCTCCCATGTTCTGGCGTCTGAATGCAGGAGCTCTGTGGGATGGACGGGCGTTGGCGAAGGATCTGGTCGACGCGGTTCGTCGTTTGCCGTCGGCCGTCATGCAAAAAACCTAACCCGATAACTCTGGTTATCGACCAATAGAGCTCGAGCATACGCTTGAAAAAAAAATCTCTGAGCCAATTCTTCTTCGGCGACTTGTCTTTCTTCAGATAAAAATACTCTCTGTATAAGACATCTAAAAAGTAGCGGCTAACAGCGCTATTTTTGTCCATAATTGTCTCCGAAGAAAATAACTCACGTTACAGCGGATGATATTGATACAGCCAATTTTCCGAAAGCACGTCATCGCCGTTCTTGAGGAACAGGCGCATCTCCACAGGTTCAGAACCTTCGACGGTGAGGTCGAATTGCGCCCGCCAATGGCCCGGCACATTGTCGAAAACCGCTTCGGTGAACACGTAGGAGAATGTTCCGCGCGACGCCCATAACACGGGTTCGGGCTTTACCCCAAAGGGGAGCTTGGCGAGGGGCTCGCCCAGAAACTCCACCATGAACTTGCGCACGCCCTTGGGCCGCGGCCTGCCGGGCTGGCCGCCATTGCCGAGCCTCGTCGCGACGCAGCGCGCGAGCTTGGTCGGATAGGGCTCGTCCGCGAGCCAATGCAGCCGATAGGAATATTCGAAGGAGGCGCCGGGAACGGCGGGCTTCTCGGGAACCCAGACGACGACGACATTGTCGTGGATTTCGTCGTCCGTGGGAATTTCGATGAGTTGAATCGCGCCCTTGCCCCATTCGCCTTTGGGTTCGATCCACACGCTCGGACGGCGATCGTAGAAGACGTTGTCGAGATAATGATCGTAATTGCGGTCGCGCTGCATCAGGCCGAAGCCCTTGGGATTGGTGTCGCCGAAGGCCGACGCCATGACCCGGTTCGGATTGTTCAGCGGCCGCCACAAACGCTCGCCGGCGCCGGTCCACATGCTCAGCCCGTCGGAATCATGCACTTCCGGCCGCCAATCGATGGCCGTCGGCTTCATCGTCTCCGAGAACCAGAACATCGAGGTGAGCGGCGCGACGCCAAAGCGCGTGAAGGCGCCGCGCAGATGCAGCGCGCAGTCGATGTCCATGACCACGCCCTTGCCGCGCGTCATCAGGAAGCGATAGGCGCCGACGATCGACGGCCCTTCAAGCAGCGCATGCAGGACGACGCCGTCGGCGGTCTCAGGGCCGATGTAGATTTCAGTGAAATCGGGGAATTCCTCGTTCGATCCCGCCTGCCAGGTGTCGAGCGCGACGCCGCGCGCCGACATGCCATACTGGCGCAATTCGCCGATCGCGCGGAAATATGACGCGCCAAGAAACGCCACCCAGTCGTTTTTCTTCCAGTCGAGCGCGCCGTCCTTCGCCTCCTGAATGCGAAATCCCGCGAAGCCGGCGCCGGGCGGCAGTTGGCGCGCGATAGAATCCGCCGGCATATTGAAGTAGCTCGTATCGTAAAGAACCTCGCGCGCCTCGCCGTTTTCAACGACATTCATGCGCACGGCCTTCTTGAAGAACATCCCAAGGTGGAAGAATTCTATGGGGAAGCGTTCCTTGGTGTCGGCGAAAAGCGCATGATCGGTGTTGTAGGTGATCTGCCCCCACTTCTCATAGTCGATCTGCGAGGTGATCTCGGGGGCAGGGATATTCGGCTTGCGGTAGGGCTGTTTGATGAGGCGCTGCGCGATCTGCTTGAGCGTCTCGAAGGAGAATGGCCGCGGTTCGCCGAGCCGAAGATTGGAGACGCTCGTCGCCGCCGCGCCGCGGGGCGCGCTTACGGCGCCAAAGGTGCTCGTCGCCGCCGCCGCCTTGATAAACGAGCGACGATCCTGCTTCTCGACCATCTCGGCGTCCTTGTTGCGAAGTTTGGCGGATGCGCGCCTGGGTCTGCCGCCGCCGCGAGCCTGTCGGGGGACGCGAGACATTAAGGCGCAGGACCTTAATTAGCCGCGAATCGGCTCATTGCGGATGGCGGTCCGCATGAAGAAATAGAGTCCGATCAACCCCGCGAGGGAGAAGATAATTTCGAGCGAGCGGCTGATGAGGGGATCGAGCTGAAAAAGGCCGCCCAACGCCCAGCCGGCGGCCCAGGATGCGCCGACAAGCTCGGTGCCGACCAAGATCGCCACGGCGACGAGCGTCGACAGGCGCAGATAATTGATGGGCTTCTGGCTCATAACGTCATTCTCGAGCTCAACCCCTTAACCGGCGGCCAACGCCGCGCTCACGTCGTGCTATAGCAAACACAGCCGCAAGGCAAGCCGGACAGGTCCCGCCGCGGCGCGCCGACGAGCGCGAAGTCCTGGATCTGGAACGCGAATCGACGCGCGCTGGATTCTGGCGCCGCTTCCGGCAGCCTTTCCGCTTGTATGTTTTGCGATCGCGATGATAATCGGCCCGCCGAAGGCGCGGCGCGCTCGCCACGTCGCGAATTCGAAGGGGTGACGCTTGTTCCAAGCCGCCAGCAAGAGCTATCTGAGCCGCAAGTCTGTCAACAGGATCATTGCCGATCACGCCACCGCCGAAGGAGACGGCCTCAAGCGCGCGCTTGGCTGGGCGTCTTTGATGTCGCTCGGCGTCGGCGGAATCATTGGCGCCGGCATTTTCGTGCTGACCGGCACGGCGGCGGCGAACTACGCCGGGCCCGGCGTCATGATCTCCTTCATACTGTCGGGGCTCGCCTGCGCCTTCGTCGCGCTCTGCTACGCCGAGCTGGCGTCGCTCATTCCCGTCTCCGGGAGCACCTATACTTATACGTATGTGACGCTCGGCGAGATTTTCGCCTGGATCATCGGCTGGAATCTCGTGCTCGAATACGCAGCCGGCGCAGCGACGGTCGCCGTCGGCTGGGCCGGCTATTTCAATCGCGTCATGCAAGGGCTCGGCATCCATGTGCCGCCCGAACTGACGACGGCCTTTTTTGCCGATCCGACCGCGCATGGGGCGCCGCCCGGCGCCGTGCATGGGCTGTTCAATGTTCCCGCCGCCGGAATCATCCTGCTGCTCACCGCGCTGCTCGTGCGCGGCACGTCCGAATCGACGCTGTTCAACAACGTCATCGTCGCCATCAAGGTCACCGTCGTGCTGATGGTGATCGTGGTTGGCGCTGCGCATATTGATCACGCCAATTGGTCGCCGCTCATCCCCGAAAACACCGGCGAGTTCGGCGCTTACGGCTGGAGCGGCGTCGTGCGCGGCGCTTCGGTGGTGTTCTTCGCCTATATCGGCTTCGACTCCGTTTCGACCGCGGCGCAGGAGGCGCATAATCCGCAGCGGGACGTGCCGATCGGCATCGTCGGCTCGCTCATCATCTGCACGATACTCTACGTGGCCGTGGCGGCGGTGGCGACGGGCGTCGTCAACTACAAGGAGCTGGGCGTTCCGGACCCGATGGCGCTGGTCATGGATCGCACCGGCGTCTCGTGGCTCGCCTGGGCGGTGAAGCTCGGCGCGCTGGCCGGACTGACGACCGCGATTCTGGTGCTGCTCTATGGGCAGACGCGCATCTTTTTCGCCATGGCGCATGACGGTCTGCTGCCCCCGATCTTTGCGAGGCTTCACCCGGCATGGCGCACGCCCGCCGTAAGCCAGATTCTCGTCGGCGTGGTCGTGGCGCTCGCGGCGGGTCTGTTGCCGCTGGATATTCTCGGCGAAATGGTGAGCATCGGGACGCTGGCGGCTTTCGCGCTCGTCTGCTTGTCGTTGCTGCGCCTGCGTCGAATGCACCCGGAACTCCGCCGCCCGTTCCGCGCGCCGGGGATCCCCTGGTTGCCGGTCGCCGGCATTTTGTCCTGTTTCGCCTTGATGGCCGCGCTTCCGCTCGACACTTGGCTGCGGCTGCTGATCTGGACCGTCATCGGCGTCGCCATCTACCTTTTTTATGGCGTCAAGCACGCCAAACGCCTCCATTAGGCGGTTGGCGCAACCGTATTGACGTCGTGAAAGCGCGGACGGGGGAACCCTTGGCCGCCGGCGAGGTTACGACTTAGTCCCGATCCTTCGCCGCAGCGAAGCGATCGGGCGTGACCTTTCGGAACGTCAATCGGGGTTCTCACGATATGAATGCGCCGGCGATCGTCTGGTTTCGCAATGATTTGCGCATCTCTGACAATCCGGCGCTATTGGCGGCTGCGCGAACGGGCGCGCCGCTCGTCGCTCTTTACATCCTGGACGATGAAAGTCCTGGAGAATGGCGCACCGGCGCGGCGGCGCGTTGGTGGCTGCACCACTCTCTCAGGGCGCTGTCGCAGAGCCTCGCCGCCAGGGGCGTGTCGCTGATCCTGCGCCGCGGACGCGCTCCCTACGTCTTCGAGCAGATCATCGCCGAAACCGGCGCCGGCGCCGTCTTCTGGAACAAGCTTTACGAGCCCTGGGCGATCCGGCGAGATGCGGAACTCGAGGCGCAGCTGCGCGATGACGCGGTCGAAACTCATTGCTTCCACGAGTCGGTGCTCTTTGAGCCGGAAAAGCTTCGCACCAAACAGGGCGAGAACTTCCGGATATTCACGCCCTTTTGGCGGGCCTGCCTCGCCGCGCCGCCGCCTGAGCGGCCCCATCCGGCGCCCGAATTCCTGCACGCCGCGCCGCTTCCGCCCGACAGCGACGATCTCGACGCCTGGCGGCTGCTGCCTCAGAACCCTGATTGGGCGATCGGGATGCGCAAGGTCTGGCTCGTCGGCGAGACGGCCGCGCGCGCCGAGCTTGCAGACTTCGCGCGCCACCATGTCGGCGACTACAAGGTCGAACGCGACTTCATGGGCCGAGTCGGCGTCTCCAGGCTTTCCCCGCATCTGCACTTTGGCGAATTGTCGCCGCGCGAAGTCTGGCACGCGATCAGCGAACCTCAAAGCATCGGCGGCGAGGCCTATCTGAGGGAACTTGGCTGGCGGGAGTTCTGCCATCACCTGCTGATCTCCAACTGGGACCTGCCGGAGCGCCCTTTGGACAGGACTTTCGAACGCTTTCCCTATCGCGACGACGAGACGTCGCTCGACGCTTGGCGGAACGGTCAGACCGGCTATCCGCTCGTCGACGCGGCGATGCGCGAGTTGTGGATCACGGGCTGGATGCACAATCGCGCGCGGCTGGTTTCGGCGAGCTTCCTGATCAAGCATTTGCTGATCGACTGGCGGAAGGGGGAGCGCTGGTTCTGGGACACGCTGGTCGACGCCGATCTCGCCAACAACAGCGCCAATTGGCAGTGGGTGGCGGGCTGCGGGGCGGACGCCGCGCCTTACTTCCGCATCTTCAACCCCGCGCTTCAGGGCGAAAAATTCGATCCGGACGGCGCCTATGTGCGCCGTTACGTGCCGGAGCTCGCGTCGCTCGACGTCCGCTACATCCATCGGCCGTGGGCCGCGCCGGAGGACGTCTTGCGCGCGGCGGGCGTAAAGTTAGGCGTCACCTATCCCCATCCGATCGTCGATCACGCCGAAGCCCGCGAGCGCGCGCTCGCCGCTTTCGAGTCGATGCGGAGCGAGGCGTCGTTGCGGCCTGCATAGCGGCTTTGCGAGCGTCGGCTTCGCTTCGCTGCGCCGGAATGACTCAGCCGCTCGCCAATGTCGCCGCGACCCGGTAAAGCCGGCGCATGTCTCACGCCATTCATCCCTTCGAAGAAATCCGTATCCTGTTGGCGGCTCTGCCCGGCCCCGATCTGCAAGCCGCGGCCGCGGTCCGCGCGCGCGACGGCCGGCTCACCAAGCCGCCGGGCGCGCTCGGCCGACTGGAAGAGATCGTCGAATGGCTCGCCGCCTGGCAGGGCAGGGCGGCGCCGGCGATCGAGCGCCCGCTCGTCGCGGTTTTCGCCGCCAATCACGGCGTCGTGGCGCAGGGCGTTTCGGCGTTTCCGGCGAGCGTCACGCAGCAGATGGTGGCGAATTTTCTTGCTGGCGGCGCGGCGATCAATCAGATCTGCAAGTCCTATGGCGTCGGCCTGAAGGTCTATGAGCTGGCGCTCGAACGGCCGACCGCCGACTTTACTGTGGCGCCGGCCATGGACGAGCGGGAAGCGGCGGCGACCTTCGCCTATGGGATGGAGGCGATCCAGGGCGATATCGATCTCCTCGCCCCTGGCGAGATGGGCATCGGCAATACGACGAGCGCGGCGGCGATCTATGCCGCGCTTTACGGCGGGCCGGCGTCGCGCTGGACAGGACGCGGCACGGGCCTCGACGACGCCGGGCTTTTGCGCAAGAACGCCGCGATCGACGCCGCGCTGACGTTGCATGCCCCGCATCTTGCCGATCCTCTGGAAATCCTGCGCCGGCTCGGCGGGCGGGAAATCGCGGCGATGATGGGCGCCATCGCCGCCGCCCGTCTCAACCGCATTCCCGTGGTGCTTGACGGCTATGTCGCCTGCGCCGCCGCCGCGCTGCTCCACGCGATCGCGCCCGAGTCGATCGCGCATTGCATCGCGGGCCACGTCTCGGCGGAGGGGGCGCATCGCGACGTTCTGACGCGGCTTGGCAAGCGCCCGCTGCTCGATCTCGATATGCGGCTTGGCGAAGGCTCGGGCGCCGCGCTCGCCATCGGCCTGATCAAAGCCGCGCTCGCCTGTCACAGGGACATGGCGACTTTCGAGAGCGCGGGCGTTTCGGAAAAATCGGAATGATTCGTGGATGGCCAGCGCCGGCTCTCAAGAAACTGTCACATCCGCAGCGCATTGAAGTCAAAACCGACCCCTGAGGAGCGCGGTTGCATGAACTCCTATCCTACATCAGCCTACGCGGCCGTGATCTTGATGGCGGCGCTCGCGGCGGCGCTGCCATTTCATCTCAGTCGGATCCTGGGCCCGCAGCGGCTGCTTCATGCGGCCTATGCCGCCGCCGCCCTGGGGCTGTTTTATCTGCTGGGCGCGACCGCCTTCGGCTGGACGTTCGACTGGCAGGGCGCGCTGCTGTGGGTCTATCTGGCGCTTTTTCTACTCGTGGCGGGCGTCGCGGCGCGTCGGCGCATGATGTTCGGCGCGATCGGGCTGCCCTGGCTTTCGGCGCTGATCCAGCTCGGCGTCGTCGCCTACATGTTTGCGCCGGATTCGTTTCGAAAGCCGCCGATGACGGCGGCGCTGTTCCTTTATTTCATATTAGAGGCGCTCGTCTGGCTGCGCGGCCGCGAGGCGCAGGAGCCGGTAGAGACCCGGGGAGCGAGCGATCGCGCGCTGCCGCCGCTGTTCCCGCCCGTGCGCCGTCGCGGATTCGCAGAAGCTTCGCTGGCGGCCGCGGCGCTCGCCATCGCCTTTCTGCTCGTCGCGGGCCCGCAAGCGGCGCATATCGCTTCGGAGTCAGATTCGGCGCAGCAGCAGGAGCCGCAGACCGACGAAACTGCGGCGCGCGACGTGACGACGAACAGCGAGCAGGCCGCTTCAGAGGCCGCTCCATCCGCGACCGACGAAGCGCCGACGACAGAGAACCGGGAAAGCGCAGCGGCGGAACCCGCGCAACCCTCGGGCCATACGCCTGTCCAGTCCCCGCCGACCGCGGCGAAGGACCCAGGAATCTACACGGCGCGCGCAGGCGATACGTTCAAATCCATCGCCAAGCGTCTCTATGGCGCAACGAGCAAATGGCGCGCGATCGCCGAACTCAATCCCGACCTGAAGTCGAAAAGGCTGCGCGCCGGTCAACTCGTCAACCTACCGGCGGCGCCGGCGCGGTGAGGCGGGATAATGAGGCGAATTCTCGGCGGCTCCTGTCGAACCGCCGAGAGGTCTTCTGAAGATGCGCTTGCCGATCGGCTCACCGCCAAATCAGCACGTGCAGAGCGCTTCTGAGGCCTGATCGTTCCAGCGGTCGCCGACGTAACGGTAGCTGCGGTTGGAGCGAAATCTCGCGCCGCCCTGATTGACGTGCTGCCACAACGTGAGCGTGCATCCGTTCTTCACGCGGAAAGACGAGACGTGATCGTTCCAAGACGGATTGTAAATCGTGCTCTCGCAGCCGCCGCCGTGGCCGTTCGTGGTGCATCCGAGGCTTTCGCCGCGCACCATCTTCATCCGCTCAAAATTGTGGAGCGTGTAGCCGGAGCCGCCATAGTCTCGATGCTGGAAAATCCGGCAGGTCGCTTGCGCGCTGGCCGGAAAAAACAAGAGGGCCGCCGTGAGGGCGGCCGCCGTATAGCAAGCCTTCATCTCAAACTCTCCGAAAAAGAAATTTAAATAGTCCGCATCTCCCGGTTAACGTGCCGCGATCTGATTGGTTCCGCGTCCTGGATCACGCCGCATTTGCGCGGAAACGCCCAAATGCGGATAAGGTAAGCGACTTCCAAAGTTTAGAGCGCGCTCTACCCCGGTTCCCGTTTTTTGCAGCGGGCGCTAGGCGACCGCGGTTGCAAACCGCAGCGTCTCCTGCTCGGTCATGACAGCGTCGAGCCGCTGGTCATGCGGTTCGATCGGCACATGGTCGGCCTCCTGGCAGGAATAGGCGACGCCGACGGCGACGACCGGCTTTTTGGCGCGAAGCGCAGAGAGCGTCGCGTCATAGATGCCGCCGCCATAGCCCAGCCGAAAACCGCGCCGATCGAAGGCGGCGAGCGGCGAAAACACGATGTCGGGGTCATATGCCGGCTTATCGTCCGAAGGCTCCGACAGGCCGAACGGCCCTTTGACGAGGTCGTCGCCAGGCGCGAAGGCGCGAAAGACCAAGGGGTGACGCACCTTGTGCATCACCGGCAAGGTCACGCGATAGCCTTCGCCGGCGAGCGCATCGATGAGCGGACGCGTGTTCAACTCGCTGCGGATCGGCCAATAGACGGAAACGACAGGCGGCGCGCTCATTTTCGCATCGCGCGCAAAGTCGGCGACCAGCGCGACGCCCTGGCGCGCGACGGACGCGGCCGCCTCATGCGCTTCGTGCGGCGCGATGAGATCGCGGCGCGCCAGCGAACGGCGCCGCAGCTCGGCTTTCAAATCGCTCATGCGAGAGCAATAACAGGGAAGGAGAGTGCGGGCCACAAGAGCCGTGGGACATCGATCCCGGGAACCTACAACGTAGGTGGGCGCCATATGACCAAGCCCACGGGCGAGGCCAGGGACAGCTCCCATAAGGATCGATAAGGCCCCGGGGAATAATAGTCCTGCACGCACCCCGCAGCGCCGCTTGATGAATGTAGCGCTACGCGGGGCGCGGCGCCAGTGGCGTTGAGAGTTTCGCTAAGCGAGCGCTAACTCCTTCGGCGCGGACTTTCCCCGATCTTTTCTATCCAGGTGGAGGCGCGCGATCCGCGTCAGCGTAAACAGCCCGAAGGGCGCGAGCGGGCGCCGCTCGACGAGCCTCATCTGCGGGTTCCGATCGATCCAGTCGCCGATGATCGACCAGGGAAATTGCGGACGCCAGCCGAGCTTGGGCGCCATATGGCGATCGAGCCACGCCTCGAACAGCGCGATGGCGTCGTCTTTGCCGCTCACATGATTGACGAGCACGATCTCGCCGCCCGGCCGCAGCACGCGCGCGAGTTCGTCGAGCATGGCCTGCGGCTCGGGCACGACCGTCAGGACGTAAGGCGCCACGACGCAGCCGAAACTCGCGTCGGCGAAGGCCATTCGCGTCGCGTCCATTTTCACGAGGCCGGCGACATGGGAGAGACGCTCGCGGCGCACGCGCTGCGCGGCGCGGCGCAGCATCGGCTCCGACAGATCGACGCCGACGACCTGCGTATCGGCCGCAAACATGGGTAGTTCGAGTCCCGTGCCGACGCCGACGTCGAGGACCGGTCCAGGCGTGTTGGAGGCGGCCGCGGCGGCGGCGCGACGGCCTGGCTTCAACAAAATGTCGAACGTCAGATCATATATCGGCGCCCAGCGCGCATAGGCCGCCTCGACATTGCCGTTGTCCAGCGTTTCGACTTCGCGCAAAAAATTCCTGGCTTCGCTCATCGAGGCGCCCTTCGCACTTCTTCGGCGCGCAGCGGCGGCGCCTTTGATGCCATCATCATCGCTGCGGGCTCGATCGCGGCGATAAATCCACCTCCGAGCACGCGCGCTTCGTTTTCGTCGGCGTCGTAGAAGACGCACGCCTGCCCCGGCGAGACGCCGAATTCGCTTGCCGCGAAGACCACCAGCGCGCCGCCGTCCGTGTCCGCGATCACCCGCGCCGGAACCGGCGGCCGCGTCGAGCGCACGCGCGCCATAATGTCGATGCCCTCGGGGGGCAGGGAAGAGAGCGCTCCCGCGCCGATCCAGTTGACGTCGCGCAGCCGGACCGCGCGGGTCTCCAGCGCCTCGCGCGGGCCAACCACGACCTGCGCCTTCGCGGCGTCGAGGCGCAGGACGTAAAGCGGCTCCGCGTCGCGGCCGGCGACTTTTGCGCCCAGCCCCAGGCCGCGGCGCTGCCCGATGGTGTAGTGGATGACTCCGGCGTGGCGCCCCAGCACCCGACCGTCGAGATGCACGATCTCGCCCGGCACGACGGAGGCTGGCGCAAGCTTTTCGACGATGTCGGTGTAGCGCCCGGTCGGCACGAAGCAGATGTCCTGGCTGTCCGGCTTGTCGGCTACCTCGAGTCCGAAGCGGCGGGCCATGTCTCGAACTTCGGCCTTCGTATAGTCGCCGAGCGGAAAGCGCAGCATCCGCAACTGCTCCCGCGTCGTCGCGAACAGGAAATAGCTCTGATCGCGCGAGGCGTCCTTGGCGCGATAGAGCGCGCGGCCGCCGGCTCCGTCGTCGCGGGCGGAAATATAATGGCCGGTCGCGAGCGCATGCGCGCCGAGGTCCTTTGCCGTCTCCATAAGATCGGCGAATTTGATGAACTGGTTGCAGGCGATGCAGGGCACGGGCGTCTCGCCGCTGGCGTAGCTCGCGGCGAATTCGTCAATCACCTTCTCGCGAAACTTGCTCTCATAATCGAGAACGAAGTGCGGAACGCCGAGTCGCGCCGCAACATTTCGCGCATCGTGAATGTCGCGCCCGGCGCAGCAGGCGCCCTTGCGGTGCGTGGCTTCGCCGTGATTATAAAGCTGCATCGTGACGCCCACGACGTCGTAGCCCTGCTCCTGCAGCAGCGCGGCGACGACGCTCGAGTCGACGCCGCCCGACATGGCGACGACGACGCGCGTCTCGCGCGGCGAGGAAGGCTGCGACGCATGATCCGATACGCTATTCGTCATTTACGGAAGCGACGCCTGTCTGGCACGGAAGTGGGCGAGATGGGTGGAGGCGCGAAAATCAAGCGCCCGGCCGCCGCGCATCGGTGAGGCCGCTGTCACCATTTAGAGCATTACCCGTCCAAGAGGCAATCCTTGCGATATTTTTCGACGGAGAAAGGCGCCATCCTGGCGTCATATTGTTCGCAGCCGCCATCGCTGCTATGACGCCGCGGCGTTTAAGGCGCGGGGATGGATCTAAATGGCGGCGATGAAACTCCTGGCGGGCAACTCAAACAGGCCGCTCGCGGAGGCGATCGCCGCCCATCTCGGCGTTCCGCTCTGTCGCGCCCAGGTGCGCCGCTTCGCCGACCAGGAAATCTGGGTCGAAATCCTGGAGAATGTGCGTGGGCAGGACACGTTCGTGATCCAGTCCACTTCTGCGCCCGCCAACGACCATCTGATGGAGCTCCTGATCATGATCGACGCGCTGCGCCGCGCCTCGGCGCGTCGCATCACGGCGGTCATTCCCTATTTCGGCTACGCCCGCCAGGACCGCAAACAGGGACCGCGGACGCCGATCTCGGCCAAGCTTGTCAGCAATCTGATCACGCGGGCGGGCGCGGACCGCGTTCTGACTGTGGATCTGCACGCCGGCCAGGTTCAGGGCTTCTTCGACATCCCAACGGATAATCTCTTCGCCGCGCCGGTCATCGTCGCGGACATCAAGTCGCACCTTGAGCTTAAGAATGTCATGGTCGTGTCGCCGGACGTCGGCGGCGTGGTGCGGGCGCGGGCGCTGGCGAAGCGCATCGACGCGCCGCTGGCCATCGTCGACAAGCGCCGCGAGCGCGCCGGCGACTCCGAGGTCATGAACATCATCGGCGACGTCAGCGGCCACAATTGCATCCTGATCGACGACATCGTCGATTCGGGCGGGACGCTGTGCAACGCCGCCGAAGCCCTGCTCGCGGCGGGCGCCGGCTCCGTCTACGCCTTCATCACCCACGGCGTGCTGTCGGGCGCGGCGGCCGAGCGCATCGCCAATTCGAAGCTGAAGCAGCTTGTCGTCACCGACACGATCCGCGCGACGGCCGCGGTCGAAGCCGCCCCCAACATTCGCGTCATTCCGATCGGCCATCTGATCGGCGAGGCGATCGCCCGCACGGCGCGGGAGGAAAGCGTCTCGAGCCTGTTCGATTAGACATTGCGCTGAACTAAGTCAGATTCACGAGGGTTTCGGACGAAAACTTATGGCTCAGCGCGCGAGGCGCGTGCAGGCAGCAAATAGGACTGCCCTTCACCTCGCGTCCGCATCGGCGCACTCTCAAATTTCGCGCATCATATCGACGAGTGTTGCGATCGTGCGCATATTGCGCGCCGTCCCATGCATCGCAGCCGGAATTTTGAGTTTCGAGCGGCCCATCCCTGCGCCATAGTGAACATAAATCTCGCGTGATCCCAAACGCATTTCCTCGTCTGCTTTGCCTTTGGCGCGATCTAACGCGTCGGGCGGCGGCGGATCATCGAGAAAAATGGCCACGGTGAAATTAACCGGTTTCTCGGGGAAGGGATTTCGATCGAGAACCGCCTGCATTTCATCGGCGGTGCGCACAAAAACCGCGACCGGTTTTCCGGCATAGGCGAGCAGTCTCGCCTCCAGCTCCGACTTTACCCTTCTTGAAGAGGCTTTGCTTTCAAAGACGACGTTTCCGCTCGCGATATATGTTTGGACATGATCGAAACCAGCGTCGACGCACATCGCCTTGAGTTCGGTCATGGCGACTTTGCCGTTTCCTCCAACATTTACGGCGCGTAACAGCGCGACATAGCGGGTCATGCCACAGCCGTGCACCTCGACCTGGCGCGCGTCAATCTCAAATCGATATGATGTCGCCGCTCCCTAATGGCGCGGCCATCCGACTCGCCAGGCGTCGAATGACGGCGCTCTTGCCCAAGCTGGCGTCGAATGCCAGAACGCCATGTGACTGCGAAGATTTCTCTCATGCTCGACCCCGTTCCGCCGCGCTTCAATCTCGCGCGCTATTGCCTCGCCGAAAACGCGCGGCTGCGGCCCGACGCCACGGCGCTCACCGTCGTCGGCGACTCGGGCGCGCAGCGCTGGACCCATGCTGAACTCGATCTGAAAGTGCGGCGTCTCGCCGCCGGATTGCAGTCGCTCGGCCTTCCGGCCGGCGCGCGCGTGATGATCCGCATGGGCAACGAAGCAAATGCGGCGCTCGCCTATTTCGCGTCAATCGCCGCCGGCTATGTGGCGTTGCTCGCGTCCTCTCAGCTCACTTTTGAGGAAGCCGAGTTTATGGCGCGCGACTGCGGCGCGTCCGCGCTGGCCTTGGGCGCATCGTTCGAGAACGAGGCGCATAGCGGAGACTTCCACGTCTTGCGCGGCGCCGATCTGGCGCGGCTCGCCGAGAGCGCGCCCATCCCGGACTACGTCGACACCGCCGCCGACGACCCCGCCTATCTCGTTTACACCTCCGGCACGACCAGCCGGCCGAAAGGCGTGTTGCATGCGCATCGCGCCGCTTGGGGCCGAAGGCCGATGCGGGAGCATTGGACCGGGCTTGGCCCCGGCGACGTGATGTTGCACGCCGGCGCGATCAACTGGACCTATACGCTTGGCGTCGGCGTCGTCGATCCGCTGTCGGCGGGAGCGAGCGCGGTGCTTTACAACGGGCATCCAGATCCTGCCGCGTGGCCGCGTCTCATCGAAACCTATCGCGCGACGATCTTCGCCGCAGTGCCCGGCGTCTTTCGGCAGATCCTCAAATATGGCGCGCCGGAAGCGGCCAATCTATCGAGCCTGCGCCACGCGCTCTCGGCGGGCGCGGCGCTGCCCTCGAGCCTGCTCGCCGATTGGCGCGGCCGTACGGGGAAAGACATCTTCGAAGCCTTCGGCATGAGTGAAATTTCGACCTTCGTCTCCAGCGGGCCGACGGCGCCGGTGCGTCCGGACTCGCCCGGCAGGCCGCAGCCGGGCAGGGCGGTGGCGGCGCTGGCGCAAGAGAGCGGCGAGACTCCGCTTCGGCCGGGCGAAACCGGCCTCCTCGCCGTGCGCCGGGACGATCCGGGAATGATGCTCGGCTATTGGAACCGTGAAGAAGAGGAGCGCGAGGCGTTTCGCGGCGAGTGGTTCGTCTCCGGCGATCTCGTCGAATTCGACGCCGACGGCTACATGTGGCGCCACGGCCGCGTCGATGAGCTCATGAACGCGGGAGGCTACCGGGTCTCGCCCGCGGAAGTCGAGAAAAGGCTGCTCGAGATCAACGGCGTCGTCGAAGCGGCGGCGGCGGAGCGGCCGGGGCGCGACGCAGCGGCGACGATCATCAAGGCCTATGTGGTGATGCGCGACGGCGCGGCGCGAGACGAGACGGCCATCCTCGAATACTGCCGCGCGCATCTTGCCGCCTACAAATGTCCGCGCGCTGTCATGTTCCTCGATGCGCTGCCGCGCAACGCCAATGGCAAGCTCAACCGCGCGGCCTTGCCGTAAAGCCGTAAAGAGAGAGGGCCCGAAGGTTCGCCGGGGCGAGCGGCGAACGATCGGGCCCCACGTCCGCTCACAGGGAGGAGCGCGGACTACCGGATGTTCATGGGGCGAAGATTCTCACGACTTCGGCGCCGCCGTTCTGCGGCGCGAGGCGGCCGCGGGCGCGCTTCTTGACCTTCGTCACGGGAACTTTGCCATTAATAGCCGCCTTCATATTGGGAGACGCCTTGAACGTTATGACTCGCCGCGCTTCGATCGGCACCGGCGCGCCGGTGCGCGGATTGCGGCCCGCGCGCTCGCGTTTCGTGCGCACGATGAACGAGCCGAAATCGTGAAGCTTCAGCGACTCGCCGGACGCCAGTGTCGCCGCCATTTCCTCGATCACTAGGTCGGTCAGGCGCTTGGCTTCGCGCCGGGACATGCCTTCAAGCCGGCGATGGATCGCCAGGGCGATGTCCTCGCGCGTGAGCGTGCCGCGCCCGCCGTCTTCATGCGATGTCGATTCATGTTCGACTTCGTCGCCATTGGCGCGCGCGACGAAGGGCTTCAGCATCTCTTTTGGATTCGCGATCGACATCAGCGCTCTAATCCCCAGTTTTGGGCCGGAAGCGGGGTTTGCCTTCCCGCTTGGCCGAGGGCTTGCGCTCAACTTGCGTCGGAACCTGATTGCTCAGAAGTGCGGCAATTCGCATTGCCGATTGACTCGCTTCTCAATGCGCATCTCAGGCATCGACAAGAAGCCGCCGCACGTTCCAATTTGACGCAACTCGGCGCAATATCTTCGTTATTCTGCAGATTGCGTGCTAACGCGCGGCGCGTGAGCCGCGCCTTCGCGGGACGCTGCATGCCCAGCGATTCCGGGGACGCCTGGATGGCGACGCCGGCGCCGAGACGTAAAAAAGCGTCCAATCTTGAAACAGCGCAGGCAAGAAATGATGGTCATGAACCAAAATGAAACAGCTGGACGCCATAACCTCAGACGTTGGTCGAGGTCAGCGGCCCCACTGCAAAGCTGACTGCCGGATGAACGACGCGGCCATGTCCGGTTCAGCTAATGTGCGTCAGATTATGCGTATTGGGCACGCGAGCCGTTCTCCCCGACGCCTGCTCTGCCCCAGTGATCGGAGCCAAGCATGTCGCGCCAGCCTTTCGTCCTCGCAGTCATCCTGGCGCTCGCGGCTTCCCCCGTCGTCGCGCAGGATCTGAGCGACGACTCCGCTGAAGGCCGCGCTCCCTACCAGAGCGAAGACTTTGGCCACGGCCGCTACGAAAGCGAAAGCTTTGGTCATGACCGCCACCAAAGCGAAGGCTTTGGTTATGGCCGTTACCAAAGCGAAAGCTTTGGCCATGGCTACGATCCCTATGATGACGGTCGCGAAGCCTGGTTTGCGCCGGAGCCTTATCGCGGATCCTGGTCAGATCACGCCGACGCCTATTACGGCTATGGAGAATGCCATTTCCTCCAGGAGCCGGTTCTTGGGCAGTGGGGCGAGATCGTCGACTATCGCCGGGTACGAGTTTGCGATTAGCCGACGACCGCGCCACACGACCCGTCGCCGGCACCCCGCCCCTCTCGCGCGGCGACGGCGGAGAGCCTCCCGGAGAAATCCGGGAGGCTTCTTTCGCAGAAGTCTCTCATGGATGAGGGTTGCTAGAGGGGGCGAAGGCCGAGCGCCTTGCCTTCCTTGTCGTCGCGCCGCCAAACGCCGTCGGCGCCCTTGTCAAAATGCGCCTTATGGCCCTTGCGGGCGGTGAGCACGAGACGCCCCCGGTCGAGCCCCCAGCCGACCGGATCAAAAATCACCACGCCATTGTCCCGGCAGGCCGGCGCAAGCTGCGCCTTCAGGCCGGCGCGGCCGCGCGTGCGCGCGTCGAGCGTCAGCATGCAGCCCGTATCCTTGTCTCCCTCGCGAAGAATCGAGTAGCGGCCAGAGGCGTCCGTCGAACCGGCGGCATAGGCGAGCGGCGCCGAGGCGCTCGCGGCGGCGACAAGGCAGAATCTCAGCCAATGCGGTCGTCGCTCAAAAAATATCGCCATTTGCGCTATGCTCCCACACTCGTGAAATCGCCTCACTTTGCCTTTTTCGCGGCCTGCGTCCAGCCGATTCGCGCGCGTCCGCGTCAAAGTGCGGCAGGACGCCGCTTTTGCGCGCCAGGCCGAGGCGCGCTATCAATTTTAGCGGCGCCGCGCGGCGGCGAGGGAGTCAGTAGGATGGACCCAGCGTCCCTGGCCTTGGCCGAAAGATCCGCGCCGCGCTACACGAGCTATCCCACGGCGCCTCATTTCTCCAAGTCGATCGGCGACGACGACGCGCGTGCGTGGCTCGCGAACCTCGCTCCTTCCTCGTCGCTCTCGCTCTATTTCCACGTTCCGTTTTGCACCGAAATCTGCGCCTATTGCGGCTGCCACACGAAGGCGGTGCGCCAGGACGCCCCGCTTGAAGCCTATGCGCGCACGCTCAAGCGCGAAATCGTGCTGACCGCGGCGGCGATGCGCGCGCGGCGCGTCGCCAGCATCCATTGGGGCGGGGGCACCCCGGGCATCCTCGGTCCTACGCGTTTCAGCGCGATCGTTGCAGTTCTGCGCGATCATTTCGATCTTTCCGCCGAAACGGAGCACGCGATCGAACTCGATCCGCGCATTCTTGACGCCGATCTCGTCGAGGCGCTCGCCGGCGCCGGTGTCACGCGGGCCTCGCTCGGCGTGCAGGACCTGAACGCGCATGTGCAGGAGGCGTCCGGCCGCATACAGCCCTATGAGACGGTGGCGCGCGCCGTGGAATTGCTGCGCGGCGCCGGGATCACGGCCATCAATCTCGATCTGATGTACGGACTGCCGAAGCAGAGCGTCGAAGACGCCCAGCGCACCGCCTCGCGCGCGGCGTCGCTCGCGCCGCAGAGGCTCGCGGTCTTCGGCTATGCGCATGTGCCCTGGTTCAAGTCGCACCAGAAGCTGATCGACGCCGCGGCGCTGCCGGGCGCCGGCGAGCGTCTGGCGCAGGCGGCGGCGGTGCGGGCGACTCTTGAAGGCGCGGGATTCGAGGCGATCGGACTCGATCATTTCGCGCGTCCCGAGGACCCGCTGGCGATCGCCGCGCGCGAGAAGCGCATGCGCCGCAATTTTCAAGGCTACACGATTGACGCCGCCGACGCGCTGCTGCCGTTTGGCGTCTCGTCCATCGGGCGCCTTCCGGAGGGCTATGTCGGAAACGCCACCGATCTTGCGGGATGGCGCCGCGCGATCGAGTCAGGACGTTTTGCGACGACGCGCGGCCTCGCCTTCACGCGCGAGGATATCGCCCGCGCGGATCTGATCGAGCGTCTCATGTGCGATTTCGACGTGGACTACGGCGCGGTGGCTGTGCGCCATGGCTATGCGGAAGACGCCTTCGACGCGGCGCAGGCGTCGCTCGACGCTCTCGCGGATGATGGCGTCATCGACCTACGGGACCGACGACTCGCCGTCACCGAACGCGGAAGGCCCTTCGTTCGGCTTGTCGCAGCGGCCTTTGACGCCTACCTGCAGTCAACGCCAGCGCGCCATTCTTCGGTGGTGTGAAGGCGATTCGGCAAGGAGGCGCTCATGACGCCGCTTACGCTTTTTCTCGCAAAGCTGATTGGCGCTTACGCTCTGATCATGTCCGCCTGGATGCTGGTGCGCAGGGACGTGGCGCTGCAGATGATCGAGAGCGTTTCGCGCGAGCCCGTCGCCATCGCCTTTGTCGGCATGATGCGCCTCGCGATCGGTCTCGCCCTTGTGATCGGCCACGACATTTGGAGCGACATGGTCGCGGCGCTCGTCTCGCTTGTCGGCTGGATCACGCTGATCAGCGGTTTCCTGACGCTCTTTCTGCCGCCGCAGACGGTGCGCGACATTTTCGCCCGAATGGCATATGAAAAGCGCTATCCCGTGTTTGCGCTCCTGTCCTTCGCGCTCGGCGGCGCGCTGCTGATCGCAGGCTTCAGCTCCTGACAAGCGTAAAAATGGCGCTTGTTCGCCAGCGTCGCCTCCGCCATCGTGACGCCTGGATTCGACGCCGTAGCCATGCCCATCTGGACGCCCGAACAGGATCAAGCGCTGACCGCCGTCGCGCGCTGGCTTGAAACGCCCGGCGCGCGGCAGGTGTTTCGGCTGTTCGGATACGCTGGAACGGGCAAATCGACGCTCGCGCGGCATCTCGCCGAACATGTCGAGGGCGACGTCGCCTTCGCCGCCTTCACCGGCAAGGCGGCGCTCGTCATGCGCTCCAAGGGATGCAAGGACGCGCGCACGATTCATAGCCTCATTTATCGTGCGACCGACACGGAGACCGAAGAGCCGTCCTTCGTTCTCAACGACGACAGCGCCGCGGCGCGCGCGAAACTCATCGTGGTCGACGAATGCTCGATGGTCGACGAGGAGCTCGGCCGCGATCTCCTCTCCTTCGGCAAGAAGGTGCTGGTGCTCGGCGACCCGGCGCAATTGCCGCCGGTGAAAGGCGGCGGCTTCTTCACCGACGCCGAGCCTGACGTGATGCTGACAGAAGTGCATCGGCAGGCGGCGGACAATCCGATCATCCGCCTGTCAATGGCGATCCGCGCCGGCGAGGGCGTCGAGCGCGGCGTCTTCGGCGATACGCGCGTCATCAGCCGCGACTCGCTCGATCCCGCGCTCGTGACCGGCGCCGATCAGGTGCTCGTCGGCCTGAACAAAACGCGGCGCGCCTATAACGGACGCCTGCGCCAGCTGCGCGGCTTTTCGGGTGAGTTGCCGCAGTCCGGCGAGAAGCTCGTCTGCTTGCGCAACAATCGCAAGAAGGGACTTCTGAACGGCGCGCTGTTTACGGTAAAGAGCGCCGGCGCCCTGCGCCGCGGCAAGGTGAGAATGCTGGTGATGCCGGAAGATGGCGAAGCCGCTAAATTTCAGCGCGTGGCGGTCGTGCCGCAACTATTCGGCGCGGAAAGCGATATTCCTTATGCGCTTCGCAAGGACTCGGACGAGTTCGATTTCGGTTATGCGCTGACCGTCCACAAGGCCCAGGGTTCGCAATGGGACGACGTGACGCTTTTCGATGAGTCCTTCGCCTTTCGCGAACATCGGGCGCGGTGGCTCTACACGGGCGTGACGCGCGCCGCGAAAAAGCTGACGCTCGTCATGTGAATTACGGAGCGCGGGCGGCGTTGCAGCGAAGCTGGAATTTATTTTCCCCAGGCGTCGATGGCGTCGGCGAAGACGCGCTCGCCGGAGGGGCCCTTTTCCATATTGATCGTCGCCGCGCGGCCGTCGGTGAGCTGCATCGGCAGGTCGATCGCCGCGAGCGACCGCAACAGCAGAATATTGCGCGCCTCGTGATCGCCGCGCATCAGGCCGATGAGGAAATTATTCTCGGTGATCGGCACGGGAATGCCGGCGACTTTTTCTCCCGACTGTGCATCGGAGCGGCGCATCTGGATGGGGCCGATCGCCTTGACGCCGCCGATGGGACTGCCGGGCGCCACCGTGAACGACACGTTGATGGTGTGCGAGGCCGAAAGGGTGGCGTCGGTGTTCTTGCGAAACAGCAGAGTCATCTTCAGCTTCGCGTCGGGGACGTCGATGTCGCCGCGGATGGCCGATCCGACAGGTTCGCCGGGCCCGCCGACGTTCTCAAGGCGCCAGACGGCGGAGCCGTTGTAGATTTTATCGACTTTCGTGGGCTCGGTGAGCGAGCCGACCCACATCTCCGCCTTTTGCGCCACTGGCACGGCGGGAGCGCGCGGAGTCGACGCTTTGACCGGCTCCCTTTCGCGTCCGACGCGATCGTTGATCTTGCCGCTTTCAGGTCCGTTGGAGGGCGACTGCTCCGGTTTCAGCTTGGCCAAATCCTCGGGCTGCTCGCGAAGCTGCCAGGCGAGCGTTCCGACGACCGCCACGAGCGCCACGACGACGCCGGCGACGGACAGAATGAGACGCTTCGAGCGCTGCGGCCTCGGCGCCGGCGGCAGCGGCGCTGGCGGCCTCTGAGGTTCGCGCAGCGGGACATCGTCGTCGCCCGCGACCGAGGAGTGCGGCGCATCGCGCCTGGTCGATTCTGCGCCATCGCTCGGCGCGCGCTCGACGGGTTTGGCCGTGCTGATCGGATGTGGCTTGCGCGGCGGCGCAGACATCCCATCGAGAGGCCGTGTCGCTTGCGCCTCCTTTGCGGCGCGCTCCGTTTCGACTTGCTGGATCGCGTCTTCGAGCGCGCGGCCCTCGGCGGCGATGTCGGCTTCCGCGACCGGCGGCTGAATGCCGCGCAACTGATTGAACAACGCCTTGCGGGCGCGTTCATAGACCGCTTGGCGCGTGTCCGGCGTGGACTGCGGCAGAGCGGCGACCGCTCTCGCGATCAGAGAATGGTAGTCTGCCATGGTCGGTTAAGAGCACTTCCGGCTTTTGGCGTCAATCCTGACGCCGCCGGAGTCCAAGAAAATCCGGGGACTTCCGGCGTCCGCGTCATGATCGCCTATGCCCCTCAGTTCACTCGACGAATTGACAAATGGAGATCACGCGCTCCCTGGCGCAATGATCGTTTCCGCGCTCATTCTTGCTTCGTTCGCTTGCTTCATTCGCGCGTCTGCGCGCGCCATGAGCATGGATAAGATCTCGAGCATGCAGGAGTCTTGCGACTGGGCGCTGGTTCAGATGGCCGGCGATTTGCCGGATGTCTCGCGCGAAAATAATTGCGAGGCGCTCGCGTCTATTCGCGCCGCTTCCCCCGGGCATGCTGCGCGTTAAACGTCGCCGAGCGGCGGATTGGGGCGCGCCATCCGACGAGCGGGCGGCGGCGCGGCGATCAACCAGTAAATCGACCCCGCCATCGCGCCGGTCAGAAAAAACAGCAGCGCGATTCTTAATTCGAGCGGGCTCGCTTCGCGGGCGCGATCAAGTCCCATCGCCGCGCGGGCGATCCACGGCGACGCGCCGGCGAGCGTCGCGCTCGCGCCCGAATACCAGAGGAGCGAGCGTGCGCCGGCGATCTCGCCGATCAACGCCGCGACCGCGAGCGGCGCGACGCAGGTGGCGATGATCATCGACCAAACGATGAATCCGAATGTCGCCAGAGGATCGGTCCATCCGCCGGCGCGCGCATCTTCTTCGACGAAGGCGAAGAGGCCGGACGTCGCGGCGGCAAACCCCGCTTCCCGCGTCGCCGGGTCGACAAGCGCCGAGACGATAAGAAAAATGGCCCCGACGCCGACGGCGAGGACGAAGCCGAAAGCCATGATCACGATTCGGCGCATCATTGGAGCCGTCTTTCCTGGCGCGCCAAGCTATGGTTCGAGCACCGAATCCCAGTAGAGATAGTCCATCCAGCTTTCGTGCAGGTAATTGGGCGGAAACAGCCGGCCGTTGCGATGCAGGTCGGCGACGCTCGGCTGAAAGGGCGCCTGCGCCGGCGACATATGCGCCTCCTTCGGCAGGCGGTCGCCCTTGCGCAGATTGCACGGCGAACACGCCGCGACGACGTTTTCCCACGTCGTCGCGCCTCCCTTCGATCGAGGAATGACGTGATCGAACGTCAGTTCCTCATGTTCTCCGCAATATTGGCAGGTGAAGCGATCGCGCAGGAACACGTTGAACCGCGTGAACGCCGGCTGACGGGTCGGCCGCACATATTCTTTGAGCGACACGACCGAGGGCAGACGCATCTCGAAGCTGGGGCTTTTGACGGTCTTGTCGTATTCCGAGACGATGTTCACGCGATCAAGAAAGACCGCCTTGATCGCGTCCTGCCACCCCCACAGCGAGAGCGGATAGTAGCTCAGCGGCCGGTAGTCGGCGTTGAGCACGAGCGCGGGGCACGCCTGTGGCGACACGGTCTGTTGACGAAAGTGTGCAGTCACCCTGCTTCCTCTCGGATTGAGGAGGGGCCTGTCGGACCGCGCCAAGGTCCAGCCCTTTGCGATGGCGCATATTTTACAGGCACGACGACAGGCTTGTGAAGGCCCGCGCCGCGCCGTCCGCCGCGGAGGACGGCTTCGCCTTCTGAACGCGATAAACGCTGGTGAAACAGTAAGCTGCAAGAAGCGGCCGGGATCTCAAAAGTAATCGGTATGTCTTTGTTTCGACGACTGCTATGCTGATCTATCGCCGCGCGCCGCTTCGCCGCTCGTCCCTGGCTGTGAGATCGAGGCGAAAACCGCGGATTATTCGCCCCACGCCAGCGCGGCCAAGCCTGGCCCTTGCCCACCGCCGACGGCCTGTTGCCTACTGCTGGAGTGATTCGCCTTCTTCACACGGCCGACTGGCATTTGGGCGCGACGCTGCAGGGCTGGTCGCGCGACGCCGAGCACCGCGACGCGCTGGCGCAGCTTGTCGCCATCGCCCGGGACCGGGCGGTCGACGCCGTCATCGTGGCGGGCGACGTTTTTGACAGCCTCAATCCTTCCGCCGACGCCCAGCGGCTGCTCTATGACACATTGCGCGACTTGCGCGTCGCCTGTCCGCATGCGCGCATCGCGCTCGTCGCCGGCAATCATGACCCGGCGGCGCGACTCGAAGCGCCGCGCGCCTTGTTCGAGATGGCGGACGTCGTTTCGATCGGGGCCTTTGCGCGTCGCGACGGCGCCTTCGACGCCCGCGCGCATCTTTCGCCGATCCGCGACGCCAGCGGCGGAATTGGCGCATATTTGCTCGCGTTGCCTTATCCGCGCGCGGTGGATCTGCCCGTAACGAGCGGAGGCGGCGCCGCCAGCGCCGTGCGCGAGGCCTATCGCGAGGCGGTCGAAAGCGCGCGGCGCGACATCGGCGCGGCGCCGCTCATCGTCACCGGCCATCTTCATGTCGCGGGCGCGCTCGAATCGGAAGGGTCAGAACGACGGATTCTCGTCGGCGGCGAACACGCCCTTCCGTCCGACATGTTTTCGCCCGATATCGCTTATGTTGCGCTTGGCCATCTGCATCGTCCGCAATCCATTGGCCGCGAGACGATCCGCTACTCCGGCTCGCTCATTCCCATGTCGAAGACCGAGATCGGCTATGCGCATGGGGTCAGCATCGTCGAAGTCGATGACAGCGGCGCCGTTGTCGTCGAACATGCGCCGATCATCCGCCCCGTCCGTCATTTGCGGGCGCCGGCGAGCGGCGCTTTGCGCCTTGCTGAACTTGAGTCCGCGCTTGCGGCGCTCGATTTGGACGCTTCGGCGCCGATAGACGCCTGGCCCTTCGCGCATCTCGCGGTCAGTGTCGACGGCCCAGCCGTTGGATTAAAAGCCGAGCTCGACGCCATTTGCGAGAAATTCCCGCTGCGCGTCGTTTCGACCAGCGTCGAGCGGACGCAAGCGCCGGCGGCGGCCCCGACGCCGCTGCGCCTTGCCGAGCGCAAACCGACGGATTTGTTTCGCGAAGCTTTTGAGCAGGCGCACGGCGTCGCCCCGACCGACAATCATTTCGACTGTTTCGAGCGTCTTCTGCAGGAGGCGTGACATTGCGCATTCTGGCGATCAGAGGCGCTAATCTCGCCAGTCTCGCCGAAGGCTTTGCCATCGACTTCGACAGCGAGCCGCTGCGCTCGGCGGGGCTCTTCGCTATCACTGGGGAAACCGGGGCGGGCAAGTCGACGATTCTCGACGCGATCTGTCTCGCGCTTTATGACAAATTCCCGCGCGTCGTCGCAGCTGGCGCGAGCGAAGGCGCGCCAGATCCCTCCGGAGAGACGCTCGGCTCTGGCGACCCGCGCGCAATTCTTCGTCGCGGCGCCGGACGCGGGTTCGCCGAAGTCGATTTTATCGGCATGGACGGGCTGCGCTACCGGTCGCGCTGCGACCTGCAGCGCGCGCGCGGCAGAGCGTCGGGGGCGTTGCAAAAGCGCGTCAGGTCGCTGTGGCGAATCGACGAGGCCGGCGAAATCGTCGCGCCGGTCGAGAGCGGCATAGAGCCCGTCAACGCCCGCGTCGTCGAATTGACGGATCTCACCTTCGACCAGTTTCGTCGCACGGCGCTTTTGGCGCAGGGCGAATTCGACGCGTTTTTGCGCGCCGACGCGAAGGAGCGCGCCGAACTTCTCGAAAAAATCACCGGCGCAGAAATCTATGGCGTTCTGTCGCAGCGGGCCTTTGAGCGCGCCCGCGAGGCGCAGCAGGCGACGACGCTTATCGAACGCCGTCGCGCCGAAATCGGCGTGATGTCGGAAGAGGAGCGCGCCGCAGTCGAGGCGGACGTCGCAGCGACCGAAGCCGAACGCGCGCAGGTCGCCGAAAGGCGCGCCGCGACGGCTGATGCGCTGCGCCGGTTCGACGCCTTGGCTCAGGCGCACGCAAAACTCGCGCAGGCGATGTCGGCGCGCGAGGGCGCCTTGCGGGCGTTTGACGAGATGGCGCCGCGGCGCGAAACGCTTGCGGCGCTCGCGCGGGTCGAGCCGCTGTGCGCGCCGCGGGACGAGATGCGGCGCACCGAGGAAGCGCAAACGGCGGCGCTCAAAGACGACGCCGACGCGAAAGCGAAAGCGGGCGCCGCGCAGGAAGCGTTCGCCGCTTTTGAGGCGCAAGCGCGCTCCGCTGCGGAGGCGGTGGCCGCCTCGGAAGCGGAGATCGCCCGGTTCGCGCCGATCTGGTCCGAAGCCGCGGCGCTCGACGCGCGCATCGCCAACCTGGCGCAGGAGGAGGCGAAGGCGCGGAGCGTCGCTCAGGACGCCGCGTCGCGCGCGCAGGCGAAGCGGGACGAACGCGCCGAAACAAGCGAACGGCGCGCCGATATCGAACGCGAGAAGGAGAGGGCGCTCGCCGATCTTGCGCGCCTCGAGCCGGCGCGGGCGCTCAGCGAACGCTGGCGAGACATCGACGATTGGCTGACGAAGCGCGCCGAAATCTCGCAGGCTAGGCGGGAATGCGATCGCGCGCTCGTTGCGGCCTTGGCCGACATCGATCGAGGCGACGCCACGCTTGCGGACTTTCACGCGCGCGACGCGCAGGACAGAGCCGCCTGCGAAAAGCTGGCCGGGCAAATCACCGACCGCGACGGCGCGCTCGCCGCGCTCGACGAACCGGCCGCGCTCGCGCGCGCCGACGATTTGGCGCGCGCCGTCGAGCTGAACGAAGCTTTGCGCAGATGCGCGCGCGCATTTGACGAGGCGGACGTCGCGGTGGCTTCCGCGCATCAGGACATCGACCGCTACGCTCAGGACGAAGCGGCGGTTCGACAGAAGCTTGAAGGATTGCATTCGGAGCGCGCGCGACAGGCGGCGCAAGGCGCCGAGGCCGAACGCTTCGGCGAATTGGCGGACGCCGCGGCGGATCCCCATGCGCTGCGATTGCGCGCGGCGTTGACCGATGATGCGCCGTGTCCCGTGTGCGGCGCGCGCGAACATCCTTTCGCCGAGACGCATGACGCGGCGCGCGCGTTAATCGAAGCGCTGCGGGCGCGGCGCGACGAGGCGCGGCGAACGCTCAGCAGATTGGACGAGGAGGCTGTCTCCTTGAGCGCGCGGGCGGCGCAGGCGCATGCGCTTCACGAAGACGCGTCGCGTCGCGCGGCGCAAGCGCAAGCGGCTCGCGCGCGCGCCGAGGCTGAATATGCGTCGCTGCTGACTGCGGATCGCGCGCGAGATATGACGCCGGAGCTGGCGCCGCCGACGACGATACCATCAGCCTCGCCGCGACTGCAGGCGTTGGCGAAGGAGCTTGCGACCGCGCGCGATGGCGTCGCGCAAAAGCTTCTCGCCGCGCGTCGGCTGCGAGAGGAGCGGGATCGGCTGCGCGAAGAGCGCGACGCGATTCGGCTGGCGCTCGACGCGCGGCAGGAGGAGCGCGCGGCGCTCGCCCATTCGCTCGAAGCGGCGCGCGAGACGCGGGCCCGCGCGAAAGCAGAAGGCGCGGGATTGATCGAGCGTCTCGACTCGCTCGATCGCGCGCTCGCGCCTTATCTCCAGCTTTGCGACCTCTCGGCCGCGGATCTCGATCGCGACGCCGCTTCTGCCCGCCGCCGGCTCGAGGCGGCGGGCGCGCAATATCGGGAGGCGCTGGCGCGGTCGGATGAAATCGCCGCAAAACTCGCCGCGATCGGGCTGACCGCGGAGCGCATTGCGGCGGAAGCAGACAGCGCATGCGCCCGCGAGGCTGAAGCGAAGGGTGATCATCAGGCGCGCGCAAGGAGCCTGGCAGAGGCCCGCGATGCGCGCGCGCTGCTTCTGGAGGGAGAAGCGACGGCCGCGCATCGGTCGCGCATCGAGGCGGGCCACCGGGCGGCTCTTGCGGCGCGGGACGAGGCGCGCGACCTTCTCGCTGAAGCCCAGCAGTGGAAAACCGCCTGCGAGACGCGTCACGCCCATTGCGCCAGCGCGGCGGAAAGCGCGGCGGCGCGCGCCGAAGTAGCGCGCATGGCCTTTGCGACGGCGCTCGAGGGCGCCGGCTTCGACGAGGCGACTGCGGCGCCTCTTCTTGCGATGTCGCGCGAAGCGCAGGCGGAGCTGCGCCGCGCCGTCGAAGCGGCGCAAGCCGGGCGCGCCGCCGCCGAGGCCGCCGTCAACGCGCGGCAGGTGGATTTCGATGAAGCCCAGGCCGTCGCTCCGGCGGACGTTTCGCGTGAGCAGCTCGCCGCGGAGGAGAAGAGCATCTCGGGTCGCCTCGACGAATTGTCGGCGCGGCTCGGCGGGCTGCGCGAGCGCGGCGCGAAGGATGATGAGGCGCGACAACGCGCGACAGCGCTCGCCGACGAGCTCGAACGGGCGCGCATCAACGCCAAACTCTGGAGCGAGATCAATGACGCCATCGGCTCGGCGAGCGGCGACAAGTTCCGCCGTTTCGCGCAGGCCGCGACGCTGCAGCATCTCGTCGGGCTCGCCAATCAGCGCCTGGCGCTGCTTGCGCCGCGCTATGCGCTCGAGCGCTCGGGCGAGGCCGGGTCGCTGGGCCTCCAGATCATCGACCGCGATCTTGGCGACGAGCGCCGTTCGACGCGTTCGCTCTCCGGCGGGGAGCGCTTCCTCGCGTCGCTGGCGCTCGCCTTGGCGCTCGCCGGACTCGAGGGGCGCGATTCATTCGTCGACACGCTGTTCATCGATGAAGGATTCGGCGCGCTCGATTCGGCGACCCTCGACGTCGTCATCGACGCGTTGGAGACGCTGCAGGGGCAGGGCAGGCGGGTTGGCGTGATCAGCCATGTCGATTCGCTCCAGCAGCGCATCGCCACGAAAATCTGCGTCGAGCGACGAGGCGGCGGAGTCAGCGTGGTGCGGCTGCGCGCGCCGAATTACGCGTGACGCGTAATGCCACTCGCCGACCACGAAAGAAGTAGCCGATCGATTCTTCCGGTGCGGATGAGTTGCGTCGAAAAAGCCGCAAATTTGCGATGACGCTTTCGGAAAAAAACTTCTGCTGTGACGGCAAAGCCACAAAAAACAATGATCAGTCGCCAGGACTGTGGCGCTGGCGCCACACCAGCTCTCACTCGCAACGTCACATTACGGCTAGGGCAAAGTTTGTCACGGGCCTGTCATCCAGCGTCGGCTTCACTGTCGCCCGAAAGCTAACCGGGGGATTGAATTATGAAACTTGGAGTTGGACAACGCGCGCTCGCCATCGCTGCGTTCGGCTTATTTACTTCGGCTTCGGCCACTCCGGCCGCGGCCGACACCGCGTCCGAGCTTCGCGAATTGAAGGCGCGGCTGCAGCAGCTTGAAGCGCAGGTCGCCAAGCAGCGCGCCGAGGTCAAGCGCGCGACGAATGTCGCGAACGCCGCTCAGGCGCATGTGAGCAAGGACGGCCATGGCCATCCGCCGCCGCCGCCGGTCTTCGTCAGCTTCAAGAACGGCCTCTTCGTCGAAACCGAAGACAAGGCCTTCTCCTTCCATGTCGGCGGCCGCGTTCACGCCGACGGCGGCTGGCAGAGCGATCCGGCCAATGGCGACGCGAGCAATGTGCTGCTGCGCCGCGCCCGTCTCGACATCGCCGGCAAGGCGTTCAAATATTGGTATTACCGGACGCAGTTTGAATTCGGCGGAAGCAGCGGCGCTGTGAGCGCGGCCAACGTTCGCGACGCCTGGCTGGCGTTCAAATATCCGATTCTGGCGAAGTTCGGCTTGCCCTATGAGCGCGATATCGTCATTCAGCTCGCCAATCAGTTGAGGCCTTTGGGTCTCGAGGCGATGAGCACCTCGAATTCCGGCATCACCTTCATCGAGCGTTCGATGATGTCTGACGCGTTCAACACGCCACGGCGACATCTCGGCGCGTCGATCTCCACCGGCGATCATAATTGGGGCGTCAAGACGGGCATCTACAGCACCAGCCCGCAGGATACGGCCAACCGTCCATTCAACAATCAGCTCGGCCAGTATTGGGAAGTTGACGGCCGCGCGGTCTACCTGCCGATCCGTACGGAAGAGGATCTGATCCATATCGGCGCCACGGGCCGATACTATAAGAACAACGGCGCGAGCAGCGCTTCGAACGACGAATTGCTGGTCGGTCGCGGCGTGCGCAACGAGGCGAATGCGCTCAACACGCGCCTGCTCGGCACGCCGGACATGTCGTGCAATCCGGGCGGACCGTTCAGTCTCGCCGGCTCACGCTGGGCGGCTAACACGACTCTCAACGGCCAACTCGTCCAGAACAACTGTCTGAGGAGCGTCGCAGCTTTCAACCTGGAGTTTGTCGCCATACACGGCCCCTTCAGCATCCAGGCCGAATATTCGCGCTCTTACTATAGCCGCGACTCCTACACGTCGGCGGGTTTGCTGATCACCCCCACCGCCTTGACGGGCGTCCCCGCGTTTCAGGCGGCGCGCCTTGCTGCGGGACAGGGTCTGCAAAGCTCCGCGTCATTCGACGGCTTTTATGCGCAGGCTCAGCTGTTCCTGACGGGCGAAACGCGCATCACCGGCTACACGGACATCGAGCACAACATCAACACGCCCTACACCTTCTCGACGGCGCCCAAGATCCTCAATCCGATCAGCAAGGGCGGCTATGGCGCCTGGGAAGTCGCGGCGCGCTGGAGCTCGATCAATCTCGACAACGGCGCGCAAGGCGCCTGGAGCTATCTCCCGGCCTATGGCGCGCTTGGCCTCGTTCCCGGCGTCGCCACTCCTACGGGACTGATCCCGGCCACTCTCGCCGCGAATTCGGTCGGGCTCACCGGCGGCCGCGTCAACAAGATCACGCTGGGCCTGAACTGGTATCCGGAAAAGGGCTACCGCTTCCTGTTCAACTACGGCCGCGTCCTCGCCAATGTCGCGCCCTACAACCAGCCTTGGCTCAACTCGAACGACACCAACTCCTTCCTCACCCGCGCGGAAGTCTGGTGGTAAGAGACTCTCACGTCTGACTCTCAAGCAATCCCGCTGGGTTCTCCCGGCGGGATTTTTGTTTTGATCTACGTTTGCGGGAACCGCGCAGGGGCGGGGGCTTTACACGAAAGCCGTTCGAACGGCTCGGATTGTCATTCCCAACGCGCGCGATCGGGAATCAAGACCAAGACCAGCGTTTTTGGATTGGGTCTGGATTCCCGGTCAGGCCTTTGGCCTGCGGGGAATGGCGCCGTCCAAGCGAACGAATTAGCTGGAATCCATATCACTCGTGCCACATCCGGATCAGATCGCCGATGATTTTGAGCTGCAGATCGGCGACGGCGTCATGTCCGTTCTTTTCCATATAGGCGCCAAGAACGGCGTTGAGATCTCGTAGAACTTTGCGGCGGCCTTCGTCGCGGATGCGGCTCTTGATCCAGCCGACGCAGGCGAGACGGCTGCCGCGCGTCACCTTGGCGACGCGATGCGTCAGGCCGGTCGAATAGACGAAGATGCTGCCGATTTTCGGTTTGACCTTGATGAGCCCGTGCTCCTGCTCGAGAACGAGTTCGCCGCCATCATAGTTGCTGTGATCCTCCAGAAACAAAGTGAAGGACAAATCGCAGCGCACGCCTTCCATGATCGGCGAATCCGAATGATTGCCGTATTCCATTCCCTCGTCGTAGCGATTGACGATCACGCCGACGAGCTTCTCCGGCATCGCGAAGAGATCGACGCCCGGGTGCGCAAGGATGAGCGACTTGATCTCGTCGACGACTTTGCCCGCCTTGCGCTCGTCAAGCTGAAGATTTTTCTTGACGTTCGCCGCCATTCCGCCTGCCGTCGACGCTCCCGAAACAAAGGGCGCGTTGAGAATGCGCTGGCGCAAGCGCGCGCATTGGTCGTCGTCGAGAAAATCATCGATGAGCAGCACGTTCGTCGCTTTCAAAAATAAGCGAGATAAACCCGCGCTACGCCAACGAGACGCCGTTGGGATAGCGCCGATGACGGCGTCGTTTTGATTGGGCGAGCGAGGCGTGTGCGCCTCGCCAGGTTGCTGAAGTTCGCGTCCAACATGCCCAAAGATAGTCTTTGCGGCAAGTCCGCCGGTTAGGACGAGACTGACCTAGCGAGACGAAGCGTCCACTCGAATCCAGAGCAGGGATTCCCGGCTGAAGGTTCGTGAACGACGAATGAGAACGTCCCGGATATCGGGAACATTCTCATTCGAATCCACCTTCGACTCACGTCTTTTCTGAATGTGATCTCGGACCCGATCTTTCGCTCACGGGAGCGCTCGCAGGCTTCGATCCTGCGAGCGGCTGATCGACGAGGATTGTTTCAGCCCCGTTCAGCCAAGTCCGCCACCACGCCCCTGCGGCGATAAGCTTTGCGCCCGGTGGATCGACCGTGGTCGGCGGGCTTTTGCCCACGGCCGGCAGGTCAGAAGCCTGCAGCTGTCGCGGTCCCTTTACAGGGCCCGTTTGTAGCGCCCCATCGCTTTTGGGGTTGGGGCTCTGTTGTCCATCGCAGGGAGGCGACGCGCCCTGGCGTTCGCCTAACCCGAACCGATAGTCGCAGGCGTCTGTTGCTGAGGTATTTCTGAAAATGGAGCTGTGTTTCTGTAATGTTTACGCAGCGTATAACGCAGCAATAATATTGCTGAAAGTTTGCTGGAATTGATAAAGCTTGGCACAGTGCGATTGTTGTCATAAAAAGTATAAGCACGTACGCAAAGTTATATGCTGCGTACTAAAATAGTTGTGTAGTTATAAGTCTTGTTTGATCAATCAATGGCATTTGGTGCTGTATAAATATGTACTTAAAGGTGTGGTACGCAGGCAACACATTAATTAGATCTTCAAAATACTAAGCTTGTACTTTATAAGTCATGGAGCTGTCATCCTGTGATGGCCATAAGTCGCGCGTTGTTTTCTAACGCTAATGAAGGCGCGAGGCTGACATGAGAATATCGACGAAGAAACGAGCGCTTGCCGGGGCGGCGCTTGGCGTTCTGCTTTTGGCGACCGGCGCGAATGCGGCGGGACACGACGCGCTCGAGCTGCGGGTGCAGGCGCTGGAGGCGGAACTCGCCAGACTTCGGAGCGATGCGAACGGCGGCGCGCACCACAGGCGCGCGGGCAAGGCGGCGCCGGCGCACGTCGAACAAGCGGCTGTCGCGCCGCCGTCCTCCGGACTCCCCGGCCCGGATCACCTGTATTTCAAAGGTCTGGAAATCACGCCCGCCGGCTTCTTCGCGGCGGAAAGCGTCTATCGCAGCCGTTGGATGGGCGCCGACATCAATACGCCGTTCCAAAATATTCCATACGGCTTCATACCCGGCACGCACACGTCAGAATGGCGCGCGAGCGCTCGTCCGTCGCGTCCGGCCTTGATGATCAAGGCCGATCTCGACAAGCAGACCCATCTCATGGCGTATGGCGAGGTCGACTTCCTTGGCGCGGCGCAGACGGCGAACTCGAACCTGAGCAATTCCTACAATGTTCGCCTGCGTCAGGCCTATGGCAACGTCGACTTCGACGAATACGGCGTGCACGTTGCGGCTGGCCAGATGTGGTCGCTCGTGACGATGAATTCGGTCGGCATCCGGCCCGATACGTCCCTGCAGCCGCCCGTCATCGATCACCAGTACCTTCCGGGCTATAACTGGGCGCGTCAACCTGGCTTCCGCCTCACCAAGGACTTCAACAAGCAGATTTGGGCCTCGCTCGCCATCGAAAGCGGCGCCACAACCTTCACCCCGCCGGGCCCCACGGCGTTCGGCACGACCGTTCTCCCGCTCGAGGGCTCGCCGATCCTCTTGGCGCCCCCGACCGGCGGCGGCCTGTTCTTCTCCGGCAATAATTACTCTTTCAACCGCATCCCCGACGTGATCGGCAAGCTAGCTTGGGACGGCCAGGTCATAGACCGCAAGATCCATGTCGAAGGCTTCGGCATTTTGCGCGACGTGACGGACCGCTCCTACTGGGGCAATCATAGCCAGTGGGGCGGCGGCGGCGGCGGCGGCGTCGTTGTGCAGCTGTGGCCGAATCTGCTCGACTTCCAGTTCACCGGCATGATCGGCAAGGGCATCGGCCGTTACGGCGCGGGCGGTCTGCCGGACGCCACTTTCCAATTGTCTGGCGCGCCGCAGTGGATCGCCGAGCGCATCGCTATGGCGGGCGTGACCCTGCACGCCACGCCGCAAACGGACGTCTATGCCTTCGTCGGCGGCGAATTTGCCGGGCAGCAACCGCAATGGAGCAATATCGGCGGAACGCTTTTCGTCGGCGGCCTCGGAAACTGGGCCTACAACACTACCGGCTGCGGCCTCGAAAACGACGTGGCGGCCGCCGCGGTGGCTACGAACGCCTCGATCTTTCCGTGTTCGAGCCAGACAAAAGACCTGCGTCAGATCACGGGGGGCATTTGGCATACGCTCTATAGCGGTCCTGCCGGAAAGATTAAGGCCGGCGCGCAGTATTCCTATAGTGTGAGAAACGGCTTCGCCGGCTGGGGCGGGGCGCCGCGTGGGGACGAAAACATGGTCTTCACGAGCCTTCGCTATTATCCGTTCGACGGCCCCTCCGGCGTTCTCGCCCCTGTCGTCTCCAGGTTCTGATCAAAGGATCGACGAAGACGCTTCGGGTCGAGCGCGTTCATGAATCTCGGTTCGTGAACGCGTTCCTGAAATGGGGCCGTTTCCCATTTCGAACCGGCGTCCGCTTCGGCGGAAAACGCGCGATGCTCAGCGTGGCTTGAATCCGTCGCAGCGGACGCTTGAAGAAGTTCGCCCATGAGCCTCCGACCTGCTCGCGGTTCCACTCAAAAATTTGCGGATGCGCGACGCCGCCGAGCTTTGTTTCCGCCCGCCGAGCTAAAGGCCCGGCTGGCCTTTCTGCGCGCCAGCTGTCGGCGGCGACGCATGTCGCTAACCATTCGTTAAGGTTAACGCCCCACCCTGTGGCCGAACATAACGGGATGTGCGGGGCGGACTTGACGATTCGGCGGGCGAAGCAAGCATCCGTCCTGGCGGCGACGCTCGGGGCGTTGCTCTCGACCACCGCCGGCGCATCCGAGAGCGCCATCGAGACGCGACTGCGCATGCTGGAAGCGGAGATCGCCAGGCTTCGTCCGCTGGAAGCCGAGGTCGCCAAGCTTCGTCAGGAGGCGCGGCGGTCGAAATCTGCGTCGCGAAGTTCGAACTCGAAGGACCGCTCACAGCAAAGCGCGACGAATATCGCCAATGGCGCTGCGTCCAAGGGGTCCTCCGATACGCCCCCGCGGCCGCCGGTGTTCGTCAGCTTCAAGAACGGCCTCTTCGTCGAGACCGAAGACAAGGCGTATAGCTTCAAGGTCGGCGGCCGCATCCTCATCGACGGCGGCGGCATCGCTCTGCCGCTCAACGGTTTCGATAATCAGGTCGGCGGGCGCCAGCTTCGGCTCGAGGTCGAAGGCAAGGCCGCGCAGATCTACTTCTACAAGCTGCAATACGACTTCACCGGAACAAGCCAGATCACCGGCGTCAATCACGTGTACGGCGGCGTTCGCGACGCCTATTTTGGCGTCCAAAGCCCGCTGTTGACGCTGCCTTTCGCCAAGGAGCCGGCCTACGTCATGGTCGGCAGCATGTTCGAGCCCTTCAGCGTCGAGGCGATCAATTCCTCAAAATACCGCGACTTTATCGAGCGCTCGCTTGCGGTCGACACCTTCCAGCCGGATCGTCATATCGGCCTTGCGATGGGCGCCTATGGCGACGACTGGACCTTCAAGGGCGGCATCTTCAGCACCAGCTTTGGCGACGCGAGCCTCAACCCCGCGCGCGGTTATCCGGCGACCTGGGGCATTCCGCGACTTTACATACCCAACGCCGGCGGCGGCGCGCCATTCCCGTCCAACACGACTTGGTACCAAGCCACAGGCGGCGGGCAGTATTTCGACCTGACCGGCCGCTTGACCTATGCGCCGATCCACACCGAGCACGATCTTCTCCATGTCGGCGTTTCGGGCCGATATCATCAGCCAAACGACTCCACGGCGGCGAACGACGACCGGGTCCTTGCGCTCGGCAACCGCATCAGATCTGAAGCCAATATTCTCGGGCAGGGCCTCATTGGCACGCCGGATCTTTCCTGCGGCACGATCGTGGGACCGGTCCCCCAAAACCTCTTCAACAGCTCCGCCTTCGCCGGAAAATGCACCAAGAATGTCGAATCCTTCGGCGTTGAATTGGCGGCGTCGCATGGGCCGTTCGGCGTCCAGGCGGAATATTTCGGCGCCTTCTACAACCGCGATCAAAACGCGATCAACCGTGCGACCTATCTGACGGCGGCTTCGGCGGCGACCGGCGTCATTCCCGTCAACGGCTCTCTGGTTCCGTTCAATCCGGGAGGACGGTCGGCCTATTTCGACGGCTATTACATCCAGGGCACCTATTGGATCACCGGCGAAGAGCGCGCGCAGTCCTACGACATCCGCGACAAGAACGGCGCGACCTTTAATCAGCTCAAGATCAAAAATCCGCTCAGCGCAGGCGGTTATGGCGCCTGGGGCTTGGCTGCGCGCTTCAGCTCCGTTGACCTCAACAACGGGCCCTACAACGGGAACACCCTCTATAATCTGCTCGCGCTGACGACCTTCGTCGCGCCAAATCCATTCGCCCGGACCTACATCGCCAACGCCGGGATAAACGGCGGCCGTCAGCAGAATCTTACGATCGGCGTCAACTGGTACCCGGACGTGGGCGTCGCAATCCAGGCGAACTGGACGCGCGTGATGAACATCGTCGCGCCATTGAATCTTTACAATGGTGGTCCATTCCCCACGCTTATCGGCGCCAATTATACCGGCGCGCATCCCAATCTGTTTGAGGTTCGCGCCAAGGTCTATTGGTAAGCGGCGCCATTCGGAGGAAACGGCGGGCGTTTCTGGGCCTTTCCTGGCGTTTCCCTGTACGCCCTGCGATGCTATATCTTTCGGAATCTAATCCGCCGAAAGGGAGCGTTCGGCTTCGCCGATGAGGTCGCTTGTGACGACGCTCAGGCGCCTTGTGGGGCGTCCATTTCCCCGGCGCTACGGGTCGAGAACGCGCATGAACCGCTATGACCGCCAGCCTCAGCCCGCTGAAGAGGCCGTCGTCGAATATCTTGACGGCGAATATCGCGTGCGCAAGCCCGGCGCCTATGTGCGCTGCGCCGTCACCGGCGAGCCGATCCCGCTCGAGGATCTGCGCTATTGGAATGTCGATCTGCAGGAGCCGTACAGCGGGCCGCACGCCAAGCTGATGCGTCTTGGCGTCAAGAAGCCCGATTAAGGATCGCAAAGGCGCGCTTCATCCGCCCTGCGCAGCCCGCGAAGCGCCCTGTCGAGAACGGCGGCGTCATCGAAAACGAGAGTGACGGGCAGCGTATCGACGTCGAGCGTCGCAAGCTGACCGCCCATTCGCGCCGCATCCTTTTCCGTCGTGACGAGCCGCGCGCCCTGTTCCTGCCGCAACTTCGATAGGCTCGCGCAATCTCTTTGCGTGAATCGGCGGTGATCGGCGAATGAGACCCGCGCCGCGACGTCGGCGCCGGACGCCTCCAATAAGCTGAAGAATTTCTCTGGCCGCGCGATTCCCGCGAAAGCGACGACGCGCGCGCCTCGCATCGCTTCGGCGGCGTTCGCGTCGGGCGCCAAATGCGCGGCGATAATTGGTTTGTTCGCGCGCGCGGCGATGTCGCGTCCGGGCGCGCCGTCGCCGATGACGACCAGAATATCCGCCGCCGCAAGCTGCGCATCGAGCGGCGCGCGCAAAGGACCGGCCGGGAGGCAACGGCCATTGCCGGCTCCATAGTCCGAGTCGATCACGATCAGCGTCAGGTCGGGCGCGATGCGACGGCTGTGGAAGCCGTCGTCGAGAATGACGACGGTGGCGCCGAGGCGCCGCGCCAGGTCTGCGCTCGCAAGTCGGTCTGCGCCGACGATCGTCGGCGCGGCGCGCGCAAGCAGCAGCGCTTCGTCGCCGACGTCGTCGGCGCCGTGACGCGTCAGGTCCGCGACGAAGGAGGATGTTCCGCCGCGCCTGCGGCGATAGCCCCGGGTGAGAAGGGCGGGGCGCTCTCCCGCCGCCTCGAGACGGCGCGCGAGGGCGAGGGCGAGTGGCGTCTTGCCGTCGCCGCCCGCGGTCGGTCCGCCGATGACGATGGTCGGCAAGCTGGCGCGCGGCGCGTCGCGAGCGAGCCGCTTGCGCGCAATGTCGCCAAAGAGCGCGCCGAGCGGAGACAGCAGCCGCGCCGCCGCGCCGTCTTCACGCCAGAAGGCGGGCGCGCGCATCTCAAAAAGCGGCGCCGCGCGCGACCGTCATTGCTGGGCCACCGCCATTTGCGCGAGATAGGGTTCGACGGCGGTCATGATGCCGCGCGAGGCGCCGCCCAATCTCTCGACCGTTTCCGCGGCCGCGCGTCCCATCTTGCGCATGCGCGCGGGTTCGGCGAGGAGATATTGCGCGGCCCGCGCCAGCGATGCGGCGTCTGCAACGCGCGCGGCCGCCTTTGCGGCTGCGAGTTCGCCATAGGCTTCGGCGAAGTTTTCGACATGCGGGCCATGAAGAATCGCGCAGCCGAGCTTCGCCGGCTCGATTGGATTTTGTCCGCCGCCGCCGGGCAACAGCGACTTGCCCATCAGCACGACTCCGACGCTGCGGAAAATGAGGCCAAGCTCGCCGACGCTGTCGACGACATAGACGTCGACGTCGCGTCGCGGTTCGCTTTCCTGCGAACGCAAAGCCGCAGTCAATCCTCTGGCGCGCGCGGCTTCGACGATCTCGACGCCGCGCTCCCAACGCCGTGGCGCGATGATCGTCAGCAGCGACGGGGTTTGCGCGGCCATGTCGAGATGCGCGTCGAGCACGAGGTCTTCTTCGCCGGGATGGGTGGAGACCGCCGCCCAGGCTGGCCGCGCGCCGATCGCGCCATTGAACGCGGCAAGTTTTGCAGAATCGGCCGGCGGCGGCGGCACGTCGAATTTGAGATTGCCGGCGATGCGCACGCAACGCGCGCCGAGCGCCAGAAAGCGGGCCGCATTGTCGGAATCTTGCGCGAGGCAAAGATCGACGGCGCCGAAGACGGATTTCGCGGCGCCGGGAACCGCGCGCCAGCGCTCGGCGGATTTGCGAGAGATGCGGGCGTTGGCGAGAACCAGCGGCGCGCCGCGCGCGCGCACGCCCGCGACGATATTGGGCCAAAGCTCCGACTCGGCGAAGACCGCGATGTCGGGACGCCAATGGTCGAGGAAGCGCTCGACGAATTTCGGGGCGTCGATCGGCGCGTATTGGTGAAAGGCGCCCGCCGGCAAGCGCGCGCTGAGAACGCGCGCAGACGAGACGGTGCCGCTTGTCACGAGCACGTCAAGGCCGCGCTGAATGAAACGCTCGATGAGCGGCAGCAGCGACAGGCTTTCGCCCACGCTCGCGCCGTGCAGCCAGACCAGCCGTCCGCGCGGTCGGGGGCGATTCGACTCGCCCATGCGTTCGGCCAGTCGCGCTGGATCTTCCTTGCCATGATTGGCGCGCCAATTGAGCACGGCGCTGGCGAAGGGCGTCGCCGCGATCGTCGCCAGCCGGTACACTGTCAGAAGCGACATGTTTCCTATCTATTAAGAATCCGGCCCACATGCGCCATCCGACGGCGTCTTGTCCGCGCGCGTCCGGCCAACCGGAACGACGCTTCCATGCCTGGCAAAACCGGCGAATTTTGGAAGGCCGCCTATAGCTCCTCCACATCCGGATCGAGCAGCCGATAAAGATGCACCACGAAATAACGCATATGCGCGTTATCCACCGTGGATTGCGCTTTCGCTTTCCACGCGGCGAGCGCGCTATCATTGTCCGGATAGATGCCGACGACGTCGAGCTTGCTCGGATCGCGGAACGCGACGCCGTCGAGCGTCTCCAGCTCGCCGCCAAATACAAGATGCAGCAGCTGTTTTTCTTTCTTGGCCGAGGTTGCTTGCGTCGTCTTGTTCATAATTTTCCTTCCAAGACCTCCCGCGCCACCGCGAGGCTATCGTCGAACAGCGAATTCGGAGCCGCGATGAGCATGTCGCGGACGAGCGAGACGCGATTATAGGTGAGCGCGACGCCCTCCGGCTCGCTCAACATGGCGCCCGCTTCTGCGAGGAGAATATCCGCGGCGGCGATGTCCCAGTCCCGCGCATTGGGCGCGGCGACCACGATATCATGCCGGCCGGAGGCGATATCGGCAAGCCGCAGGGCGAGCGAGGGCGTTCGCGGCGCCATCACGAATCCCCGGGGCGACGCCGCCAAGCGGTCCTGCATGGCGCGAGGCGCGACGAGCGCGGCGCCGGCGATTTCGGCGCGCTGCGGCGCGATGAGCGGGGAGCCGTTGAGGAAGGCGCCGAGCCCGAGCGCGCCGACATAAGTCTCGCCCAGCGCCGGCGCGTGGATGATCCCGGCGACCGGCCGGCCGCCAACCACCAGAGCGATGGAAACCGACCAGCGCGCGTCGCCGCGCGAGAACGCCAGCGTTCCATCGATCGGATCGACCACCATCAAGGCGTCGCGCGCCAGACGCTCGGCGGTGTCGACGCTCTCTTCAGAAAGCCACGCCGCCTCGGGCGCGATCCGCGCCATCTCATGGAACAGGAACCGATCGACCGCGAAATCGGCCTCGGTGACCGGCGAGCCGCCGTATTTGTAGGAAACCGCGGCGGTCGTCCGCTCGCCCGCGCGGAAATACGCCATGGCGATCTCGCCGGCCCTGCGCGTGACGTTCTCGAGTTCTGGAAGAAAAGCGGCGAGTTCCGCTTGGCTGGAGCCCATCATGAAGAGGAGTAGGCGAGGCGCCGGCGGGCCGCAAGCGGGCGCGTTGCGCGGAATAGAAGCAATTTGAACGAATTCGTTTTCATGGACTTCACCCTCATCGCCTAAATCATGCGTAGAAGCAATGATTTACGTGCTGTTCACCAGGCTTTTTAGCGCCTTCGCGGGCAGGCTGCGGCAATATGGAGCCGAGACGCAATTCAAGCCGCAAGGAGCGATCGATGGTTGAGGCCAATGCAGCGCGCAGGATCGAAGAAGGAGTCTTTGTTCAGCGTGACCGCCGCGCCGACGGCGGGGCGCGGCGCATCCGCGTCACTCGGAACGACGTTTTAATCTCCCGCCGCTTCAGCGGCATCTCCATGGTCATCACGGTGCCCGTCACCGCCTATTGCGGCGTCGCTCTCGAGGTGCAGCCCGCGGACGACGGATCGGCGCGCTACGTTCTTTCGCTGGCGCACAGCGACCCCGACCTCGACATTCTTCTCGGCGAGACTCAAGACTGCGCCGCCGCCGCCTCAGACTGGCGTCACTGGGCGGCCTGGCTTGGGCTGCCGCGGGTCACCGAGGAGGACGGCGCGTTGCGGTCGCGCGAGAGCGTCGGCGAAGAGATCGCCGCCGCCTTCGTGCGCCGGCGCTGCGAGACCAGTCTGGGCAAGCGTCGTCCGCGATTTCTCATGCGCCGCAAGGCCGGCGACTCCCGTCGCGCGAAGGTCGTGTATGGCGCGGAGCGCGAGATCATTTCTTATGAATGAGACGTCTCCTGCGCGGCCGACGCGCCAAGGACGATCTTTTCGAAGCCCTCGCGGATCTCCTGCTCCTTGAGCTTCCTGCCGATAAAGACGAGGCGCGATTCGCGCTTCTCTCCTTCTTTCCATTCCCGCTGCAAATCGCCGTCGAGGATCTGATGGACGCCTTGGAACACGAACCGCCGCGGCTCGTCCCTGAAGGCGATGATCCCCTTGCTGCGCAGAATGTCCGGTCCGTCGCGCTGAATCAGCTCGTTCAGCCAAGGGACGAACCGTTCAGGATCGACCGGGCCGTCGTGGCGGATCGAGACGGAGTGCATCTCGTCGTCATGGAAATGCTGCATCCCAGCGCGAGGCGCGTGATGATTTTCATGCTTATGCTCATGCGCATGGCCATGATCGTGGTCGTGGTCGTGGTCGTGGTCGGGATGATCATGCTCGTGATGATCATGGCCGCAATCAGGACCGCATTCGTGAACGTCGTCGTGATCGTGACTCGACTCCTCGGCGTCGAGGAACGCCGGCTCGATCTCCAGAATCCGGTCGAGGTCGAAGGCGTTGCGCTCCAAGACCGCCTGCAGCGGAACGCCCGACCTCACCGCGCGATGCAAGGCGGCGTAGGGATTGATCGCGCGGATGCGGCCTTCGACGTCCGCGAGCTCTTCGTCTGAGACGAGATCGGTTTTGTTCAGGACGATCACATCGGCGAAGGCGATCTGACTCTTCGCTTCCGGCGCGTCCTT
The DNA here is from genome assembly GCF_000304315.1 of Methylocystis sp. SC2. Classification (NCBI taxonomy): domain Bacteria; kingdom Pseudomonadati; phylum Pseudomonadota; class Alphaproteobacteria; order Hyphomicrobiales; family Methylocystaceae; genus Methylocystis; species Methylocystis hydrogenophila. Next base: position 571,621 of record NC_018485.1, on the reverse strand, counting down.
CAGCCGCTCGCTGAGCCATTTGGCGTCGGCGACCGTCACCACCGCGTCGAGCCGCGCCGCCTCCTTGACGTCAGCGTCCATGAAGAAGGTCTGCGCGACGGGCGCCGGATTGGCGAGCCCCGTCGTCTCGACGATGATCGCATCGAACTTGCCGCGTCGGCGCATCAGGCCCTCGATGATGCGAATGAGATCGCCGCGCACGGTGCAGCAGATGCAGCCGTTATTCATTTCGAAGACTTCTTCGTCGGCGCCCACCACGAGATCGTTGTCGATGCCGATCTCGCCGAACTCATTGACGATGACGGCGTAGCGCCGGCCATGCTGCTCGGTGAGAATGCGGTTGAGAAGCGTCGTCTTGCCGGCGCCGAGATAGCCGGTGATGACGGTGACGGGAATTTTGTCGGTCATTTTTTCTCCTGCGGAGAAGCCGGGCGGTCGGCAGTCGGCATTGGGCAGTCGGAACTCCGATCGCCTACTGGCCACTGCCGACTGCCGCACTCACGGCGCTAAGGCTTTGGTCAATTGTCTTACATTGTGGCGCATCATGTCGATATAGGTCGCGCCATCGCCCTTCGAGTCGGACAGCGCATCGGAATAGAGCACGCCGCCCATCCGGGCGCCGGTCTCGCTGGCGATCCTCTTGGCGAGGCGCGGATCGGCGATATTCTCGATGAAGACCGCCGAGACCTTATGCATTTTGACTGCGTCGATGATCTTGGCGACGTCGCGGGCGCTGACGTCCGCTTCGGTCGAAACCCCTTGCGGCGCGATGAACTCGACCCCGTAACGGGCGGCGAAATAGCCGAAGGCGTCATGAGTCGAGACGACGCGGCGACGCTCCTGGGGAATCGCGGCGATCGCCTGCTGGATCTCTGCGTCCAGCGCGTCGAGCTTGGCGATATAGGCGTCGGCGTTGGCCTTATAGGTCTTTGCGCCCTCAGGATCGACGGCCGTCAGCGCTTGCTGGATGGCCTCGACGTAAACTTTGGCGTTGGCGACGTCCTGCCAAGCGTGCGGATCCTGCCCCTCTTCGTCCTTTCGCGCAGTGACGCCTTTGCCCAAGGTGAACACTTCGCCCTTGCTTTTGGCGGCGGTGACGAGACGGTCGAGCCAGCCTTCAAATCCGAGCCCGTTGACGAAAATCAACCGGGCTTGCGCGATGCTGCGGCCGTCGGCCGGGCTGGGCTGGTAGACATGGGCGTCGCCGTCGGGACCGACGATGGTGGCGACGGAAACCCGGTCGCCGCCGACCTGCCGCACAAGATCGCCGATAATCGAAAAGCTGGCGACGACGGGAATTTTCTGCCCTTGCGCCATCGCGGGCGCGACGCATGCGGCGAATGAAAGCGCGAGCGCGCTGCGGCGTGTAAGCATCGTTCTATCCTTCGAGATGCCGGCGCGGCCTTTTTAACCGCAGCACGCCGCCGGCGCGGCCAAAGATCATCGACAAGAAATAGACGACGCCCGCGGCGAGAATGATGGCGGGTCCGGTCGGCGCGCTGGTCTCGTTGGAGAAGACGAGACCGCCGTAACAGCAGAGGGCGCCGATCGCCGCGGCAAGGGGCAGGGCTATGGCGAGATCGCGCGTCCACAACCGCGCCGCCGCGGCGGGAAGCATCATCACGCCGACGGCCATCAGCGTGCCCAGCGCATGAAAGCCCGCGACGAGATTGAGCACCACCAGGGCGAGGAAGAGGAAGGGCGTGAATTCGCCGAAGGCGCTCGTCTGCCGCAAGAACAGAGGATCGAGCGTATCCAACACCAGCGCTCGGTAGAAAACCGCCAGCAGAATGAGCGTGACGGTCGAGACGCCGACAAGCAGCAGAAGCGCCGCGTCGTCAAGTCCGACGACCGAGCCGAAGAGCACGTGGAGCAGATCGACGTTTGAACCGCGCAGCGATACGAGCGTCACGCCCAGCGCCAGCGAGACGAGATAGAAGGCCGCGAGCGACGCGTCCTCGCGCAGCGTCGTAAATCGCGAGGCCGCGCCGGCGGCGAGCGCGACGACGAGCCCGGCGAAGAGGCCGCCGAAGGTCATCGCCGGCAATGACAGGCCGGCGACGAGATAGCCGACGGCGGCTCCGGGAAGAATTGCATGGGACAGCGCGTCGCCGGCCAGCGACATGCGCCGAAGGATCAGGAAGACGCCGAGCGGCGCGCCTGAAAGCGCGAGCGCCAGGGAGCCGACAAGCGCCCGTCGCATGAATTCGTAATCGGCGAATGGCGTGACGAAGACGTCAGTGAACATGCAGGCGATCTTGGGCGTCAAACTCATCGCGAAGACATTCGCGCGCGCGCTCGTCGAAGGCCTCCGACATGGCGCGCGCGCGGACGAGATTCTTTTCGCAAAGCGCGTCGCGCGTGTCGCCCCAAAAAATGCATTCGCGGGCAAGCAGCAGCGTGCGCGGGAAGGCGCGGCGGACGATGTCCAGTTCGTGAAGAACGGCGACGACGGTGCGCCCTTCGGCGCGCCATCGCGCGATCAAGGCCAAGAGATCGTCGATCGTCGCTGCGTCGATCGCGCCGAAAGGCTCGTCGAGAAGAATGACCGGCTGGTCCTGGACGATCAGCCGGGCGAACAGCGCCCGCTGCATCTGTCCGCCGGAGAGGGTTTCGAGCGTTCGCGATTCGAAGCCGACGAGTCCGACCGTTTCGATCGCCGCGCCCACCCGAACCTGCTCGGCCGCGTTCAGCGCCCCGAAAAGACCGACGCGCGCCAGAGCGCCCATGGCCACGAAATCGCGCACATTGATCGGGAAAGCGCGGTCAATGTCGACGACCTGCGGCAAATAGGCGACGGCGCGCGGCGACAGGCCGCCGAAATGAATGTCTCCGCCAAGCGGCGTCAGCAGCCCGGCGAGCGCCTTGAGCAGCGTCGACTTGCCGGCGCCGTTCGGGCCGCAGACGGCGAGTCCTTCTCCGGGGGCGATTTCGCCGTCAAGGTGATGAACCGCGGGGCGACGATCATAGCCGAGGGTGAGATTGACGAGCCGGATCGCCGGCGCATGGGCGGCCGCGCTCAATGCAGCGCCCAATAGGCGCCTGCCCACAAGGCCGCGAGAAGCAGCGCGGCGACGATGATCCGGGCGCCGGCGGAAGCTCCGAGAGCTGTGAGCCGCGCCTGTCGAGCGCCAGCGGCTGCGCCGGCGCGCACATGCTGGGGCAGGGCGCGTTCTTGCGTCGTCATGTCGAACATAACCGATGTTATATTATAACGCTGGGATTGAACAAGCAGTCATGCGCCTCGCCGGCGCGATAGATAGGCGCCGGTGAGAGCCGCGTTAAGTATAGGTTGAGGCGGCTTCGCGCCAATCGGCCGTGGACAGGGGAAGGCGATTCTGTTATCCCCTGCCGCACGGGTCAGGCGCTCCGTCAGCGCCCGGAGACCTATTCCCTATTAAGGCCGCTCAACGACGGAGCCGTCGCGGCGGGTCCAAAACACAGGATGGATACGTGCAAGTTCTCGTTCGCGACAACAATGTCGATCAGGCGCTCAAGGCTCTGAAAAAGAAGATGCAACGCGAGGGCATCTTCCGCGAAATGAAACTGCGCGGTCACTATGAAAAGCCGTCCGAGAAGCGCGCGCGCGAGAAGGCCGAGGCGGTCCGTCGCGCCCGCAAGCTGGCCCGCAAGAAGCTCCAGCGCGAAGGCCTGCTGCCGGTGAAGGCGAAGCCGATCGGCGCACGCTGATCCGGCTAGAGCCGTCGAATTCTCGCCGGATTGCAAGCGCTTTTTTAAAAAACTGCGCATAGATGATAGACGGGGAAGACGCATTGCGGCTGGGAAGGATCTGAAGGCATGGGCTTTTGCCGTGCGGCGACGTCGCGTCGCCAAGCTTCGCTCCGATCTGGTCAGGCCCTAACGCGCGGCGCAGCGGCGCTCGCCATCATTGCTTTGGCCGGCTGCGAAACCGCAAGCGGCATCCGGCCGCCGGGACGCGGCATCGCCGAGATCGCCGACACCGACCCGAACTCCGCCTCCGTCAACATTAATTCGCTCACCGAAGTGATTCGGCGCAATCCGTCGAGCGCCGAGGCGTACGACACCCGCGGCGTCGCTTACGCTCGGGTCGGGCGGTTCCAGGAGGCGGTCGCCGACTTCACGCAGGCCATCAAGCTCGAGCCGAATAATTCGGCGGCCTACACCAATCGTGCGCTCGCGCTCCGCCAAATGGGCCAGAGCGACGCCGCCCGCGCCGACTTCGACCGGGCGATCGAGGTCAATCCCAAACATGCGCCGGCTTACGTCGGCCGCGCCAACCTGCTGCGCGCCCAGGGCAACCTCGATCAGGCGCTTGCCGATCTCGACCAGGCCATTCGCCTCAATCCCGAAAGCGCGCAGGCGTTTCATGCGCGCGGGCTCATCCATCAGAAACGCGGCGATGATGCGCGCGCCGTGACTGATTTCGATAACGCCATCGACCGCGATCCCTTTGCGGCGGCCCCCTACCTGGCGCGCGGCGAAAGCCTGGTCACGCTCGGCAAATATGACAAGGCGGTCGAGGATTTCAACGCCGCGCTCAACGTCGACAGCAAGAGCGCGCTCGCGTGGGCCTGGCTCGGCGTCGCTTACGACAAGAGCGGCAACCGCTCCAAGGCGCGCGAATCCTTTCAGCGCGCGCTCACGCTCGATCCGCAGCAGCCCCTCGCCAAACAGGGCATGGCGCGCGGCTAGCGTTCCGAAAAAACTGACGGACGCTATCGCTGAAAATCTGTTCCAACATGATCGGGACGCGCTTTAGTCTCGCGAGACGCGCTGGTCCTCGCGCCACTGCCGGTAAATCGCAATCGCCAAGGAGACGGCCAGCACTAGGACGCAGCCGGCGATCGAAAGTCCAAGTTCGAGCGCGCCGTGGTTCGAAACATGCACGAAGGTGGGCAGGGCCGGATCGGCGCCCGCCATGTCGCCAGCGACCCAGCCGAGAAGGCCTGCGCCCGCCCAGACCAGCGCCGGAAATCTCTCCAGCACCTTCAGCAGCGCGCCCGCGCCGAACATCACGATCGGCACCGAAACGAGTAGTCCGAAAACGATGAGATTGGTCGAGCCATGCGCCGCCGCCGCGATGGCGATCACATTGTCGAGCGACATCACGGCGTCCGCCATAATGATTGCGCCGACCGCGCTCCAAAGGTTGGGTTTGGCCTTGACGTCAGAATGCTCGGCTTCGTCGATCAGCAGTTTCACGGCGACGATGAGCAGCAGAATGGCGCCGACAATTTTCAGATAGGGAATCGCCATAAGCTCGACGACGACGAGCGTGAAAGCGATGCGCAGAATGACGCCGCCAAGCGCGCCCAGAAAAACGCCCCAGCGCCGCTGACGCACCGGCAGTTGCCGGCACGCAAGCGCGATCAAAATTGCATTGTCGCCCGAGAGCAGCAGGTTGATCCAGATGATCTCGAAGATTTCCCAGCCAAGGCTGAATTCCGGAGACATGCGTGCGTCTTACCTGCCGGGCGAAGCCCATTGCCGCGATTGACGACGAGCGGAGTCGCTAGGACGGCGCCGTCGCCGGCGCATCACGCACCTGCATTAGCGGCATTTTATCGAAGAAGGAAGACGTCGCTAAGCTTATGCAGCCGCCGTTTTTTCTTTTTCATTCGGAACAACGGGCTTCACCCCTGTGTTGTTTTGGGAAAGGCGCGGCGAGTTCGACAATGGCGTCGGTTAAGCGCGCGCTGCAGGAGGTTACTATGGGCATGGCACAGCCAAACGCCAACCTTATCTCCAGCGATAAGGTCGAAGGCACGGATGTGTATGACGCGGCCGGCAACAAGATTGGCGAAATTGATCACCTGATGATCGATCGCGTCTCCGGTGTGGTTCGGTATGCAATCATGACGTTCGGCGGCTTTCTGGGCATCGGCGAAGGCGAGCATCCCTTGCCCTGGAAGGCGTTCCGTTACGACACCAACCTCGGCGGGTATATCGCAAACGTGACCGAAGAGCAGCTGCAGAATGCTCCCGAATATGCGGGCGACGAGAATTGGAGCGACCGCGACTGGGAAACCAGGCTGCACAAGAACTACGGGTCTTCCCCGTATTGGGAAGACACGGCGACGTCGACGGCGTCGAGAGACCAGTCGACCTCGATGTGACGTTGACCGAAGTGGGAACCCGCGGCAGGGCGGAGCCTTAACTGGCCCCGCCCTTTTTGCGGCCTATATGGCGTCGAAAGATTATCGGAAAGGTCTGCGAAATGCGCGTGGGAGCCGCCGCACTTCTGCTCTTCTGCACTTTCGGCGAGGGCGTCGCCGCCGCTCAGCCGGTTGCTCAGCACCGTAGGGGCGCGGAGATCGAATCCACCCTGACGCGCATCAAGCTGCCTCCGGGCTTTTCGATTGCGCTTTATGCGCTCGTTCCCGAGGCGCGCACGCTCGCCGTCGGCAGAGAAGGACGCGCGATCTTTGTCGGCACGGCGGAAACGCACGCCTTTGTGATCACGCCCGGCGAGAGCAAGGCCGCGTCGGTCGAGCGATTCGCGCCGTCGATGACATTCACGATGCCTCACGGCCTGTGTTTTTCAAAGGACGGCGCGCTCTTTCTCGTCGAGCGCAATCGGGTCACTCGTTTCGACGACGCCGAGAAAAACTGGCGCGACGCGGCGGCGCACGCCACGGTCGTGGTGAAGGCGGGCGACCTCATTCCGCGCAGCGAGGAGAGTCGCGGCCACGCGTCGCGGGTCTGCCGCGTCGGACCTGACGACAAGCTCTACATTTCTCTTGGCCAGCCGAACAATGTCGCGCCGCGAGACAAGCTCGCGCTTTACGAGAAAACGGGAATCGGCGGCGTCATTCGGATGAATCGCGACGGATCGCAGCGCGAAGTCTTCGCGACCGGCGTCCGCAATTCCGTCGGCATGGCCTTCGACACGGACGGATCGCTCTGGTTCACCGACAATCAGGTCGACTCCATGGGCGACGATCGCCCGCCTGGCGAAATCAATCGCGCCGACCGGGCAGGATTGAACTTCGGCTTCCCCTGGTATGGCGGCGGTCATGTGCGCACCAATGAATATGCGCGCGCCGAGCCGCCGAAAGACGTCGTCTTCCCTGTCGTGGAGACCGCGCCGCACGCCGCCGATCTTGGCATGATGTTTTACCGCGGCGACATGTTTCCGAAGGAATATCGGGGCGCGATGTTTTACGCGCAGCACGGATCGTGGGACCGGAGCATGCCGATCGGCGCGCGCGTGATGGTCACGCGCGCCGGAACGACCGCGAGCGCGCCATTCGCCGAAGGCTGGAACGTCGGCTCCGAATCCTATCTCGGCAGGCCGGTTGACGTTGCGGAACTTGCGGACGGATCGCTTCTCGTCACCGACGATCAGAACGGCGCCATTTATCGGATCACCTATCGAGCGCCGTAGGGCGCGTCGTCAACGCCCGCCCATCGTGGCCCGTGCAGAGCGCCTCGATCATCAGACTCGCGTCGACGCCAGGCGTATGCGCGAGGGTGAAATCGGCGGCGCGGCCCATTCCGCCGCGCTCGCTCAAGAGCTGCAAGGTCCTGCCGATCTGCGCATCGAGATGGCGGCGCAGCGCTATGTCGCCTTTTTCACGCAGGCGCGCCGCGCGCTCTTTGGCGATCTGCGGCGCGATTTGCGGCATGCGCGCCGCCGGCGTTCCCGGACGTGGCGAGAAGGGAAAGACATGAAGATGGGTGAGGCCGCAGGCGTCGACGATGTCGAGCGTGGCGTCGAACATCGCTTCGGTCTCGGTCGGAAAGCCGACGATGAAGTCGGCGCCAAAGATGATGTCGGGCCGCCGCTTGCGCAGCGCGCGGCAGACCTCGATGGCGCTCCGTCGCGAATGGCGGCGCTTCATGCGCTTCAAGATCAGATCGTCGCCGGACTGCAGCGACAGATGGAGATGCGGGCAAAGCCTCGAATCTTCCGCGAAAGCCTCGACGAGATCCGCATCGACTTCAATGCAATCGACCGACGAGAGACGTAGCCGTTCAAGTTCTGGAAGTTCGCGCAGCAGCAGGCGCACGAGCCGTCCGAGCGTCCAACCTTCGCCAAGGTCGACGCCGTAGCTCGTGAGATCGACGCCCGTCAGCACGATCTCCTTCTTGCCGCCCGTTACAAGCGCGCCGGCCTGCGCGACGACCTCGCCTGGCGGCGCCGAGCGCGCCGCGCCGCGTCCGAAGGGAATGATGCAGAAGGCGCAGCGATGATCGCAGCCGTTCTGCACGGCGAGCAGCCCGCGCGTGCCCTCAACGCTCGCAAGCGCGCGATTTGGCGCATGTTCGGCGAGGACCCGCGTCACCCCCTCGATATTCGCGAAACCCGGAGGATCGAGCCGCGCCGCGCAGCCGGCGACGATGATCTCGGCCTCGGGCCGCTCGCGATGCAAGCGGCGGATCGCCTGACGCGCTTGTCGCGTGGCCTCGCCAGTGACGGCGCAGGTGTTGACGATCACCGTCTCGCGCGCGCTGGCGTGGGCTTTGGCGAGCGCCTGCGACTCGACGGCGTTGAGCCGGCAGCCGAAGGTCACCGCCTCGGCGTCGCGAATCGGCGCGTTCACGCTACGACGCTCTGAAAGATCTGGGGATTGAGCCTGGTTTCAAATTCGAATTCGACCGGCCCTGTCATGAGCACATGATCGTCCGCCCGCCACTCGATCTGGAGATCGCCGCCGGGCAGGCGCAGACGCGCCGCGCGCGCGCCGAGCCCTGCACGGGCGGCCGCGACGAGCGTCGCGCAGGCGGCCGAGCCGCAGGCCTTGGTGGCGCCGGTTCCGCGTTCCCAGACGCGCAGCAATATATCGTCGCGCGAAAGCATCTGCGCGAAGGAGACATTGGCGCGTTCGGGAAAGAGCGGATGGCGCTCGATGCGCGGGCCAAGCGTCTCCAGATCGACCAGCGTCGCGTCATCGACGAAGAACACCGCATGGGGATTGCCCATGCTCACCGCGCAAAAGCGCGCCGGCGCGCGCGCGACCGGCGGGTCGAGCGCGACCTCGCGCGTATCCTCCACCGCGTGGGCGAGCGGTATCTCGCGCCAGTCCAGCCGCGGTCGGCCCATGTCGACGGTGAAAACCGTATCGGCCTGACGGCGCGTTTCGATGAGGCCGGCGTCGGTCTCCAGACGCAGCGCGTCCTTGCCCTCGCGCGCCAAAACATAGGCGACGCAGCGGGTTCCATTGCCGCAAGCGGAAGAGAGCGATCCATCGACATTGTAGATGCGCAGGAAGGCGTCATCACCGGGTCTTCGCGGCCTGTGGAGCGCCATCAGCTGATCGAAGCGCAGGCCCGGCGCATTGGCGATCGCGCGCGCTTCCTGCGGCGCAAGCTCGTGGTCGCTCCCGCGCAAATCGAGAATGAGAATTTCGTTTCCGGCGCCATTCATGCGCAGAATCGGAAGATGGTCGAGCGGATGCGCCATGGGGCAGCTTTTCGCCTATTCTCCGGGAGACGCGCTCGTATATAGAGAAGGCTGCGCCGAAGCGCCACTGCGGCTCCCGCCGAACGCGCGTCGCATGTGCGCGCGAAAAGGCCATGATGGCCGTTTAGGGACGCTCGACGATGGAAGAAGAACCGGGCTTACTGGACAGCCTGCGACGCTATTGGCGCGCTCTGGCGATCTTCACAGTTCTTATCGCCGGGGCGGCGATCTACTCCGAACGGTCGCTGGTTCCGGTCGCCGGCGTTAAGGAGGCGGAAAAATCCGCCGCGCCGCAACAGCCCGCCCCAAATGCGGCGCCAGAGACGAAATCCAACGAGACGAGCGACGCCAAGCCTGGCGATGTGAAGCCGGAAGACGCAAAGCCGGGCGACGCGGCCCCCCCCACCGCCCATGACGAAGCGACGCAGGCCATGATGAGCCAGACCGTCGCCGTCGAGGCCCGGCCCGCCGCCGTCGTCAAAGGGCAGGGCAAGTGGGAGGACGCGGCGAAGACGATCAGCGAGGCGCTCGGCAAGCTCGAGGGCGCCGTCACAGCGTCCGGGTTTGCCGTCAACGGCCGGCCGATCGCCGTTTTCACCAAGACCGACGACGCCGGCTTCGCCTTCGAGGCGATGGTTCCGCTCGCGGCGGCGCCCGAAGGCAAGCCCAAGCTGCCTGAGGGCGTCAGCATCGGCGCGTCGCCAGCCGGAAAGGCGCTCAAATTCCAGCATCGCGGCGCCTATGACGAGATCGAGGCCACCTATGAGGCGATCGCCGCCTATCTCGACGAGAAGGGGCTCGATACGAAGGATCTCATCCTCGAGGAATATCTCACCGACTTTAAGGGCGACGACGCGACGGTCGACGTCGATATCTATGTGTTTTTGAAGTAAGCGGTTGCGACTCCAACCATCGATGTTATAACTAAGTTATAACATCGTGGGGTGTGCCATGCGTAGCGCGTTTCGAAAAATGGGAAACTCTACTGGTTTGATTATCCCCAAGCCGTTCCTCGCCGAAATTGGGGCGGATGTCGACGACGACGTCGAATTGACTGTCGAGAAAGGCCGTCTTGTCGTCACGCCGCTCAAGAAGCGCGTTCGCGAGGGTTGGGGCGATGACGCCCGCCGTATCGCCGAGCATGGCGACGACGCGCTTCTATGGCCGGAGTTTGGCAACGAAGGCGACGAAAAACTAACGTGGTGAAGCGCGGCGAAATCTGGCTCGCTGCGCTCGATCCGACGGTCGGCAGCGAAATTCAGAAGACGCGGCCATGCCTGATCGTTTCGCCGCCGGAAATGCATGATCATTTGCGCACGGCGATCGTTGCGCCGCTGACGACGGGAAGCCGCCCCGCCGGCTTTCGCGTCGCGCTGACGTTCAAGGGCAAGCGCGGGCTCGTGCTGCTTGATCAAATTCGCGCAATCGACAAGCAGCGGCTCGTCGAGCGCTTGGGCAAAGCGTCACAGGCTACGCTCGCGGCCGTTCTCGCGGGCCTTCGTGAGGCGTTTGAGGATTAGCCGTCAGCGTCGTTTCGCCGAAACGACGAAACGAAGCGGTGCCAAAGTGACGGCGCGCTTTCGCCAAAGGCCGATTGGAACGCGCCTTCGAAAGGCCTGCCCGCTTCGAGCGCGCGAAGAAGCTGCATAAACGCCGTCTCGTCGCGCAGGCGCAGCCAGCCGACGAACATGCCCGCCTGCCGATAGGCGAGCCGCTGGCGCTGGGTGAGCGCGTCCTTCGCCGGATCGCGCGGCGGGTCGCGCTCAAAGCCGAGCCCCGCAAAATCGATCCATCGCCTTCCGTCGAGCACGACCCGGTAGCCGTCGCGGATCGCCCGCGCGGCGTCCTCCTCGCTGACGCCCTCGGCGCCGCCGCCGTTCGACGCCATCACCGCGAGCCCTTCGGTGAACCATTGCGGCGGGCGCGGCGCGCCAAGCGGGCGCCAGCCCGAAAGATGCACATGCGACAATTCATGCGTGAGGACGCCTTCGAGGCGTTTGCGCTCGGCGCCGCACAGCGTCGGCGACAACAGCGCGGCGCCGGCGCGCGTCACGGCGGCGATGCCGGGATCGCCCATGGCGTTGGCGCGCGCGTAATTTTCATAGGACGCGTAGACGCCGACCGCCGGCGGCTGCGCAAAGGGGCGTCCGTGCGCCGACTCGATTTGCGCGACGGCGCGCGGCGTGATTTCGGCCACGGCCTCGGCGCAGGCGAGCGCCTCGGGCTCGTAATGGATGCGCGCGTCGTCGGCGAGAGCGCGAAGCAGGCGCGGATCGTTCCAGGCGGCGCGCGCGGCGAGACGAAGGTCCGGCCGCAGCGCCAGCGCCAACATGGCGGCTGCGATGCACGCCAGCCCGACGCCCCAAGCCTTCGCCATGATATGCGGCATGCCTGTCGCGCCTCGTCACGCGGATTCGCCGTCCGGCCGATATTCGAGAATGTCGCCCGGCTGACATTGCAGAATGTCGCAGATTTTTTCGAGCGTGTCGAAGCGCACGCCCTTCACCTTGCCCGACTTCAGCAGGCTCACATTCTGCTCGGCGATGCCGATCTGTTGCGCGAGATCGCGCGAGCGCATCTTGCGCTTCGCCAGCATCACGTCGAGGTTGACGATGATCGGCATCAGACGATCTGCGCATGTTCGTCGGCGATGTCGGCCGCCGTCTTCTGGATATGGGCGAGCGCGAGAAGCGTCGCGAGCAGCATCAGCGTCGAAAGATCTTCGGATCGAAAGTAGATGGACACAAAATGCCCGCCGGCCGGCTTATGCGCCGTAAGGATCAGCGATGTCAGCGGCCTTGCGGCGATATCGACAAGCGCGGCGCCGAGGCCCATTAGCGCAAGCGCGCGCAGCCATCCGGCGGCGTCGACGGTGAAGATGCGCCCCTCGAGATAGGCTGAGAACAGTCTCCAGCCGGCGTAGCAGGCGAGAACGAGTAAAACCCAGATCGCGAAGCTGAGGCCGAAGGCCGCGAGGCGCTGATAGGCGGACAGGCCTTCGACATCGACCCTGAGCGCCGCAAAGCGCGAGACGATCTTGGCCTCGTCGCTCCAGAACGTCGCGATCGAAACCAACATCCAGACGCAATAGGCGACCAGCGCGACGCGCAGCGTCTGGCAGAGCCAGCCGATGCGGCGGCGTAGCGAGTCAAGTCGGCGGTCCTCAAAGCAAAGGGCAGGGAAGTCGGTCATGGCGGTCTCCTTGTGTCGCTTACGTTGACACGATAAAATTTTAATGTCAAACATTAAAAAATCATAACTCGACATGAGGCTTTCCATGCCGTCCATTCTCTGTCGTCTATCCGCCCCGGCGCTGGCCATGTCGCTTGCTGCGTCGCTTGCTGCGTCGCTTGCCGCCTGCAGCCATGTGCCGGTTTCGACCATCTGGGCGCTGCGCAATTTCGACGCGGCCGCCTTCGATCCGGCCGTGCTGCGCGCGGCGGTGCGCCTGCCCGAAACATTCGAGCCGCAAAAGGGCGGCGTGACTCTAAAAATCGGCTGGTGGCGCGATGGCGAGGAAAACGCCAAACATGAGCTGAAGCTGGCGCTCAAGGACACGACCGCGCCCGACGACGTCGCGCCGCTCGCCGGCGAGAAGAAGGCCGGAACGCGCATTTTCGCCTATCGCATCGACCCGGCCGATTATGCCGCGATCCGCGCAAGGCAGAAGGAATTTCTCGAAGAGAAGGCGCGCAATCCCGGAAAGACGCATGGCTCGTTTAACGTGAGCGCCGACGCCTGCCGGCGCGGCGACTTCCCTCGAGGGCCGCTGCTGCTGACGACCTATTTGCGCACGCAGCCGTCCGGCGCCTATCTCACGGTGGTCAAGGATATCGATATGCGCGAGGCGCCCACGAAGGAAAAGTCGCTCGATGAGCTAGTGCCGCCCTGTGAGAAGTTCGCCGATCGGGCCGAGTCGGCGACTGGCGTTGCCCGTTAGGCCGCCCGCGCCTTCTCCATCATCGCGACGAAGCGGCGGAAAAGATAATGGCTGTCCTGCGGGCCGGGCGAGGCTTCGGGATGGTGCTGCACCGAAAAGGCCGGCCGGTCGGTGAGCGCGATCCCGCAATTGGACCCATCGAAAAGCGAACGATGGGTCTCGACGGCGTTTGCCGGCAGGCTGTCGCGATCGACCGCGAAGCCGTGGTTCATCGAGACGATCTCGACCTTCCCCGTGGTGAAATCCTTGACCGGGTGATTGGCGCCGTGATGGCCCTGCGGCATTTTCTTGGTTTTCGCGCCGACCGCGAGCGCCATCATCTGGTGGCCGAGGCAAATGCCGAAAGTCGGCACCTTCGCTTCGAGCAGATCACGGATCACCGGCGCGGCGTATTTGCCGGTCTCGGCCGGATCGCCGGGGCCGTTTGAGAGAAACACGCCGTCGGGGTTCAGCGCCAATATCTCCGCGCTCGTCGCGGTCGCCGGCGCGACCACCACTTCGCACTCCTGTTCGGCGAGAATCCGCAGGATGTTGCGCTTCACGCCATAGTCGATCGCGACCACGCGAAACTTGGGCGCGCCATTGCGCGCGCCATAGCCGCCGCCGAGCCGCCAGATCGTCTCGCGCCAGTCATAGCGCTCCTTCGAGCCGACGCTCGGCACAAGGTCCATGCCGTCGATGCCCGGCCAGGCGGCCGCCTTGGCTTTCAGCGCGGCGATGTCGAAATGGCCGTCCGGCGCATGGGCGATGACGGCGTTCTGCATGCCCCGCTCGCGAATGAGCGTCGTCAGCGCGCGGGTGTCGATGCCGCACATGCCGACAATGCCGCGCGCGGCGAGCCAATCCTCGAGCGGCTTCTCGGCGCGAAAATTGGATGGGTCGGTGCAGGGCGCGCCGAAGATGGCGCCGACCGCGCCGGCGCTCTTGTCGAGATCGACGGTCTCGACGTCCTCGTCATTCGTCCCGACATTGCCGATGTGCGGAAAGGTGAAGGTGACGATCTGCGCGGCGTAGGACGGGTCGGTGAGGATTTCCTGATAGCCGGTCATGGCGGTGTTGAAGCAGACTTCGCCGACCGCCTCGCCGACGGCGCCAAGCCCATAGCCTTCGATCACTTCGCCGCTGGCGAGGATCAGCACGCCGGTGTGGACGGGTTTCTTCCAGCCATTGTCTTGATTGAGGGTCATGTCCGTTCTATGCCCGGTCGCTTATGTCGCGGACGCGCGCTTACCTCCCCCTTGAGGGGAAGGGGGTGACGCTCACCCCACCCCGAGCCGCTTGCGCGGCTCGACACTCCCCCTCAAGGGGAGGGTGAGAGCGCGCTGCGTCGATTGATGCCGATACTTAGACGATTTCGGCTCGAAAAGGGAACCCCAAGGACACAACATGCGCGAGAAGATAGCGGCGGACCTCAAGGCGGCGATGAAGGCGGGCGAGCGCGCCAAGGTCGACGCGCTGCGGCTCATCAACGCCGCGCTGAAGGACAAGGACATTGAGGCGCGCGGCGCCGGCAAGACGCTCAGCGAGGATGACGAGCTCGCGCTGCTCCAGAAAATGATCAAAAGCCGGCAGGAGTCTCTGGACATCTACGAAAAAGCAGGGCGCGAGGACCTCGCGGGCAAGGAGCGCGGCGAGATCGCGATCATTTCCGCCTATTTGCCGCAGCAGCTCTCCGAGGCGGAGGTGGCCGAGGCGGTGAAGGCGGCGATCGCCGAGACCGGCGCGACGTCGATCAAGGACATGGGCAAGGTCGTCGCGGCGCTCAAGGCGAAATATACGGGACGGATGGATTTCGGTAAGGCGAGCGCGGCGGTGAAGGCGGCGCTGTCGGGCTAGAGGCGACCGACTCGCATGTGCCCCCTTCCGGCGCTTCGCGCGCGTCGCGGAAGGGCGCAACCTTCCCCCTCTCCCGCGAAGCGGGGGAGGGCTGGGGAGGGGGTTAGCGCCAGAGCGCATAGAAGTGATGCGGCGGGCCGCGGCCGTCGCTAAGCCGCAGACTGTCCGCCGCTTCGAGCGCCCCCTCCGACCAGGCTTTCGCCGTCGCGATCGCGTCGATGAGCGGCGCGCCCTTGGCGAGTTCGCAGGCGATGGCCGAGGACAGGGCGCAACCGGTTCCATGCGTATGCCGCGTCGCGATGCGGCGGCCGCAAAAGACGCGAGTCTCGCCGCCCTCTACGAGCACGTCGACAGGTTCGCCCTCGAGGTCGCCGCCCTTGACCAGCACCGCGTGGGCGCCGGCTGCGCAGAGGAGCCGCCCCTGCGCCGCCATCTCCTCGGCGCTGGTGGCGCGGGGCGTTTGCGTCAGCACGCTCGCCTCATGGAGGTTGGGCGTTACGAGCCGCGCCAAGGGCGGGAGGCTCGAGACCAGCGCAGCCTCCAGCCCGGCCGAGGCGAGGCTGACGCCCTGCGTCGGAACTAAGACTGGGTCGAGCACGACGTTGCGCCCGCCGTGGCGCGCCAGCGCTGTGGCGACGGCCAGAGCGATATCCGGCGTCGCCAGCATGCCAATCTTGATCGCGTCGGGGGGGATGTCCGACAGCACCGCTTCGATCTGCGCCGCCACAATCTCTGGCGCGACGGGGTAGGCGGCGGTCACGCCCTGCGTGTTCTGCGCGGTCAGCGCCGTGATCGCCGCCATGCCGTAGCAGCCGAAGGCCGAGAAGGTTTTCAGGTCCGCCTGCACGCCCGCGCCGCCGGAGGCGTCGGAGCCGGCGATGGAGAGCAGTTTCTGGATATGCGCCATCCCAGCAGATTAGCGCGGCGCGACAGGCGCCGTCACCTTCGCTCGGGGCCGAGCCAAGCCAAAGCGCCGCGCACAAATTCACTCGCGTTGGCGCTCGGCCGCTCGCCATGCGCGATGACCGCCTGTTTGATCGGCCAGCCGAGGATTTTGTCGCGGGCGGTGCGCGCCGGGCCGCGGCAGAGGAAAGAGAGACGCCATTCGAGCGGCGCATGCGGAGCGGCGAGGGTGATCCCGTCGAGACGCGCGAGCCATCGCCGCCAAGCGCTCCAATGCGCGCAGAGGAATTGGTCGCTGAAGGCTTCGATCAAATCGGCGAAAATCGCGACGCCTGACGGACGATGAAAAAAGACGATTTCATCCATAATGACAGAGCCGCGAAACCATGCCTGATCGATGGCGTCGCCCCACTCGGGCGGCGGCGAATCTTGAAGCGGGGGTTCGAAGGCGAGTTCGGGACGGCGCCTTATTGTCGAAAGCGGCCCCCAGAGCTTCGCGTTGGGATAGGCTTCCTTCCACTCGCCAAGATAGAGATGGTGGAGCTTGTTGGGACTGACGAGATGCGCCACTCGGCCTAGCGCATCGACCTCGGCGCGCAACTCGGCGGAAAGTTTCACCGGCGACCATACCCAAAGCGCGCTGTCGGCGAACCGCGCGATCAGCATGCGCGTGGGGTAGGGGAAGCTGAAGAAGTCGACAATGTCGCCGTCGGCGAGCCAGAGCGAGTCGCCGATTTGCTCAAGACCCATTGGCGTCTTCCGGTTCGCTGTTTTCGAACCCGATGTCTGATAGCGGCTCAACATGGCGCAAAGACGCCGCCCCGGCCGCTTGCACGGCTCGAACCGAATGCCGATCAGCGCAAGGTGAGGCTTTGCGAAGGGTCGGAGCCGGCGATCGACAGAAGTTTCGGCGCGGTCATGACAGGAATGTCCGCGCTTCACGCCGCCAATGCAAACCGCTCTCTTCAGCTCTTCAGCTGTGCAGTTCGCGCCCGCCGGGCCAGGCCGGCTCCTTCTTTTCCTCGTAGTCGCTGTAGGCCTTTTTCAACCCCGTTAGAACCTCGGCGGAGGTCTCGAACATGGCCTTGAGCTGCGGCTCCTCGACCTTCGCGATGTCTTCGCGCAGGTGGTTGATCGTCTCCTGGAGGCGATTCTGAATTCTCTGAACGTGCTGGTGCGGATCGCTGTCGGTGTGCAGGGTCATTGCCGTCTTCCTAACCGTTGCGCGGCGCGAGGGGACACGGCTTTAACCTGTTCTGTCGACGGGAGTTCCTGCCTTGGCCGGCTCTCCGCTTACCCCTTCGGCAGGCTCAGCACGCCCGCGTCGCCGTTCTCCGCGCCGAAGGCGAGCCGCGCGCCCTTCTCGTCCCAGGCGAGCGCGCTGATCCGCGCGCGGCCCTCATCCCGCGCCGGACGGCGGACGAGAATTTCGGAACCGTCGGAAAGCCGCGCCAGCATGACAAGGCCGTCGTCGTAACCGATCGCTATGACCAGCGCGGCGGGATGGAAGGCGACGCGCGTCGCGATCGCCGAACGCACGCCGCATTCGCGCGGCGCCTGGCCCATCGGCCCATCCTTGCCCGAAAACGGCCAGACGATGCAGGCGTCGGCGCCCGAGGTGGCCAGCCATTTCCCGTCATGCGACCAGGAGAAGCTGCGCGTCTTTCCGGGATATCCGGCCATCCGCATGTGCTTGGAATCAGCGAGGCGCCAGCCGTGCAGCGTGTTCTCCTGCATCGAGGTGACGAGAAAGCGCCCGTCGGGAGAGATCGTCGCGTCAAGGTGCGAGCCCGCCCAGGCGAGCGCCTCCGGCTTTCCGGCGTTCGGGAACCATAAAGTCGCGCCGCCGTAATGGGCGATCGCCAGCCGGTAGCCTTTAGGGAAAAAGGCGAGGCCGCGCGCGCTTGACGGCAGATCCAGCGACTTCTCCTCGCCCTTGGCCGAGCGTGCGCGCGCCACCTTTCCGGCTGTCCACGCCACCGCGCCGCCACGCGCGGCGACGGCGTCGATCCATTTGCCCTTTTCGTCGCCGAAGACCTTGACGTCGCCTCTCGCGTCGGTCGCCACAACCCGACCGTCGTCTCCGCCGGTGATGAGCCGGTCGCCGTCCTGCGCGACGACGAGGATGGCCGCGTCTTGATGGGCCGGAATGCGGCGTCCCGCCGCGCCGTCGCCGAAATGCAGCGTCCCGTCGGCGAGCGCGAAAACCGGCGCGCCGCAGAGGAACGCCGCGGCGGCGACAGGCTCATGAAGCCCGAGAGTTTCGACCTTGTCGACGAGCGTTGAAGACAGCGTCACTTCTATGCTTGGTCCTCGGCAGGCGC
Source organism: Methylocystis sp. SC2 (assembly GCF_000304315.1). Lineage (NCBI taxonomy): Bacteria > Pseudomonadati > Pseudomonadota > Alphaproteobacteria > Hyphomicrobiales > Methylocystaceae > Methylocystis > Methylocystis hydrogenophila. Next base: position 553,230 of record NC_018485.1, on the reverse strand, counting down.
GCTCCAGCCGATCGGCAGGCGCGGGCGACGTTTCCGAAATTGTCCGCGCATCACGAGCGCAAAGGCGATGGCGTCGAGCCCGGCGAGGGTCAGCCACCACAGCTGCTCGGCCGCGGGACCGAACAGGCAAATGGCGAATCCCGCGCCAAGCCCGCCCAGAAGGAAGGGCGCGAGCGCCGGACGCGATTGGCCGACGAACAGGCTGGTGCGGGCCGCGACGAGCGCCGCCGCGGCGGCGCCGAGCGCGCCGAGGTCGAACCAGATCTTGAAGATCAGGCTGCGCGGCGTCGCCGGCGTCAGATAGCCGCCGAGCACGCCCCAGGTGGCCGCGCCAAAGCCGTGTCCGATCAATGTCCGCCAGCCGTCCGCTTCGATCATCTGGCCCCAAAAGGCGAGATGTCGGAAGAAGCCGGGCGTACGTTCGGGCCAGATCAGATGCGCCGCATAGGCGGTCAGCGGCGCGAGCAGCACGATCGCCGCCATCAGCGTCGCAAAGACGATGGACATCAGCCGGGCCCGGCCGAAAGCGGCCGCGAAAGCAGCCGCTCCGATGGCCAGCGCCGGCACGCCGTTCGGGGCGCCGGAAAGATAGCAGGCGATCGCCGTCGCCGCCGCGAGGGCGGCCGCCGAATACCACCGGCCGCGGACGGCGAGGGCGCCCATGGCCGGCCAGACGAGCAGGGCCAGTCCGAGTCCGGCGCGGCCAAGCGGTCCGACATCGAGAATGTCGTCGAGCGTGTATTGCGGCTTCACCAGCAAAGTGACGGCGGCAAGCGCAATCGTCGCCGCGGCGACGCCGATCGGCAACAGGTTGAGATTCGAGGTTTTGGTGCGCAGCGGCAGAAATCCGGTGGCGAGCGCAACCAGGGCGAGCGTCGCCGTGATTTTTGCGAAGCGTTCCGCCGGTCCCTCGAACGGGGTCCAGAGCAGCGAGAGCGCCGTCCAGGCGGCGAGCAACAGAGCGGCGAGAAAGGGCGGCGAGAGCAAGATCGAGCGCATCGAGCGCCCCGACCCCTCCTCCGGCGTCAATGTGGCGGCGGCGAGCAGCAACGCCGCGCCGATCGGCAGCAGCACATAAACCGTCTGACGCGCCAAAATGGGCGCGATGAGCGAGATCACGAACAGCAAAAACACGCCAATCCGCAGCAGAAGGCGGGAAGCCTCCTCTGCGGGTTCGTCGGCGTTGCGGCGCGAAAGGACAGACATGGCGAAGGTGCGGTTGAGTAGGGGATCTTCGATAGAGATTAGAACGAAATCGCCGGCGAGTAGCCTGCCGCAACGCAGTAAACCTGGGAAAGACCCCGATTTTTAGGCGACTGTGGCGCTTTTGCCTGTTTCAAGCCGTTTGGCGCCACTCCTGGCGGACCGCCGTCTCGGGTTCGGCCGCCAGTCGGTGGGAACGCAGCTCCGCCGCTCGCGTCGGCGCCAGTCTGACGAGCGCCCAGACGGCGGCGCCGCGAACAAGGGCGGCGGAGTCCTCGGTCAACCGCTCGGCCTCTGCAGCAAGCTCGGGCCGGGCCGAATTGCCGATGGCGATCAGAACATTGCGCAAGAAGCGGTCCCGTCCGACGCGTTTGATGGGGGAACCCGAAAAATGCGCTCGGAACGCCGCGTCGTCGAGGCGCGCCAATTCTGCAAGCGGCGGGGCGTCGAATTCGGGGCGCGCGGCAAGCTTCGCTTCGCGTCCGGCGCGCGCGTATTTGTTCCAGGGGCAGACCGCGAGACAATCGTCACAGCCGTAGATGCGATTGCCGATCTTGGCCCGAAATTCGAGGGGAATAGGGCCCTTGTGCTCGATCGTCAGATAGGAAATGCAGCGCCGCGCATCGAGCCGGTACGGCGTGGGGAAGGCCGCCGTCGGGCAAACGTCGAGACATTTGGCGCATGAGCCGCAATGATCGCGCTCGGGCGGGTCCGCTTCGAGGCGAAGAGTTGTGAAAATCGCGCCCAGAAAGAGCCACGAGCCGAATTCGCGTGACACGAGATTCGTATGTTTGCCCTGCCAGCCGACGCCGGCCGTCTGCGCGAGCGGCTTTTCCATGACGGGCGCGGTGTCGACGAAAACCTTGGCGTCGCCGGCGCCGGCGCGGCCGAGGATGAATCCGGCGAGCTGTTTCAGCCGGCCCTTGATGACGTCGTGATAGTCGCGGTTGCGCGCATAGACTGAGATCGTCGCGCAAGCCGGTTTCGTCAGCGAAGCGAGCGGATCTCCGTCCGGCCCATAGTTCAGGCCGAGCATGACGAGACTTGCCGCTTCGGGCCAGAGCGCGCGCGGCGCGGCCCGCCGCTCGGCCGTCTCGCGCATCCAGGCCATGTCGCCGTGCGCGCCATTCCGCAGCCATTCGCGCAGCCGCTCGCCCTGCTCCGGCGCAACATCCGCCCGCGCGAAGCGGCAGACGTCGAAGCCAAGCTTGAACGCATGGGCGCGAATTTCCTCCTCCAGCGCCGGAGCCGCAGGCGATCGAACATCATAAACTGCCGGCGAACCCATCGTTGCGTTCGGGACAGGCGCGTGCATGTCAGGTGGGCGCTTGAAGAGGGATCGAGACGATGAACTCGGCGCCAGGATCATGCTTTTTCATTTCGATCGTCGCACTGAGTTGGCGGGTAAACGACGCGATGATCCGCATGCCGAGCCCTTTGCGATCGAGCGGCGCGACGTCATCGGGCATTCCTGCGCCTTCGTCGCCCACGGAAACAGTGAAATTCTCAGCGCCCTGGCGCGCGACCGTCACCGAAATGATTCCCGACTGGCTTTCATAAGCGTATTTCGCCGCATTGGCGATGAGCTCGTTAACGATCAGCGCAGTCGAAACCGCCCGGTCGGTTGCGATGACGATCCCTTCTTCGATCTCGGTGCGCACGTCGCACTGCGCGACGCTTTCATCCAAATCGTGACACAGCGCTTCAATATATTTGCCAACGTCCATGCACTCGACGTCCGAGCCACGAGACAGCTGGTCGTGCGCCTTTGCGATCGCTTCGACGCGGTGAGACGCTTCGTTGAGAAGTTCGGACACCCCTTCGTCGCCGGCGTCGTTGGCTTGCAGGCGGAGCATGCTGCTGACGATGGAAAGGCTGTTCTTCACGCGATGATTCATTTCTTTGAGCAGCGCTTCGTTGCGCGCGAGCGCCGCTCTTAGCTTGCGCTCTTCCCGCTCGCGTTCGATCGCCATGCCAAGAAGATTCGCCGCGCCCTGCAGAAAGGCGATATCCTGCTCCCTGAAATCGGCCGGCGAGCGGCTGTCGACTTCGAGGACGCCAAAGGGCTTTCCGTCACCCTGCAGGATGACGTTCATCGCCCGGCGAACGCCATGCTGACGCAGCAATTCCGGAGTCCTGAACCGCGTCTCCATTTCGAGGTGATTGGAGATGACCGGTTGGCCGCTGCGTAATGCATATCCGGCAGGCGAATCGAGATCCGCGCCGACTTTCGCGACGCCCACCACGCCGCGACTCCAGCCGACGCCGGCGCGCACCAGAAACTGGTTCTCGGACGGGAGCAGCTCCAGCACTTTGCAGAAGTCCGCATCCAGTCCTTGCGCCGTAAGTTGTACTGTATCCGTCAGCAGCTGATCGAGCGAAGCGCCTTGGAGGGCCGAGACGCCGAGCTCCGCCAAAATTTCCTGCTGCCGGATCCGACGCTGGAGCGCGGGCGATGGTTCGCCGCCTTCGGCGGGCGTCGACCGCACTTTCTCATTCTCGCGGTCGCTGGGTGCGCTCATACGATGTTCCCGTATTGACGGCTACTTGCCTCATTCCACCCGATGGTTGTCAAGCGCGGCCGCAGTGCGGCACGCAACAGCGGCGCTTGAGCCTTCGGATCAGGCGCGGCCGATCAAACAGCGTCGCTTAGAAATCCAGCTCCGCATAGTAGCGCCCGGGCGTCAGGCCTGGGGCCCGATAGGACAGCAGCGGACGAAACGCGGGGCGTGACTTGATGCGTTGATACCAGTGTTTCGCCGCCTCATCCTCGTCCCACGGCGCATCGCCAAGATAATCGGCGCATGAAATATGCGCGGCCGCTGCGAAGTCGGCATAGGTCAAACGATCGCCCGCGAGCCAGTTGCGCGCATTGGTGAGATAGCCAATGTAGCGCATATGGTGCCGGATGTTGGCGCGCGCCACACGCACCACGTCCATGTCGGGCGCGCCGCCCGGAGGCGCAAAGCGCTTGTAGACCTTCTCCGTGATCAGCCAGTTGGTGACTTCGTCGAAAAACTTGACGTTGAACCAGTCGACGAGTCGGCGCGTTTCAATGCGCGCCGCCATTTCCTGCGGCAGGAGCCGTTGCGCGCCACGTTCGGCGCCATAGGTCTCGTCTATATATTCGGCGATGAGATTGGCGCCGGGCGCGACGAGGCCGTCGTCGTCGACGAAGACCGGCGTGCGGCCGGCGGGATCAAGCGCGAGAAATTCTGGGCGGCGGTCGCTCACGCGCTCCTCGATGAGCGTTGCGTCTATTCCATATTCGGAGAGGACGAGCCGGACAAATCGCGAATGGGGGCAGAGCGGGTGATGATAAAGCGTGGGCATGATGCCTTTTCGAGCGGACGCGAGGCGACGGTCGGGCGCCGCCTTCTGTATGCTGGTTCGGGTTAGCGCCGCTAGCCGGCGGTTTTACGGCTTTGACGCGCTATTAGCGCGCAGCTTTTGCTAGGATATGCCATGATTCGTTCGCTCTTCGCACTTTCGCTCGGCCTGATGTCGTTCATGGCCGCGGGGAACGCCGATACGCTGAAGGACGGCGTTCCAAATCTCTCCGTCATTGGCGAGGCTTACGAGGACGTCGCGCCCGATCTGGCGATCTTGCGCTTCGGCGTCGTCACCGAACGGCCGCTGGCCGCCGACGCCGCGGCGGAAAATGCGCGCGCGGTCGAAGCTGTTCTCGCCGAACTCAAAAAATTAGGCGTTCCCGACGCTGAAGTGCAGACGCAAGGCGTAACGCTCGCGCCCGTGACTGTCGAAGAGCGAGACCCCAAGACGGGCAAACCCAAGACATCACAAAAGTTTTTCCGCGCGCGAAACGATCTGCATGTGCGCGTGACGCCGGTCGACAAGGCCGGCGAGATCGCCGGCGCTCTGATCGACAAGGGCGTCAACAGCTTCGAAGGCGTCGATTTCCAAATCGCGCATCCCAAGCAACGGCTTGACGCATTGCGGCGCGAAGCGGTCAAGGATGCGGAGCGGCAGGCGAAGATCTATGCGGAGGCGGCCGGATTGCGGCTATCCCGCGTGATCGAAATTCGTCCGCTCGAGGAGATCGAGGCGCGCCCGCGCGCCTATGCGGCGAACGCCGCCGGGGCTCTGGGAGCCGCCGCGATTCCTTTGCGTCCGGGCCGGGAGCGTCTCTCGGCGCGCGTGAACATGGTCTGGGGACTCTCGCGCTAGCTCCCTCTGCCTGTTGAAGCGGCGAAAGCCCGCGCGGCTGCTCGCAATTTGCTCGCCTGAAGCCGTATCGCGCTGCACAATTTCGCGCTAAGCTCGCGTCGCGACTGGTGGGCCGCAATGTGAGGGGTCGCGGATGGCTCATGTCATCTTCTACGAAAAGCCGGGCTGCGCCGGCAATGCGCGTCAGAAGGCGCTGCTCGTCGCCTCCGGACATGAGGTCGAGGCGCGAAACCTCCTGACCGAGCCTTGGAGCATGTCCAGCCTGCGTCCTTATTTCGGCGCCAAGCCCGTGCCTCAATGGTTCAACGCCGCGTCCCCGCGCATAAAATCCGGCGAGATCGACCCGGACAAAGTCACGCCTCAAGAAGCGCTGGTGATGATGATCGTCGATCCGGTGCTCATCCGTCGCCCGCTGATGCGCATAGGCGACCATTGCGAGGCGGGTTTCGACTCGGCCGCGGTCGACGCGTGGATCGGATTGAAGCGGACCGACGACACTGTCAGCGATGTTTGCGTGCGCTCCATCGCCAACGACGCCTTTTAGCCTCCTCGCGAGCCTCCTCGGCGGCGCTTCTCCGCTATAAATGGGGCGCTGCAAACCCTTCCCGACGAACCATAATATGTAAATGGCGCCGGTTCGGCCGTCCGGCGGCCATTTGAGTGAACGCGGCCGGCGGCGCGTGTGGGGGAAGCGGCGAGGAGGAGCCCTAAGCATGCAGCCTTCGGCGGAAGGAACGGAATATTGGGCGATCGAAGCCGATGCGGCGCTCGAGCGCCTGGGTGCGACGCGTTTGGGCTTGAGCCAGGCTGAGGCGGAACGGCGGCTCGCCGTGCATGGCCCCAATCGCCTCCCGGCCGGCAGGCGGCGCAGCGCGCTCATGCGCTTCGCGCTGCAGTTCCACAACGTATTGATTTATGTGCTGCTCGCAGCTTCCGTCGTGACAGCGCTCATGCAGCACTGGATCGACACCGCCGTCATCGTCGCGGTCGTCGTCATTAACGCGATCATCGGGTTCATTCAGGAGGGCAAGGCCGAACAGGCCATGGAGGCCGTGCGCAACATGCTGTCGCTGCATGCGACGGTCATTCGAGACGGGCGGCGCGTCGTCATCGACGCGACCGATGTCGCGCCTGGCGACATCGTCTATGTGCAGTCAGGCGACAAAATTCCGGCGGACATCCGTCTCATCCGGGTCAAATCTCTGAAAGTGCAGGAGTCGGCGCTCACCGGCGAGTCGCTGCCGGTCGACAAGGACCCGGCGCCGGTCATGGCGGATGCGCCGCTCGGAGATCGGGCGCCGATGGCCTATTCGGGGACCGTGGTGACCTACGGTCAGGGGACGGGCGTCGTCGTCGCCACGGGCGCCGCGACCGAGATCGGACGCATCAACGCCATGCTGTCGGAAGTGGAGACGCTCTCCACGCCCTTGTTGCAGCGCATGGATGAATTCGCGCGCTGGCTCACGGTCGTCATTCTGGTGGTGTGCGCCGCCGTTTTCGCTTTTGGCGCGCTGGTCTGGGGGTTCGACGCCGGCGAGATGTTCATGGCGGCGGTCGGGCTCGCGGTTTCGGCGATCCCCGAAGGATTGCCGGCGATCATCACCATCACGCTGGCGATCGGCGTGGAGCGCATGGCGCGGCGCAAGGCGATCATCCGCCAACTGCCGGCGGTCGAGACGCTCGGCGCCGTGACGACAATCTGTTCGGACAAGACGGGCACGCTGACGCTCAATGAATTGATCGTGCGCTCGATCGTCATCTCCGGCGGCATCTACGACACGACCGGGTCGGGATACGATCCGCATGGCGGCTTCCTGCGCAATGGCAAGGATGTCGTGGTGCGCGAGGACATTCACCTGACCGCGGCTTTGCGCCCTCTTGCGCTCTGCAACGACGCCGCGCTGCGCGAAACTGACGGCGCCTGGAGCGTCGAGGGCGATCCCACCGAAGGCGCTTTGCTCGCCGCCGCCGTCAAAGGCGGCGTCAATTTGGAAAAGCTGGCGCTGGAGCTGCCGCGCACGGATGAGATTCCATTCGAGTCGCAGCATCGCTTCATGGCGACGCTGCATCACGATCATGACGGCGCGGGCTACATTTTCGTCAAGGGCGCGCCTGAGAGGCTGCTCGAAATGTGCTTTTGGGAGCAGGGCGCGCGAGGAGAGCAGCGTCCGCTCGACTGCGCCTGCTGGCTCGACCGCATCATTGAGATGGCCACGCGCGGGCAGCGGGTTTTGGCGGTCGCCTCCAAACAGGCGGCGGAGGGGCAGCAGCAACTCGCGTTCGGCGACGTCGAAAGCGGGCTCGTGTTTGTCGGTCTCATCGGCCTGATCGATCCGCCGCGCCCCGAGGCCGTCGATGCGATCCGCGCATGCGCGATCGCCGGCATGTCCGTCAAAATGATCACGGGCGACCACGCCGCGACCGCGATCGCCATCGCCCGTGAACTCGGACTCAACCATCCGGAGTCAGTGCTCACCGGCCGCGACCTCGACGCCATAGGCGACGAGGAACTCGGCGAGGCGGCAAGCGCCACGACAGTGTTCGCGCGCACCAGTCCCGAACATAAGCTGCGACTCGTTCAGGCGTTGCAGAAGCGCGGCGAAGTGGTCGCGATGACCGGCGACGGCGTCAACGACGCGCCTGCATTAAAGCGCGCCGACATCGGCATCGCGATGGGCGTCAAAGGCACCGAGGCGGCGAAGGAGGCCTCGGAAATGGTGCTCGCCGACGACAATTTCGCATCGATCGTGCATGCGGTGCACGAGGGCCGGGTCGTCTATGAAAATTTGAAGAAGACCATCCTCTACATCTTGCCGACAAATGGCGGCGAGGGCCTCACGGTGATCGCGGCGATCGCCATGGGCGAGACCCTGCCGGTGACCCCGGTGCAGATCCTGTGGATCAATCTGATCACCGCTGTCACGCTGGGCCTTGCGCTCGCCTTTGAGCCGCCGACCAAGGGCGTCATGCTGCGCCCGCCGCGCGCGTCGGGCGAACCGATCCTCTCCCGCTATTTCGTCTGGCGTATCGTTTTCGTCTCGTTCCTGATGCTGCTCGCGACCTTCGGTCTCTATGAATTGGAGAAGGCGCGGGGCATGGGGCTCGACAGCGCGCGGACGGTCGCGGTCAACACGCTCGTCGCCTGCGAAATCGCTTATCTCTTCAACGCGCGGTTCCTTTCCGAGTCGTCGCTCTCGCTGAAGGGTCTGTTCGGCAGCCGCGCGGTGCTGATTTCCGTCGCCATCGTCATCGTGCTGCAGGCCATGTTCACTTACGCGCCCTTTATGCAGGCGCTGTTCAACACCACGCCGCTCGACCCGCAGATATGGTGGCATATCGCGGGCGCGAGCGTGGTGCTGTTCCTGCTCGTCGAGGTCGAGAAGGCGATTTTCCGTTCGCCCGCGGCGGCTCCCGCGCTTCGTGGCGTTCCTGCGGCGCCGACGGGCGGCGCAGCCGCCGTCGTCGCGCCCGGCGAGTGGGTCCGACCGGTCGTCGCCGGTCTGTTGGGGCTGCTCATCATTGGCGTAAGCGGCGCGTTCTATCTTCACACGCGGGTCAGTCTCACGCGCGAAGAAGCGTCGGCTGGTCGAACGGTCGTCGTCAGCGGCGTGATCGCCCAGGTCGCGCAGACGCCGATCCATGCGCCTGCGGCAGGCGTGGTCGCGACGCTCTCTTGCGACGTCGGCGCGAAAGTCGAGGCCGGCGAAACCTGTGCGACGCTCGCGCCGTCTTCCTCCGACGCGGCTCTGGCGCGCGAGAAAAGAGCGCTGGCGGCGGCGGAGCGGCAATTGGCGCAGCGCCAGAGCGCGCAGGCGAAGGCGCAGGCGAATCTCGAAAAATTAGAGGCGCGTTCGGCAAGTCGCGCCGCTAGCCGCAAGGCGCTGAGCGCGGCGCGTCGCGCGCTGGCGCGGGCGCAGGCGCAAGTTGCACGCGCCGAAGCGGAAGTCGCTCTGCGCCGGGAGGCGGCGACGAAGGCGCAGGCGGATCGCGCCGGCGCGGCGATCGTCGCGCCGTTCGCAGGTTTCGTCTTGGAGCGAAGGGCGGCTGTCGGCGCGCGCGTTGAAACGGGCGCGCCGCTGTTCATGATCGGCGACGCCAGGACCATCCGCCTCCGGGGGAAGGCGGAGGGGGAGGGCGCTTTGACGATCGCGCCGGGCGCCACGGCGCTGCTGACGAGCGAGGCCGTCCCTGGCCGGACATTTTCAGGAAAGGTGACCGAGGTGCGCCGGCCTGCGGCGCCGCAATCGGGCGCACGGGTCGACGCGGTGGTTGAGTTCGAGAATCCCGACCTCGCGCTTCGACCGGGAATGGCGGCTTCGGTGCGGATTGACCTCGAGGACCGCGCCGTTTGGTGAATCCTTGGTGCCCCTGGCCGGAGTCGAACCAGCACTCCTTGCGGAACTCGATTTTGAGTCGAGCGCGTCTACCAATTCCGCCACAGGGGCCCGGCCGGCGCGAAGCCGGCGAAGCGGCGCGGATATTAGCGGCGGCGCGGCGCCCGTCAACCCGCGAAACTTCTTTCTTCAACGCTTACGTGCTATGCGCGGAAGGCGCGCCGCGCCAACCCCCGGGAACAGATGAAAAAGCTTTACGACTGGACCATGTCGCTCGCCGCAAGCCGGCATGCGCCCCTGGCGCTTGGCGCGATCGCCTTTGCCGAGAGCTCCTTCTTCCCGGTGCCGCCAGACGTGATCCTCGTGCCGATGACGCTCGCCGAGCCGAAGAAGGCCTGGTATTTCGCCGGCATCTGCACGCTTGCTTCCGTCGCGGGCGGGGCGCTCGGCTACGCCTTCGGCGCGCTGTTCTACGATACGATCGGCCAGTGGCTGATCAATCTCTACGGCTACGGCGAGAAGATGGAGGCGCTGCGCGCCTTCTACGCCCAGTGGGGCGCGATCTTCATTCTGGTCAAGGGCTTCACGCCCATTCCCTATAAGCTCGTGACCATCGTTTCGGGGCTTCTCGCCTATAATTTCCCGCTGTTCATCGTATTGTCGATGCTGACGCGGGGGGCGCGGTTCTTCGTGCTGGCGGCGGCGATCAATCGCTTTGGCGATCCGATCCGCTCGAAGCTCGAAAGCCACTTTGGATTGTTCATGGGGTCGCTCGCGGTGATCGTCGTCGCCGGCTTCGCTCTTGCGGCGAAGATGTTTTGAGCCCGAGAGTGGGCCGAATGGATTGGCGCGGCGCCCTCGACTGCGCGCTGGAGCCGCGCAACGCCTCGCTCCTCATCCTCGCCGCCGCCGTTGCGGCGATCGGCGGCGCCTTCGCCTATGAGTCGCTCGGCTATCTGCCATGCGAACTCTGCTACAAGGAGCGCATTCCCTATTACGCGGCTTTCGCGCTCGCGCCGCTCGCCGCCTTCGCCGCGCAGACCGGGCGGAGGGGAATGGCCCGCGCGGCCTTCCTGCTGATGGCGCTGCTCTTCGCCGGCGACGCCCTCCTTTCGCTGTATCATTCTGGCGTCGAGTGGAAGATTTTCGCCGGGCCGTCCGACTGTTCGGGGCCGCTGTCGACCGCGCCGTCGGTCGCCGACTTCATGAAGCAGCTCCGGACCACGAAAGTCGTGCGCTGCGACGAGCCGGGTTTGTGGATCTTCGGCCTGACGCTGGCGAACTGGAATGTCGCGATTTCGGCGGCTCTGGCAGCCTTCGCCGGCTTTGCGGCGAAGCGCTGAACTCGACAGATTTCATCCAATGATCCGCGCCGAGCGCCCGACGTCGTCGGTCATCGCGCGCAGAAGAGCGGCGGAGATTTTTGCTCCGCCCTGCGACGACGGCTCGATCGGATTGGCGTAGTCGGCCGGAGCGTCGCAGACGAGCCGGAGCTCGACGACGGTCAAGCCGAACTCCACTGCGGCGCGAATGATGGCGTCGTTGAAAGGCGCGATCGCGATCCTGGTGACGCGGGCGAATTCCGGGTCGAAATTGCCCCAATAAATCGTGCAGACCGCCATGCGGGGGTCAACTTCGAGACAGGCGCGCAGCGCGGCGCGGTAAGCGGCTTCAAAGCCCGAGACCGCATTCCCGATGAGCTGCAGCGCCTGGGCGCTGTTTGACACGGGCCTGTCGAGAATTTCCGCATGCCCTAATGCATCGTTTCCGCCGACGCTGAGCGCAAGCCGATCCACGTCGCCGGAGAGCTTTGCGAGCTGCGCGGCGACATTGGCTGTGGTCGCGCCGTCCTGCGCGGCGAGCGTCGCCCGCCAGCCCGGAGGAAGCTTCTCGCGCAACTGCTCGATGACCGAGGGGCCGCCCTTGGTGTAGGCGCCGTTGTCAAAAATTGAATCGCCCAGAAGGGCTGCATGCGGCATCAGCTCACGCCGCGGCGCGGCGTCCCTACTGCGCGGCCCCGAGCGCCATCCTGGCGCTCGCCCGCAGCTTCTCCGTTTCGCTCTTCAACTGACCGCAGGCGGCGAGAATGTCGCGCCCGCGCGGGGTGCGCACCGGGCTGGCGTAGCCGGCGTTGAAGACGATGTCGGAGAAGCGCTCGATCGTCTCCCAATCCGAACATTCGTAAGGCGCGCCGGGCCAGGGATTGAAGGGGATCAGATTGATCTTGGCGGGCAGACCTTTGAGGAGCCGCACCAGTTCCTTGGCGTCGGCGGGCGAATCATTCACGCCCTTGAGCATCACATATTCGAAGGTGATGCGGCGCGCATTCGACGCGCCGGGATAATCGCGGCAGGCCTGCAGCAGCTCCTTGATCGGATATTTCCTGTTGAGCGGCACGAGTTCGTTGCGCAACCCGTCGCGCACCGCATGCAGCGAGATCGCCAGCGCCGGACCGCATTCGGCGCCGAGCCGCTCGATCTGCGGCACGACGCCCGAGGTCGAGACGGTGATGCGGCGCTTGGACAGCGCCAGCCCGTCGCCGTCCGCCATAATTTCGACCGCCGCCATGACATTGTCGAGATTATAGAGCGGCTCGCCCATGCCCATGAAGACGATGTTGGAGACGGCGCGCACGCCTTCGCCCGACGGCACGAGTCCGTCGGTCGGCCGCTCGCGACCCGGAAAATCGCCGAGCCGTCGCCTTGCGACGAGCAATTGCCCGACGATCTCGGCGCTCGTCAGATTGCGCACGAGCCGCTGCGTGCCCGTATGGCAGAAGCTGCAATTCAAGGTGCAGCCGACCTGCGAGGAGACGCAAAGCGTGCCGCGGTCGCTTTCCGGAATATAGACGCATTCAACTTCGGCGCCCTTGTCGAAGGCGTCGACCGGCTGCAGCCGCAGCAGCCATTTGCGCGTGCCGTCGACGGAAATCTGCTCCTCGACGATCTCCGGCAGACGCAGCGCGAAGGCGTCCGCGAGCTGGGTCCGCATCGCCTTGGAGACATTCAGCATCTCGCCGAAATCACGGGCGCCGCGAAAATAGACCCAGTGCCAGATCTGCGAAACGCGCATGCGGATCTCGCGCTCCGGCAGGGCGAGCGCGCGCAAGGCGTCGCCGATCTCGGCGCGGGTCATCCCGGCGAGCGAAGGCTGAAGCGTCATGGTGGGCGCAGCGGAAAGATTGGTCAGGCTCATGAAGTCCTCGGAACAGCGCCTCTTATATCATGCCTGCGCAGGATATTTTGAGGGGCGCTGGACGCGCCGCCGGCACGCCGGTCAGCGCGCGGCGGCTTCCGCGCCCTGTATCGACTGCAGGAAGCGCTTCCAGTTTTGGGGCGTCACCGCCTCGCGATAGCGGGCGGTCTGCGCAGGGTCCAGAAATTCCAGCATGAAGGCGCCTTCGATCCAGACTTCCGAAAGCTGGAACAACCCGCCGCCACGGTCGCAGGCCCGCGCCGGCCAGCCTGCGCGCGCGGCGATGGCGATGATCTCCTCCGCCGGCCGAGCCACGCAAATGGCGAGATGCGTTTCGGAGAGGCGCGTTCCCTGATTCTGCGGGGTCCAGTAAGCCTCTTCAGGGCCGTAGGCGAGCACATGGCCGCGCGGCGCGATCTCAAGCTCGACCTCGCCGTCGCCCGACCAGGCCATCCAGGAGTTCGGCCCCGCAGGAGGGAAGGGCGTCGCTTCTCCCTGCATGATCTCTGCAAGCACTTTGGCGACGAGTTCCGGATTGTCGGCCGGGATGGAAGCATGGGCGATGCAGGTCATATTTCTTCTCCATGTGAAAAATCGCGTTCAGGTGAAACATCGCGTTCATCGTCCGCCGCGCGGCGCCCGAGCAGAACGGCGATCGCCTCAGCGGCGGCGCGCCCGGACTCGGCGCCGTCCATTCCCCAGAAATCCCTAAGCGCCGACCAGCCGTAGGCGCTGTCAATGAGCTGGGCGATCGCGGCGCGCCGGCGTTTGGCGGGGTCGCCTAAGCCGGGCAGCGCGTCTTCCACGCAGGCGAGCATCGCCGCCTGGCGCCGCTCGTTGGAGCTCAAGCGGACCTCGCGTCCGGTTTCGGAAGAGATCGACGCTCTGATCAACGCCTGTTCATCATCAAAGCGCGGGAAGAGCCGCAGCGGCGTGGCGATCAATTCCTCTGCGGTCTGCGGAAAGCCGGAACTTCCGACACGCGCCTGCATGCGGGGCCAAACCGCTTTCAGCAGGTCCTCGCGCGTCTGGAAGTGGCGGTAGACCGTTCGTTCGGTCACCTTCGCCCGTTCAGCCACTTTGGCGATGGTGAGCGCGTCCAGGCTGCCTTCTCGCATCTCGTCGATCGCGGCGTCGAGAATGCGCATGCGCGTTTGGTCCCTATGCGCCTCGCGGAGCGATGTCAGTTCAACTGAACTCATGTCATTACGTATGACACCTCAATTACGCCCCGTCAATCCGCGGCCGGCCCAGTTCGATCCGGGCGCGGCGTTCCTTGATGTCGCGCGCCGAAACCGATAAACGCTGCGCGCTCACGGCCAAGAGGGCCGATGGAGCGACTCCTTGCATAGCGCCGCGCCAGACGCATCCGATCCTTCGCTCAAGGCCACGCGCCGGGAGTGGATCGGGCTCGCCGTCCTCGCACTGCCCTGTCTGGTCTATGCGATGGACTTCACCGTGCTCAATCTCGCCATTCCGGCGCTAGCGGCGGAGTTGCGGCCGAGCGCGTCGCAACTGCTGTGGATCATCGACATCTACGGCTTCATGGTGGCCGGCTTCCTGATGATCATGGGCGGGCTCGGCGATCGCATCGGCCGGCGGAAGGTGCTGCTGCTGGGCGCCGCGGCGTTCGGCGCCGTATCGATCCTGGCGGCTGTCTCGAAGTCGGCGCAGATGCTGATTTTTGCGCGCGCCGCGCTCGGCGTGGCGGGCGCGACCCTGGCGCCGTCGACGCTGTCGCTGCTCGCCAACATGTTTCGCGATCCGTCGGAACGCACCTTTGCGGTCAGCATGTGGATTTCGAGCTTCTCCGCCGGCGCCATCATCGGGCCCCTTGTCGGCGGCGCGCTCATTCAGTCTTTCGGCTGGGGCTCGGTCTTTCTTGCGGGCGTCCCGGTGATGGTCCTTCTGCTTGCGCTCGGGCCGATGCTACTGCCGGAATATCGCGATCCCGACGCCGGCCGGCTGGATCTCGCCAGCGCGCTGCTGTCGCTCGCGGCGGTGCTGTCCTTCATTTACGGATTGAAGCGCGCCGCCGAAGCGGGTTTTGGCGCCGACTCGATCGGGGCGATGGCGGCAGGCGCCGCGCTCGCGCTTCTGTTTTTGCGCCGACAGGCGCGGCTTGAAGATCCGTTGATCGATCTCGCGCTGTTTCGCTCGCGGTCGCTGAACACGGCGCTTTGCATCAACATGCTCGGCGTCTTCTTCATGTTCGGGGCGTTCATTCTGCTCGCCCAATATTTTCAGCTCGTCGCCGGTTTGACGCCGCTCGGCGCAGGGCTGTGGTCGACGCCGTCGGCGATCGTCTTCATGATCGGCTCCTTCGCCACGCCCGCGCTCGCGCGCCGCTTCAAACCGGTCAATCTGCTCGCCGGCGGATTGATCGTCGCCGCGGCTGGATTCGTCGGCCTCGCGCTGGCCGATGGATTCTACGCGGTGGTTTTATCTTCTCTGCTTCTCGTCGGCTTCACCCCGGTGATCGCGCTGACGACGGAAATCATCGTCACATCGGCGCCGCCCGAGCGCGCCGGCGCGGCGTCAGCCTTGTCGGAAACGGCGATTGAACTTGGCGGGGCGCTCGGCATCGCCGCGCTCGGCAGTCTGGGCACGCTGATCTATCGCGCGAAAATGGCCGGCGTCGTCGCGGGGCTTCCGGCGGACGTCGCGCGAGCGGCCGGCGCGACGCTCGGCGGCGCGGCGGATGCGGTCAAATTCTTGCCTGCGGAGCAGGCCGAGCGGACGCTCTCCGCCGCGCGCGACGCCTTCTGCGCCGGCTTTCAGGCGACCGCGCTGTTGGGCGGCTTGGGGCTTGTCGGCGCCGCGTTCGCGACTAAGATTGCGCTCAAGCAAGCGCGTCCTCCGCAAGGCGCAGGCGAAAAGCCGCGTTCAGCCCCGGCGTAGGCCGTCGCCCGTCGGGGCGCCGAGTCTAAGTTAACGAATATCGTCTCGCCGCGTCATGGCCGCGCCTGTCGCGATGGCCTGCGTCCGTCATGCGCTTGTCACAGCGCGCGTCGAGCTTTAGCCTGCAGCGCATTCTGTTGTTTTTTGCGCTTGGGGGATTTCATGAGACTCGCCGCATACAATGTTGAGAATCTTTTCGACCGCGCGCGCGCAATGAATCTTAAGAGCCTTTCGCAAGGCAAACCTATTCTCGAACGCTTCGCGGAGCTGAACGCGCTGTTGGCGCAGCCTTCCTACAGCGCCGCCGACAAGACGCGCATGGCGAAACTTGTCATCGAGCTTGACTTGGAAAAATCCGATGTCGGCGATTTTGTCATTCTGCGGCGTAACAGGGGCGGACTCATCAAGCGTCCCAAGTCGGGCGGCGTTCAAATTGTCGCGAGCGGGCGCGCCGATTGGGTCGGCTCCCTGGAGTTGCGCGACGAGCCGGTCGACGAACAGGCGATGCGGAATACGGCGCGGGTGATGCGAGACGTCGAGGCGGACGTTCTCGGCGTCGTCGAAGTCGAGAGCCGGCCGGTGCTGCGGGATTTCAACGCGGACGTCGTCGCTGCGCTCGGCGGCGAGACGTTCCGCCATGCGATGGTGATCGACGGCAACGATACGCGCGGCATCGACGTCGGCCTCTTGACCCGACAGGGGTTTCCGATCGGCGCGCTGCGCAGCCATGTCGACGAGATGTTGACCGAGCGGAATCCGATCTTTTCGCGCGACTGCGCCGAGTTCGAGGTGACGGCGCCGTCCGGCGCGCGCCTCCTGGTGATGCTCAATCACTTCAAGAGCAAGGGTTTCGGCTCGCAGCAATCATCCAACGCCAAACGCCGCGCGCAGGCCAAACGCGTCGCTGAAATCTACGACGAACGCGTAGCCATGGGGATCAAGAACATCGTCGTGATGGGCGACTTCAACGACACGCCGGACAGCGAACCTTTGAGTCCTCTCATCGACGGGACGGATCTGAAGGACATCTTCTTGCATCCGAAATTTGACGACGGCGGTTTCCCAGGCACCTACGGCAGTTGCGCCGCGGACAACAAGATCGACTTCATCCTGCTGTCGCCGGCGCTGTTCGACAGGGTCACGAGCGGCGGCGTGTTTCGCAAAGGCATGTGGCCGGGCGCGCGGGCCAAACGCTGGGAGGCCTATCCGGAAGTCGCCCGCAAGGAGGACGCAGCGTCGGACCATGCGGCGATATGGGCGGATATCGATCTTTAGCGGGAGAGTCGCTCGATCAGCGCCATGGCGGCCGCCGGATTGCGTTCCTTGGCGCCGCTGATGACGTAGAGAAACACGTCGCGGGGCGTCGCCGCCTTCCGTTGCGTTTCCGCAAAATAGTCGAGCCCGCTCGGCGATGCGCCGCTCGCCCATTGTCGCGCGCGCCGCGCCCATGCATCGAGCGCCTTGGCGTCATAGCCCTGTGGTTCAGCCTCCAGCGTTCCCATGATGCGCGCATAGACGAAGGGCGCCGTCAGATCGGCGATAAGCGGATATTTTGCATCGCCGGCGACGACGATGGCGACCCCATGCCGGCGCGCCAGCGCGACGAATTCAGCCGTCTTGAAGCTGTTATGGCGCGGCTCAATCGCGTGCCGCAGCGGTCGGCCGCCGATGTTCTTTGGCAGCAGCGAAAGAAAGGCGTCGAAGAACGCCGCGTCGAATTTCTTCGTCGGGAGAAACTGCCACAAGATGGGTCCGAGCTTGTCTCCAAGCTCCATAACGCCGCTCTTAAGGAAGCGCTCGATCGATTCGCTCGCCTCCTTCGGCGTCTTGCGCATCGCCGCAAAGCGCGGCGCTTTGACGCTGAAGATGAAACCCTCGGGCGTTTCATCGCGCCATTTGGCGAAGCTCGCGGCGCTTTGCGTGCGATAGTAGGTGGCGTTGATTTCGATCGAGGTGAGCTTATGGCTCGCATATTCGAGTTCCCGCTTATGCGGGAGGCCGGCAGGATAAAAGGCTTCGCGCCAGGGCGCGTAACTCCAGCCTCCGACGCCGACATAGATGCGTCCGGCCTTTTGACTCATTTGCGCTGCAGCCTCGCGTGTCGGCTGGCGAGGGCTTGAGACTTGTCCCCGCCGCGCCATCTTAGCGGCGTCATCGACAACATATTTGTCTTCTTCGCCGGCTGTCGATCGTGAGAAGCTGCGCCTTATCGCATCTGCCGGAGTCGTTTAAGGAGGGGGGCGCCATGGCGGCGAAGTTTTTCTGGAGATTTCTATTCGCGCTGACCGCAATCGCGCTCGCCGCCTGTGATCGCGGCCCCGAACTGCCGGAGAGCGCCGGCTACGGACCCAATCCGACGCTGCCGGCGCCGCATCCGACCGGCGCCTTTCCTTACGTGAATATCGCTCGCGCGGTAGGCTGGCCAAGCGCCGGAAAGCCCACGCCCGCCGAGGGGCTGGGCGTTGAAGCTTTTGCGACGGGGCTCGATCATCCGCGCTGGCTGTACGAATTGCCGAACGGCGACATTCTTGTCGCGGAAACCGATGCGCCGCCGAAATCCGAAAACGAAGGCGGCGGCGGCGTTCGCGGCTTCTTCATGGGCCTCTATATGCGTCAGGCCGGGTCCGATAAGCCAAGCGCCAATCGCATCACGCTGCTGCGCGACGCAGACGGCGACGGCGTCGCCGAGATGAAGGAGCCCTTTCTGGAAAATCTAAATTCGCCCTTCGGCATGGCGCTGGTGGGAGATCAGTTTTATGTCGCCAACGCCGATTCGCTTGTGCGCTTTCCATATAAGGAAGGCGATACGCGCATCGAAGCGGCGCCCGAAAAGGTCGCGGATTTGCCCGCGGGACGCAATCTTCACTGGACGAAGAGCCTTGTCGCGGATCCTGTGGGTTCGCGTCTCTATGTCGGCGTCGGGTCCAACTCCAACGCCGCAGAGCATGGCATGGAGGAAGAGCATAACCGCGCCGACATTCTGGAGATCGATCCGGCGACCGGCGACACGCGGGTTTTCGCTTCGGGACTGCGCAATCCCGTCGGGATGGATTGGAATCCCGCGACGGGCGACCTCTGGGTCGCGGTGAACGAACGCGACGAGATTGGCGACAACCTCGTGCCCGACTATATGACGAAGGTCCAAGAGGGCGCCTTTTACGGCTGGCCCTACAGCTACTACGGACAGCATGTCGACGAGCGCGTGCAGCCGCAAGATCCGGCCCTCGTCAAACAGGCGATCCGGCCGGATTACGCGCTCGGCTCGCATACGGCTTCGCTCGGCTTCGCCTTCGTCGGCGACGCGGACCTCGGGCCGTTCCAGAACGGCGCCATCATCGGTCAGCATGGATCGTGGAATCGCAGTCCCCGCGCGGGCTACCGCGTCATTTTCGTAAAGTTCGAGAATGGCGCGCCGGTCGGCGCCCCGAAAGAGGTGATGACCGGCTTTCTGAACGAGCGCGGCGAAGCGCAGGGCAGGCCGGTCGGCGTCATCGTCGATAAGCGCGGCGGACTGCTGGTGGCCGACGACGTCGGCGGCGTCGTGTGGCGGGCGCGCGCCGCCAAGAAGCAACCGGAATAGCCGGCTTCGCTCGCATTTGGCCGCCGCCTGTGCTAACGGCTGCGGTCAGTCCGGTTTTCTCGGGCGGAGTCAAGGGTCTGGCGCACATGTCCGATATTTTCCACGAGGTCGATGAAGACGTCCGGCGCGATAAGGCGGCGGAGCTTTGGCGGCGCTATCACACGCCGATTCTGATCTTCGCCGTGCTGATCGTCGCTGCGACCGGCGCGTGGAGCTACTACCAGACCAACCGTCAGAAAATGGCGGAGGCGGCGAACGCCCGTTTTGAAGCCGCGGTCGCGCTCGCCAGCGAAGGCAAGGCCAAAGAGGCGGCGGCAGCTTTCGACGCGCTCGCCAAGGACGGTCCCAAAGGCTATGCGACGCTCGCGCGCATCCGCGCTGCGGAACTGCGCGAGGATAAAGCGCGCGCGCTCCAAGAACTGGAGGCGATCGCCGAGGACAAGAACGTCGACAAACTGAATCAGGAAGTCGCTCAGCTGCGCGCCGCGCTGATCATCATCGAGAGCGGAGACCGCCAGAAAATGGAACGCGCGCTCGGACCCATGATGACGTCGAACGGCGCATTTCGCTTCTCGGCGCAAGAATGGAACGGTCTCGACGCGCTGGCCAATGACGATTTCGAAGAGGCCGAAAGGGACTTCAATATTCTGATCAGCGATCGCGACGCGCCGCAATCCATGCGCCAGCGGGCCGCGGCCTATCAGGGATTGCTGCACGCCAAGCGCGGACCCAAGCCGGCGGCGGCGCCGGCGGCCGGGGCCGGAGCGGCTCCGAGCGGCGGCAATGTCACGGTGACGCCGGTGATCGAGCCGGAACAGGAAGGCGCCGCATCATCCGGCGAGGCGCCGTTCGAGGTGAAGCCCTCGAAATAGTGGCGTCGGGGCGCGGCGGCGCAGCGAGAAACGAGTCATGTCCTTTTCGCTCGCGATCATCGGCCGTCCGAACGTCGGCAAGTCGACGCTGTTCAACCGGCTGACCGGCAAGAAGCTGGCGCTTGTCGACGATCGTCCCGGCGTCACCCGCGATCGCCGCGAGGGAGAAGCCAAGCTCGCCGATCTGCGCTTCACCATCGTCGACACGGCCGGGCTGGAGGAAGGCCCGGGCCCGACCCTGGAAGGGCGGATGCGCGCCCAGACCGAGAGCGCGATCCTCGCCGCCGACGCCATTCTCTTTCTCATCGACGCGCGGGCCGGGGTCACGCCCGACGACAAATATTTCGCCGATCTCGTCCGTCGCGCCGGCAAGCCGGTTATCCTGATCGCCAATAAAGCGGAAGGAAAAGCCGGCGAGCCGGGCGTTTACGACGCCTTTTCGCTCGGTCTCGGCGATCCCGTGCCGCTTTCCGCCGAACATGGCGAAGGCATGGGCGAACTCTATGACGCGCTGCGCGAGGCGCTGCCCGAGGAGACCGCCGAGCCTTTCGAAGACGACGTCGCCATCGAAGAAAATCTGCGGAACGACGATGAGGACGGCAGCGACCTCGACGTCACGAAGCCGCTGCGCATCGCGGTCGTTGGACGGCCCAACGCCGGGAAATCGACGCTGATCAACCGCATTCTCGGCGAGGAGCGCCTACTGACGGGACCCGAAGCGGGAATCACGCGCGATTCGATCTCTGTCGATTTCGTTTGGCGCGATCGGAAGATGAAGCTCTTCGACACGGCCGGCCTGCGCAAGCGCGCCCGCGTCGTCGACAAGCTGGAAAAACTGTCGGCCGCCGACGCGCTGCGCGCCGTGCGCTTTTCGGAAGTCGTCGTGCTGCTTGTCGATTCGACGATCCCCTTCGAGAAGCAGGATCTTTCGATCGCGGATCTCGCGGCCCGCGAAGGGCGCGCCGTCGTCATCGCGCTCGGCAAATGGGACCTCGTCGAGAACCCCGGCGCTACGCTCATCAAGCTGCGCGAAGACGCAGAACGCCTGCTGGCGCAGCTGCGCGGCTGTCCGGTGGTTCCGGTGTCGGGCGCGACGGGGCAGGGGCTCGACAAGCTCATGCAGGCGATCGTCGCGGTTCATGAAATTTGGAACAAGCGCATCGGCACCGGGCGGCTCAATCGGTGGCTGCTGACGCAGATCGAGGAGACGCCGCCGCCGGCCGTTTCCGGGCGGCGCATCAAGATTCGCTACATGACGCAAGCCAAGTCGCGGCCGCCGCATTTCGTGCTGTTCGGCAATCAGCTCGACGAATTGCCGACGAGCTACGAGCGCTTCCTGATCAACGGTCTGCGCAAGACCTTCGACCTTGCGGGCGTGCCGATCCGAATTTCGAAAAAGGCGGGGGAGAACCCGTTCGAAGGACGTCACAAGGGCTGAGCGACTCTTGTGTCATGACGCCGCTCGCGAGATTGTGGCGCCATGCTCAAGCCCTCTCCTGAAAAACTTCTCGCTCTCGGCATGTCGTTCTGGAACGCCAAGGCGCTGCTTTCGGCAGTGGAGCTCGGCGTGTTCGACGCTCTCGCCGACGGCCCCGCCGACCCTGCGACGTTGACGCCGAAGCTCGGCTTACACAAGCGCTCCGCGCGCGACTTTTTCGACGCGCTCGTGGCGATGAAAGTTTTGGAGCGCGACGCGGCCGGACGTTACGCCAATACGCCCGAGACGGATTTTTTTCTTGTGCGCGGTCGGCCGAGCTATGTCGGCGGGCTGCTGGAGATGGCCAATGCGCGTCTCTATGAGAGCTGGGGCCGCTTGTCGGAGGCGCTGAAAACTGGTCGCCGACAGAGCGAGGATCAGGACGCCAGCGATCTTTTCGCGGCCCTCTACGCCGATCCGCAACGTCTGCGCGGCTTCCTCTCCGCGATGAGCGGCGTGAGCGCCGGCGCCGCCCAGGCGATCGCCGAGAAATTCTCCTGGAGGAACCATCGCACCTTCGTCGACGTCGGCGCCGCGCAGGGCATGGTCCCCGTCACGATCGCGCGGGCGCATCCGCATCTTTCGGGCGGCGGCTTCGATCTCCCTCAGGTCGGTCCGATATTCGAGGAATTTGTCGCCGCCAATGGCCTCACGGAGCAACTGCGGTTCTATCCCGGCGACTTTTTCAAGGACGATCTGCCCCAGGCCGACGTCATCGTCATGGGGCACATCCTACATGACTGGGATCTTGAGCAAAAGCGGCTGCTGTTGAGGAAGGCCTTCAACGCCCTCCAAGAAGGCGGCGCGCTCATCGTCTATGAAGCCATGATCGACAATGATCGCCGCGAGAACGCCTTCGGCCTGCTGATGAGCCTGAATATGCTGATCGAGACCGACGGCGGCTTCGACTTCACGGGGGCCGACTGCGAAGGCTGGATGAAGGAAGCCGGGTTCTCCAGCTGTCGCGTCGAGCATCTGACGGGGCCGGATTCCATGGTGGTCGGCGTCAAATAGAGCCGCCCGCGCGCGCGAACGCTTCCACGGCGCCTGCGACGAATCCCCGCGCCGCCGCGCTGGATTTTGGTTGGACAGAAGCTAGTTTTGAATTATTCTAATTCTCGCGTCGCGGGCCTGACGGCCGCGCCGACTCGAATACTTGGAGGCAAGAAAATGGCTATGCTCAAGGGCAGCAAGACCGAAGAAAATTTGAAGGCCGCCTTTGCGGGCGAATCGCAGGCGAATCGCCGTTATCTTTATTTCGCTCAAAAGGCCGACGTCGAGGGCTACAATGACGTGGCCACCGTGTTCCGCTCCACCGCCGAAGGCGAGACGGGTCACGCCCACGGCCATCTCGAATTTCTCGAGTCGGTCGGCGATCCTGCAACCGGCCTGCCCATCGGCAAGACCGCCGATAACCTCAAGGCGGCCGTCGCCGGGGAAACGCACGAATATACCGACATGTATCCCGGCATGGCGCGCTCGGCCCGCGATGAGGGCTTCGAGGAAATCGCCGACTGGTTCGAGACGCTCGCCAAGGCTGAGCGTTCGCACGCCGGCCGCTTCCAGCGCGCCCTGGACGAACTGAAGTAAGGGCGTGAGTCCTTCTCCCGCGGAGCGGGAGAAGGTGGCCCTGGCGTAGCAAGGGACGGATGAGGGTCGCCCTCACCCGCGGCTTGCTTCGCAAGCCACCCTCTCCCGCGCGCGGGAGAGGGGCGTGCGGCGCTCCCACCACAGGACCATCATGAGAGAAGGCAGCCTCGAGGCGCCGATCCGGCATCCGCTGGATTGGAAGAGTGCGGATTTTTACGACGAGGCGAAACTCGACGCGGAAATGCGGCGGGTCTTCGATATCTGTCATACATGCCGGCGCTGTTTCAATCTGTGCGACTCCTTCCCGCGGCTGTTCGATCTCGTCGACGAGTCGAAAAGCGGCGAGCTCGACACTGTCGCCAGCGCGGATTTCAAGCAGGTCGTGGACGCCTGCACGCTCTGCGACATGTGCTTCATGTCGAAGTGCCCCTATGTGCCGCCACATGAGTTCAACATCGACTTTCCGCATCTGATCCTGCGCTACCGCGCGGTCGAAGCGAAGAAGAACGGCGTGCCCGCCGTCGATCGCGCGCTTGCCGACACCGACCGCAACGGCAAATGGGCGACGCTGATCTCAGGCGCGGCCAATTGGGCGACGCGCCGCGACAACACAATGATGCGCGGCCTCGAAGAGAAAGTCGCGGGCGTCGATCGCAACGCCGAGCTGCCAAAATACGCCAGCAAGACGCTCGAAGCGCAGGCCGCGTCGCATCCGCCGATGCGCGACGAGTCGGCGCCGGCCAAGGCGCGCAAGGCCGTGCTCTACGCCACCTGCTACGGCGACTATAACGACACGTCGATCGGCATGTCGGCGCTGGCCGTGCTCGCGAGAAACGGCGTGGAGACCAAAGTCGCGCACCCGGCCTGCTGCGGCATGCCGAAGCTCGAACAGGGGATGCTCGACGAAGTGGCGGAGGCGGCGCGCAAGGTCGCCGCGGCCTTCGCGCCCTATATCGATGAGGGCTACGACATTGTCGCGCCGGTGCCGTCCTGCGCCCTCATGCTGAAATTCGAATGGCCGCTGATTCTGCCGGAGGACGAGAGCGTCAAGCGTCTTGCCGAGGCGACCTTCGACCTTTCCGAATATGTCGTCGACATCGCCGGCAAAGAGGGGCTGGCCGAGGGTATGGCCCCACTAGATGGCGGCGTCGCCTTCCATGTCTCCTGTCATTCGCGCGCCCAGAATATTGGTCAGAAAGGCGCGGAGCTGCTTGCGCTAATCCCCGAGGCCGATGTCACGGTGGTCGAGCGCTGTTCGGGCCATGGCGGCGCCTGGGGCTATAAGAAGGGCAATTTCGAAACCGCGATGAAGGTGGGCAAGCCCGCCGCGCGGCAGTTGCAGAACGCCGACAAGAAGCATGTCGTTTCCGAATGCCCGCTCGCCGGACTGCACATCGAACAGGAGATCGAGACGCTCGGCGGCGAGACGCCGAAGCCGGAACGCGTCGGCCATCCGATCGTGCTGATGGCGAGAGCTTATGGACTTACAGGCGCGTAAACGGCGGGTTTTTCCCTCATCCTGAGGAGCGAGCGAAGCTTGCGTCTCGAAGGACAAGGAATTTGCGTAGGATGCCTCGCCTTCGTGCTTCGAGTCGCGTCCCCTGGATGCTCCTTGGCATGAGGGCGCAGGTCGATGGAGCACCAAGAAGATGACGAGCCGTCACGAACTGACCCGCGCCGATATCCTCCCCTGGGCGGAATATGCCAAGGACCGCGCCGAGCACCGCAAGCGCCTCACCGCGATCAAGCGCAACCGCCGGGTCGAGGTCGGCCCCTACGTCACCTTCTACTTCGAGAATTTCGACACGATGTGGATACAGGTGCAGGAGATGCTGCACATCGAAAAAGGCGGCGAGGCGCAGGTCGCCGACGAGCTTGCGGCCTATAATCCGCTCATCCCCAAGGGGAAGGAACTCGTCGCGACCTTCATGATCGAGATCGATGACGCGTTGCGGCGGGCGCGCGTATTGTCGCAACTCGGCGGCGTCGAGGAGACGGCGTCCATCGAAGTCGGCGGCGAGCGCGTCGCCGGCAAGGCCGAACAGGATCAGGATCGCACCACGGCTGAAGGCAAAGCCAGCAGCGTGCAATTCGTGCACTTTCCCTTTACGGAGGCGCAGATTGCGGCGTTCAGGGAGCCGAACACGCGCGTGATTTTGGGCCTGTCGCATCCCAACTACAGCCATATGGCCGTGTTGTCGGAAGCGACGCGCGCATCGCTCGCGCAGGATTTCAGTTAGTTCGATAACCTGCGCTCTGCGCCAATGTCGATCGTCTCACCTTCCAGAAAGACTGCGCTTCAAATGAGGGTCGGCGGCCGCTTGCGGACCTGTCGACTCTGAGCGCTGCGCTGGCTCCTCGCCGAGTCTCAGCAGAAACCGCCTGTGGATGAGCGGAAACGCGACGCCGAGCGTCAGGCCCCAAGCCAACAGCCCGAGGAAAAGTCCCATCGCCGGATAACCGCGCATGATCGGTTGCTCTGGGACCCACTGCAGCAGCGGCGTCGCCGCCAACATCCACAGCAGGTAGCCGAAGGAGAGACCGAAGAGCCAGCCGCCGCGCGGGTCGTTGGCGGCTCTGCGAAACAGCCAGCCGTAGAGCAGGCCGCCGACCAGCATAAGGGCGACAAAGGCCTGCGCCGCTAAGGTGGTCGAGACGTTGGCTGCTTTTGCCAACGCGTCGAGCGCGCCGAATGCATGCAACACAGCGATCGCCGGAATGTCGGCTGGCAGGCTCGCAAAAAGACCGGCCAAGAGGGGCCTCTGCGTAGGGCCGGCGTCCAGTCCATGCGCACGCAGCATGCTAAGCATGACGCCGCCTCGCGTCAGAGCGTTGGCAGTGGTCTATGACCGCTTCGATCGGAGGCGTGTCGCGCATCTCCGCAGAGAAAAGGCTGATGAGATAGCGATAGGCCTGCCCGACGGGACGAGGATCGCGATTGAGATCGAAAAGCCCAACCGGATTGACATTGCCAAGAGGCTCGCGAAGCGCGATGTCCCAGTCCACCTGGTCGGTGAGCGAGTACCAGGTGAAGCCGACGATCGGGACGCCGCTTCGGCGCATGAGTTGCACATTGTGCCACTGCCGCCAGAGCCAGCGCGGCGCTTCGCGCGCGTCCAGACAGTTGGTTTCGGTATGCATCATCGGGCGCTGATAGCGACGGTAATATTGCTCCACGATAACATGCCAACCGAATAATTCGCCGAGCGCCTGGACGTGGCCCTCGGAGTCGACGAGCTTCTCGTTCCATTCGTAATAGTCGACGCCCAGAATGGCGCGCTTCCCGACGTCCTGTCGCATGAACCAGGCGTATTCCTCAGGCGGCATGCCATGTTCGTAGAGATAGTCGCGCATGTCTTCGCGCACCGGATGGGCGTAAAGCAGATCGAGAGCGAGAAAGCGCCGCTGGTTCTCGAAGTCGGCTATTTTGCAAAGTTTCGGATCCGGACAGCAGGACTGAAAGAACTCGCCGCTCTCGCTGTTCACAAAGATCGCGTCGGGCCGCTCAGTCGCAATGGCGCGCATCATGAGCACATTGGCCTTGGCGAGGTGACGGACGGCGGTGACGAAGGCATGTTCGTCATGCGCTTGCTCGTTCCACAATCCTAAAAGCGCGCTGAGTTTCGCGCAGACGTACATTTCATTGACCGGCGTGTAAAAGCGCACCCAGTCATAACGCCGGGCGAAAGCCCGGGCGTAATCGGCGAGCGCCTGCGGCGTCTCCGGATTCTGGAAGTTTTCGAGCCAGTTCGGCAGGCCAAAATGGCAAAGATCCATGATCGGAACGATCCCCAGCCGCCGCATCTCGGCGGCGACCTCGTCGAGAAAATCCCAGTCGTAGCGCCCCCTGTGCGGGTTGGTCAGATGCAGCGGCGGCCCATAGCGGAGATAGCGAATGCCCAATCGCCGGACGAGTTCGAGATCTTTGCGCCAGTGCCGATAGTGGTCGCAGGCGGCCATCTCATCCATGCGCCAGCGTCCGCCTCCGAGAGTCGGATAGCTGCATTCGACGCCCGTTGCGAACATGAACCTGTCCACAGCGGGATCATCGGGGTTTGCGGGAAGGGTCGCTTTGCGGCGCCGCGCGGATCGGAGGTCTGGCTGTCTATCGGCAGGGTAACCGACCGGCCGGACATAGAGGAGGCCCAGCGTGGCGCCCCAGATCACATGCTCAACCGCTATGGAGATCGGCCCGCTTAGGCCTCCAGCTAAGCCAAAGAGGCCAGAGGGGGGTGGTTCGCGGCTGACGGCGAGCGGATTCATAAGCTCGAACTGCGGGCCCATGATGACGATCGCCAGGACCATCGGGAAGACCGCAAACACAACGCCCTGAAACACGGGCCGAAGGGGCAGGGTCGACCAGAAAAAATAGGCGTAGAACGCGGCGAAGATCGCCCCGACCGTCAGATGCAGCGCCATGCCAACCGACCAGGACGCCAATCCGCTGGCGTAGGGCTGCGCGAGAGCGCCGAGGGTGCCAACGATGTCAAAAACTGGCGCTCCCGCCAGGAGCAGTAGCCGCGCTACGATCTCCAGGGCGAGCGCTCCCGCCATGCCGGCGAAGACCGCCTTACCGTATGCGACTCGGCGGATCATGCTTTGCTCCTCGAGCTGACATCTGGAGCTCGCCCCGTGAGCGCAACCCCGCGCGACGCGTCAGGTTCCGGCATTGCGGAAGATGATCGGCGCTGGCGGCCGCGCGATGGTTCAGGTCGGGCTCGTCCGCTCTCCGGGCGAAGGTGAGCCGGCGAACACTCTCGAACGCTCAGCGAAGCCTGAGGCAGGACGAGCCTGGTATTGCAGTCTCAGTCCCTTGCCGGTAAGGCCTGCGTGAATTCCTTTGGAAATCGAGCCCACTTGCATACCCCAGCCAACGATCCCGTTTCCCGCCGACGCACCTTCGCGATCATCTCGCATCCCGACGCCGGCAAGACGACGCTCACCGAAAAGCTGCTGCTGTTCGGCGGCGCGATTCAGCTCGCCGGCGCGGTGAAGGCCAAGCGCAACGCCCAGCAGACCCGTTCCGACTGGATGAGCATTGAGCGCGAGCGCGGCATTTCGGTCGTCACCTCGGTGATGACCTTCGAATATGGCGGCTGCGTCTTCAATCTCCTGGATACGCCGGGCCATGAGGACTTTTCGGAAGACACCTACCGCACGCTGTCCGCCGTCGACGCCGCGGTGATGGTGATCGACGCCGCCAAGGGCATCGAGGCGCGCACCCGCAAGCTGTTCGAAGTCTGTCGGCTGCGCGACATTCCGATCGTCACCTTCATCAACAAGCTCGACCGCGAGGCGCGCGATCCTTTCGAGCTCCTCGACGAAATCGAGAAGACTCTGGCGCTCGACGCGACGCCGATCACCTGGCCCATCGGCTCGGGCAGAAGCTTCGCCGGAACCTACCGCTTCGCCACGAAAACCGTGCGGCGGATCGACGAGGACGCCGAGCTGCTGCAAACCAGCGGGCTTGACGATCCGCTCTTCGACACGCTTCTGCCGGGCGGCGCGGATGCATGGCGCGATGAGGCGATGCTCGCCGAGGAAGGCAACAAGCCGTTCGACCTTGCCGCTTTCCGCGAGGGCCATCTCACCCCCGTCTTCTTCGGCAGCGCGCTGCGCAATTTCGGCGTTCGCGATCTGATCGACGCGATGGCGGACTATGCGCCAAGCCCGCGTGCGCAAGAGGCCGACAAGCGTCTGGTGGAGGCGCAGGAGCCGAAAATGACCGGCTTCGTCTTCAAGATCCAGGCGAATATGGACCCCAACCATCGCGACCGCATCGCCTTCATGCGCGTCTGCTCGGGCAGGCTGACGCGCGGCATGAAGGCGAAGCTCATTCGCACGGGCAAGAATATCCCGATCAATGCGCCGCAATTCTTCTTTGCGCGCGACCGCTCGATCGCCGACGAAGCATACGCCGGCGACGTTGTGGGCCTGCCCAATCACGGCCAACTGCGCATCGGCGACACGCTGACCGAAGGCGAGGAGATCGTCTTTCGCGGCGTGCCGAGCTTCGCGCCGGAAATCCTGCGCCGCATTCTCATCGGCGACGCCATGAAGGCGAAGAAGCTGCGCGAAGCCTTACAGCAGCTCGCGGAAGAGGGCGTCGTGCAGGTCTTCACGCCGCATGACGGCTCTGGCGCGATCGTCGGCGTCGTCGGCGCGTTGCAGCTCGACGTGCTGGCGACGCGGCTCGAGGCGGAATATGGGTTGCAGACGCGCTACGAGCAGCCCCGCTTCACCGTCTGTCGCTGGATCGCCTCGGACGAGCCGGCGAAGCTGAAGAGCTTCATCGACGCGAACGGCTCCAGCATCGCCGACGATCTCGACGGCGCGCCGGTGTTCATGAGTTCGTCGGCGTTCCAGCTGAACTATGACGCCGAGCGCAATCCGGCGATCACATTTTCGGATGTGAAGGACTATCAGAAGCGCGCGGCGTAGTTCGCCGGCGCATGCGGGCAGGGGGCGACGAGCGGACGGCGCCGGATGCGTCCGGGCCGAGAACGATCGGGGAGACTGAGCTTGTTGCAGATCGGCGTTCTCATCTACCCTAAGATGTTCGATCTCGACCTCGTGGGACCGTTGACATTCTTCCAACGGCTCGAAGACGCAAACGTCATTTATGTCTGGAATGGTCTCGAATCGGTGACGAGCGATCTCGGCGTCGCCTACGCGCCGCATCACGATTTTAGGTCCTGCCCGAAAGACCTCGACATTCTCTTCGTTCCCGGCGGATTAAAGGGCACGACCGCGGCGATGATCGATGACGCGACGCTCGAATTTCTTGCGGATCGCGGCTCGCGCGCGCTATGTGACGAGCGTGTGCACCGGCTCGCTGCTGCTTGGCGCTGCGGGACTGCTGAACGGCTACAAGGCGACCGGCTATTGGATGGTGCGCGACATGCTGCCGCTATTCGGCGCCGAGTTCGTCCACCAGCGCGTGGTCGTCGACCGCACGCGAGTCACCGGCGCCGGCGTCACGGCAGGCATCGATTTCGCGCTCGCGCTCACGGCGGCGCTGTGCGGCAAGGAGCGCGCCGAAACCCTACAGCTCCTTGTCGAATATGATCCGCAGCCGCCGTTCGACGCCGGCGCGCCGGAAAGAGCGCCGCCAGCCGTCGTCGAACATCTATGCGAGACGCGGCGGGCGGAGCTTGTCGCGGCGCGGGACGCCGCCATGACGGCGGCCAAAAAGCTCAAGCGCCTTTGATCAGTGCGAAGAAAGCAAGGACAAGCGCCGCGGTCGCGGCGAAAACGACAAAGTTTTCCGTGAGTTCGAGGCCTCTCTGGGCGCCGGCCAGAACTGTCAAAAAGTCTTCGCTGCGCAGAATGGCCACGATCACTCCTCAAACGCTGACAATAATCGAGCACGGACGATAGGCGCCAAGTCTTAAAGATCAGACTCCGGCAAGTCCCCGCAGACTAAGGGCGGCTATGCGATAGCGATTGCATTCCCGTCCCCGTTTGCTGGGCGATCGAGACAGTTGACGGGTCAGTCGATCCCCGGAACGATCGGCGAAACCCGCTTTGGGTCGCGCAGAGGGGGCGCGCTGGACGGCGGCGGCCCGAATCCTTCCGGGGGCATGCTCGCCGAGGCCTTTGATCGGGCGGCGGGATCGACGCCGATGACAAGCGTGATGAGGTAGCGCCGATCTTCCTCGGTGACGCTCGCGAAGGAGCCGGGTCCCGCGCCAATCGCGATGAAGTCATCCTTGTTCAACGTGTCGCGCTTGGCCGTCCGCTCCGAATAGGGACGAATCTCGCGATAGATGAATTCGCTCAGCGCGTCCGGGAAGAAGAGTTGTCCAGTCAATATGTTGGCGTCGTTAAGGAACGTCTTGAAATGGATGTGCGGCGTGCGTCCTGGATACCAGCCAGGATAGATGGACTTGAAGGTCGCGACGCCGGCGGCGTCTGCGAACTGCGAGCCGCGCAGGAAGGATTCGCCTATCGTGCTGACGGGGTGCGCGCGGTCGTCGCCCTGTCCCGGGTAGTTCGAATAGAGGCCCACCGCGTCGCAATGCCAGACGTCCACTCGCGCGCCGGCGATCGGCCGGCACGCCTCATCGACGATCTGAAGGCGCAACATGATCGGAACGCCCGTCTTGTTCTCGCGAATGTCGTAGCGAACCAGTTTTGGATCGTTGTAATAGGGGCCCTGCACCGCTTCCGGCGTCAAAAGGCACGCCCGCGCCCCAAGCAGGGGAGGCCCCAAGTCCTCGGTCGGCGTCTGAGCGAAGCTCTCGCGCGTGGTTCCTCCGGCCGCCAAAGCGGCGATCATTCCCAAGAGGTCGCGCCGATCCGGCCATCTTCTTTCGTCATTCATGCCTGAGCCTGTCGTTTGAACATTTTACGTCGAAGCGGACGTCGCCCAGCTTTAGAAAATACGGCGCTCCCCCGAAACAGATCCACTAATTTTCGTTTGGGGTGAACGGGTCCGTGGAACCTTTGCGGGAACTGGGCGTTTTTTTACGCTCACGCTCAAGGAGGATGGTCATGCATAGAGCAAGGGTATCGTTTTTCACTGTTCTGTTTCTGATGGGGAGCGCCTTTTCGGTCGCGGAGGCGCAATCTTCACGCGGATCTTCGGCAGTTAACGCGCTGGCTCAACAATACTCCGTGAGACCAGAGAAAGCCGCATGCTTTGGTTGGGGTCCGTTTTGTCCGCCAGGATTGGTGCGCAGATGCGGCCCTTGGCGTTGCTGGTGTGGTCCCTGCTTTTGATCGACAGGGATGAACTTAAGTGGATCTCACTCATGTATCAGGAGAGAAATTACATGCGCGCGGCGCTCTCAGTTTTACTGGCCGTCGTCTTACTGGGTGTTGAGCTTTTCGCCATCGGCGGCGTTTCGGCAAATCCTTTCGGCGGCGCGGTGAGCGTTCACTCGGGTCCAGGACCGAAATGGCCGGTGATCGGGGAACTCCACGCAGGGGACGAGGTCTCGGTTTCGGACTGTGTCAGGGGGTGGGGTCAGCATGACTGGTGCAAAGTCAGCTCTTTGGGGATCGAGGGTTTCGTTCACGAAGGCGCGCTCGCCCCGTCGGGAGATCACATTTTCGTCGCGCCGGTCGTTACGGGCGCCCCCGTCCAACTGAGAAAGCGGCCGGGAGCGGGTTCGGCCGTGGTGGCGACGATCCCGGCGTCAGTCCAAGTGCATATTGCACACTGCACTCACGGCTGGCTCCGCGGCTGGTGCAAAGTTAATTTGGACGGAAGGACCGGTTTCGTCAGATCCGAATCCCTCCAGCGGGGCGTCGCCGCCCAATGAGCCTGCCCTGTCGGGGCTAGCCAAACATCCAGGGGGAAGATTTTTCGCGAAATCGGACCGGTGCGTGGGGGGACTGATCCCTGCGCGCGCCACCCCCGCCACTATGTTCCGCGACGGCTGTTGGAAGCGCCGCTCTGGCCGAAGAACATGCGCGTCGCAAACGCCTTATGGCTTGCTGTAAAGGCGCGCTGCGGCGGCGATCTTGCGTCGCAGCGCAGGGGCTCAAGCGCCCCTGATCAACGCGAAGAATGCGCCGATGAGCGCCACGGTCGCGGCGAGAATGAGCGCGTTCGCGGTGAACTCCAGGGCCTTTTGGGTCTCCGTCAGAACTGCGGAAAAATAGTTGCTGTGCAGCAGAGCGGTCATGTTTTTTTCCCTAAAGCGCGCGCACTAGCTGGCGCGGCCATGTCGGCGGCCATGTCGGCGGCCACGTGGTGACGGTTCAGACTGCGGCGAGGCCGCGCAGGCTTAAGCCCGCGAGCGTCTCAACGAGCCGCTCGAGCGCGTCTTCGTCGAATTTGAGCGAGAAGGGCGGTTGCGCCAGCCGCTCCGCTTCACGCACGAAGAACATGGGTTGTTGCGCGAGCCACAGCATCGCGAAGGTGACGGTCTCCGCAGAGGCGTCGCGCGGCAGAAAGCGCCGTATGACCCGTTCCGCCAAACGGAAGATGCGGGGCGGCGAATGCGCGATGAAGGCGCTGAAGACTTCGCTCGGCTGGACGCTTTCCCAAGCGAAGATGCGCAGAAAGCGGCTGACGCGATCGCGCTTGACGAGCGGCAGCAGAAATTGATGCAGATAGCGCCGGAGCGCGTCCTCAGGCGAAAGCGCATCGAGTTCTTCGGGGTCCAGGAACGCATTCTCTTCGAAGGCCAGCGTCGCAGCGACCAGCACTTCGCGATAAAGTCCGTCCTTGCCGCCAAAGTGGTAATTGACGGCCGCCTGATTGGCCATGGCCCTTTGGGTGATGAGCCGCACCGAGCCGCCGTCATACCCATATTCCGCGAAGACCGACGTCGCCGCCTTGATGAGCGCGGCGCGCGTCGTCTCCGTCGAGCGAGAGGCGACGCGCGCCTGATCCAGATTATGCAAAGCGATGATCCTCAAAAAGGATAGATGTTGACGAGGCTCGACACTGCGCCGCCGAGCGAGGCCGCGCTATTCCAGGCTTTGCGGCCCAGCGGCGCCAATTTGGATGAGAGCCCAATTGGGTCGAGCTTGGCCAACAGACTCCGTTCCGCTTGCTCCGCGTTCTCGCCCACTGACCCGTGAGAGGCGGGCGGCTCGGCGTTGGCGGTCGGGGGCGCCAGCGGCGTCGACTCGACAGCGGGCCTCTTTTCCGGAGACGACTTGCGCTGGGCGACGACTTTCATCGACCTGACGGTGATCGTCTCCGTCTTTTCAGCGGCGGCGTCGTTCGACCAATCCGAGATGCGCTCCTGCGGATAGACGGCGAAGAGCGCCGGCGCCGGCGAAGCGTTTTTCAACTCGACGGATGGGCGCTCCGTCTCCGCGGATTCGATCCGGTCGATGATTTTGCCGCTCACCGGGTCGGTCGTGAAAACGATTTCCTTCAGCGCTTCGACATTCTTCCATTGCGGAGGCAGGAACGCGATGAGCCAGGTCGCGACGAAACAGACCGCGGCGTCGACGAGCAGCCGGCGTGACTTGGCGCCGAGCGCGGCAAATTTTGTCTCCAGATGATGGCTCATGACGAACCTCCGTTTCAAACGACTGATTGAAATTCAAACGCGCGTTTCAAGCGAAAATATGGCGCGTTGGTGACGCAGTTTTTCGCCCATCGGTCGAGGGCGACATGCGTCATTTTGGCGCTTGAGGAAACGAAGACGCTGGCAAGCGAAGCACGGCCGGTCAAACGCCTCCCGAACCAAACGCCGCTCCTTAGCCAGAGCGAGACTTGGCTTCGCCTCAGACCGTGCCGATCTGCCGCTCTTCCCGTCGCGGCCTCGCCGTGATAAGCGACGCGTCTCACGATGCGCGTCCTAAGGACCGGCTTCGCCGATTAAGACCGGGAGCCGGTTTTTGTTTTCGTTCAGCGCCGTTCGGCATAGAGGTCCATTCCAATGAGCCAATCCGGTTTCTTCACCGCCTCCCTCAGCGCTTCCGATCCGGAAATCGCGAAGGCGATCGAACTCGAACTCGGCCGCCAGAGGCACGAGATCGAACTGATCGCCTCGGAGAACATTGTCTCCAAGGCGGTGCTGGAGGCTCAGGGCTCGGTTCTCACCAACAAATACGCCGAGGGCTATCCGGGAAAGCGCTATTACGGCGGCTGCCAATTCGTCGACATCGCCGAGAATCTTGCGATTGACCGCGCCAAGAAGCTGTTCGACTGCGGCTTCGCCAATGTGCAGCCCAACTCCGGCTCCCAGGCCAATCAGTCGGTGTTCCTCGCGCTGCTGCAGCCGGGCGACGTCTTCATGGGCCTCGACCTCGCCGCCGGCGGTCATCTGACGCATGGCTCGCCGGTCAACGTCTCGGGCCGCTGGTTCAAGCCGGTGAGCTATACGGTGCGCAAGGACGATCAGCGCATCGACATGGAGCAGGTCGCCGCGCTCGCCAAGGAGCACAAGCCGAAGATGATCATCGCCGGCGGCTCCGGCTATTCGCGAATCTGGGACTTCGAAGGCTTCCGCAAGATCGCCGACAGCGTGGGCGCCTATTTCATGGTGGACATGGCGCATTTCGCCGGCCTCGTCGCCGCGGGACTGCATCCGTCGCCGTTCCCGCACGCCCATATCGTCACCACCACGACGCATAAGACGCTGCGCGGCCCGCGCGGCGGCATGGTGCTGACCAATGACGAGGACCTCGCCAAGAAGATCAACTCAGCGGTGTTCCCTGGCCTGCAGGGGGGCCCGCTGATGCATGTCATCGCCGGCAAGGCGGTGGCCTTCGGCGAGGCGCTGACCCCGCAGTTCAAGACGTATCAGCAGCAGGTCAAGGACAATGCGCAGACGCTCGCGCAGACGCTGGTCGACGCCGGCCTCGCGATCGTTTCGGGCGGCACCGACAACCATCTGATGCTCGTCGATCTGCGCCCCAAGAAGATCACCGGCAAGGCGGCGGAAGCCGCGCTCGGCCGCGCGCATATCACCTGCAACAAGAACGGCATTCCCTTCGATCCGGAAAAGCCCTTCGTCACTTCGGGCATTCGTCTCGGCTCGCCGGCGGCGACGTCGCGCGGCTTCGGCCAGAACGAGTTCAAAGAGGTCGGGCGGATGATCGTCGAAGTGCTCGACGGCCTCTCCTCGAAGGGCGAAGAAGGCAACGCCGCGACGGAAGCGGCGGTGAAGGATAAGGTTCACGCGCTCACCGCGAAGTTCCCGATCTATTGATCGGGCGCGCCACCTCCCCCTTGAGGGGGGAGGTCGGTCGCCGGAGGCGACCGGGAGGGGGTGAAACCCGAGTCGAGTTGGTTTGTCGCCCCACCCCGACCCCGCTGCGCGGGCTCGACCCTCCCCCTCGAGGGGAGGGTATCGCGCGCAGCTCGAAGGACGACTGATGCGCTGTCCCTATTGCGGCTCCGCCGACACGCAGGTGAAGGACTCGCGTCCTGCCGAGGATTCGTCCTGCATACGCCGGCGCCGCGTCTGCCCGACCTGCGGCGGCCGCTTCACGACGTTCGAGCGCGTGCAGCTGCGCGAAATCATCGTCGTGAAGAAGTCGGGCAAGCGCGCGCCCTTCGATCGCGACAAGCTGACCCGTTCGGTCGAGATCGCTTTGCGCAAGCGCCCGGTCGAGCCGGAACGCGTCGAGCAGATGATTTCCGGCATCGTGCGCCAACTCGAGAGCCTGGGCGAAGTCGAAGTGGAAAGCCAGCGCATCGGCGAATTGGTCATCGAAGGCCTGCGTTCGCTCGACGCCGTCGCCTTTGTGCGCTTCGCTTCGGTCTATCGAGATTTTCGCGAGGTCCGCGACTTCTCCGCGGTGATCGATGAATTGGAGAGCGGCGGCGACGGCGCGGCTCTTGCAGCGGACGCCGACGACTCCGAGAAGGCATGACGATCCGCGAAGCCTTTCCCCAGACTGCGACCGACGACGCCTATATGGCGGCGGCGTTGGCGCTTGGGCGGCGCAATCTGGGCCGCGCCGCGCCCAATCCGGCGGTCGGCGCGCTGCTCGTGCGCGACGGGGTCGTCATCGCGCGCGGCTGGACCGCGCCCGGCGGGCGCCCGCACGCCGAGGCGATCGCCATGGCCGCGGCGGGCGAGGCGGCGCGCGGCGCAACGCTTTACGTGACGCTGGAGCCCTGCGCGCATCATGGGGCGACGCCGCCTTGCGTCGACTCGATCATCGCCGGCGGCGTCGCCCGCGTCGTCACCGCGCTGGAGGACCCCGACCCGCGCGTCTCCGGCGACGGCCATGCGCGGCTGCGCAACGCCGGAATTGAAGTCCTCGTCGGTCCCGGCGCCGCCGCTGCGCGCGCCGATCATCTTGGGCATATTTTGCGTGTCACCCGTCGCCGCCCGATGATTACGCTCAAGCTCGCGCGGACGGCTGACGGCTACGCCGCCGGCGCCGCGCATGATCCGCGCCTCCATATCACCGGACCTGTCGCCGACGCCTTCACCCATGTGCAGCGATCGCTGCATGACGCGATCATGATCGGCGCCGGCACGGCGCGCGACGACGATCCGCTGATGACCGTGCGCCTGCCGGGGATGCAACAATATAAGCCGCTTCGTCTTGTCCTCGACGAGAAACTGTCGCTCTCGCCGCGATCGCGCCTGGCGTCGACGGCGCGCGAAACGCCGCTGCTCGTGATCGCCGGAGCGGCCGTCGCCGATGAAGCGGCCAAAGCGTTTGAAGACGCCACTGGCGCGGAGGTCGTCCGCGTCGCGACGCGGGACGGCGTCATCGATCTGATGAGCGCGCTCAGACTTCTCGCCGATCGCGGCGTCACCCGCGTCTTCAGCGAAGGCGGACCGCGCGTCGCCGAAAGCCTGCTCGCCGCCGAGCTTGCCGATGAAGTGATTCTGCACACGGCCGTCAAACCCTTGGGGCGGGCAGGGCGCCCGGCGCTGACTCCGGCGGCGCGCGCCGCGCTCGAAGACGACTCGCGTTACCGTTTGATCGAAACGCGCGCGCTCGGCGCCGACGCGATGACCCGTTACGCGCGGGTCGACTGATGTTCACCGGCATCGTCACCGATGTGGGCCAAGTGGTTTCGATCGCGCCGCGCGGCGAATTGCGCCGCCTGCGCATCGCATGTTCATACGATGCCGACGGCATCGCGCTAGGCGCCTCGATCGCCTGCTCGGGCGTGTGCCTGACGGTCGTCGCCGTCGCGCGTGAAGGCGCGCGAACGATTTTTGACGTCGACGCCGCCGCCGAAACGCTTGCGGTGACCACAGTCGGAACATGGGTTGTAGGAACCAGCATCAATCTCGAACGCGCCTTGAAGATCGGCGACGAACTTGGCGGCCATATCGTCACCGGTCATGTCGACGGGATCGCGAAAGTTTTGTCGCGCGAAGACTTCGATGACATGTCGAAATTCTGGATAGAGGCGCCACGAGAACTGTCGCGCTTCATCGCCAAGAAGGGCTCGGTCGCGCTCGACGGCGTGTCGCTGACGGTGAATGAGGTCGAAGAGAATCGCTTCTCCGTGCTGCTCATTCCGCATACGCTGAGCGTTACGACGCTCGGCGGACGCAGAGCAGGGGATGCGCTCAATATCGAAGTCGATCTGATGGCGCGCTATGCGGCAAGATTGAGCGTAGCGGGTTAGCGTAGCTGACAGGCGCAGCGCGCTGTGAGATAAGGCGCACCGAACAAAGAAGGGCGCGACAACCCTCTCCCTTTGGCAGAGGAAGGACCGCAGGCGATCGGGTGGAGGGCTTCCTCGTCCTTCGAGACGCGTGCTGCGCACGCTGCTCAGGATGAGGAAGCCCTTCACCCGACCGCCCTGACCTCTCCCGATGGGAGAGGGTTGCACGCATTCCTGGAGTCCCCATGGCTGGTTTTGCACCCGACGACGCTGACTCTGCGCCCGTTCCCGGCGCGCGCATTCTCGTCGTCACGACGAAGTTCAACGCCCACATTGTCGCGATGCTGCGTAACGGCGCGCTTGACGCGTTGCGCGCGCTGCAGGCGCAGGCGACGGTGATCGAAGTCCCCGGCGCGCTGGAAATCGCCACAGCGGCCGCGATCGCGCTGGACGATGCGGAGCTTGCCGGCGCGCCATATGATGGAGTCGTTGCGCTCGGCTGCGTCATCCGCGGCGAGACCTATCATTTCGAACTTGTCGCCAATGAAAGCACGCGGGCGCTGATGAATCTTTCCGTCTCGCGCCGCCTGCCGCTCGGCAATGGCGTGCTCACTGTCGAGAATGAGGCGCAGGCGATCGTGCGCGCCGATCCCAAGCAGGGCGACAAGGGCGCCGACGCCGCGCGCGCGGCGCTCGCGCTCGTGCGCCTCAAACGGGGCGTCGTATGAGCGTCGATCAACGCTCGGCGTCGCGTCTGGCGATCGTGCAGGCGCTGTATCAAATGGAAGTCGCCGGCAAAGGACTCAACGAGATTTTCGCCGAGTTCGAGTCTCACTGGATCGGGCGCGAGATCGAAGGCGCGCAATATAAGCCGGCGGACCCCGCTTTTTTTCGCGACGTGCTGCAAGGCGTGCTCACCGATCAGGTCGCCATCGACCGGCAGATCGATCGCGCGCTGTCCGGCGGCTGGCCGCTGTCGCGGTTGGAGTCGGTCATGCGCGCCGCCCTGCGCGCCGGCGCCTATGAGCTGCGCTCGCGCAAGGACGTTCCGGCGCGCGTCGTTATCAAGGAATATGTCGACGTCGCCGGCGCCTTTTTCGGACCGACCGAGTCGGGGATGGTGAACGCCGTGCTCGACAGGATCGCGCATGAGGAGCGCGCCGAGGAGCTGAGTTAGAATTTGTTTCTTCCTTCTCCCGCTTGCGGGAGAAGGTGTCGTCACGAAGTGACGACGGATGAGGGCCCTCACCCGACCCCGCTTCGCGGGCAGTGGAAGGCTTCCGCATGCCGCAACGCTATAGCGAAGACGACATCATCGCCCGCATCTTCGCGCCGATCGCGGGCGCGGCGGCGCTGGGGCTGAAGGACGACGCCGCGCTTCTCCCTCCGCAAAGCGCGCCGCTCGTCGTCACCACCGACATGATCGTCGCCGGGGTGCATTTTTTTGCAGACGACGCGCCGGCGCTGATCGCCAAGAAGGCGCTGCGCGTCAATCTCTCCGATCTCGCCGCCAAGGGCGCCGAGCCGATCGGCTTTTTGTTGGGCCTCGCATTGCCCGCCGACTGGACCAACGACTGGCTCGACGCTTTCGCCGCCGGGCTCGCCGAGGACGCC
The DNA here is from genome assembly GCF_000304315.1 of Methylocystis sp. SC2. Taxonomy (NCBI): domain Bacteria; kingdom Pseudomonadati; phylum Pseudomonadota; class Alphaproteobacteria; order Hyphomicrobiales; family Methylocystaceae; genus Methylocystis; species Methylocystis hydrogenophila. The sequence continues at coordinate 513,275 of NC_018485.1, read as the reverse complement.
CGCGCCTATGGCGCGCCGCTCATCGGCGGGGACACGGGGGCGACGCCAGGTCCGCTGACCATTTCGATTACGGCGCTCGGGCGCGCGCCGCGTTTCGTGCCCCGCACCGGCGCGAAGCCTGGAGACGCCATCTTCGTCTCGGGACCGATCGGCGACGCGGCGCTGGGTCTTGCGCTGCGCCGCGACCCGGCGCTGGCGCGACGACTGTCCGATGAGGCGCGCGACTATCTGATCGGGCGCTATCTGCTGCCGCAGCCGCGCGTCGATCTTTCGGCGTGGCTTTGCGCCAACGCCAGCGCCGCCATGGACATTTCCGACGGACTCGCGGGCGACCTCGCCAAGCTTTGCCGCGCGTCCGGCGTGAGCGCGGTCGTCGACCTCGCCTCCGCGCCATTGTCGAAGGCCGCGCGGGAGGCCATCGGCATCGATCCCGCCTTATTCGAAACGGCGATAACCGGCGGCGACGACTATGAAATCCTCATCGCCGCAGCATGCCGGGCGCCGCCTGCCGCGCCCGCCTGTCGGATCGGCGAATTTGTAGCGGGAAGCGCCCCGCCGGTTTGGCGCGACGCTCACAAAAAGCCGGTTTCTTTCAAAAAATTGTCCTTCCAACACTTCTGAAGAATACGGCGTCGCGCAGCATTGCCGCGCGGCCACGTTTCTGGCAGAAAGCCCGCTGGAAAGCTGCTGTCCCCGCCCGATTCGCTCGGCGGGGCCGCTGCTCCTTTTTTTGTTGCGCGACTCCGTTCGCGGCGACGCGACCAATTCGGCCAATTCGGGGTCGAAGAACGAAAAGGCGAAGCCAAAATGGTTCTGTTTCTAACCATCGTCTTCGGATTGATGTCTATCGTCTACGGCGTGAAGACCTCGCAGGAATTGCTGGCGGCGGATCCGGGGTCGGCCCGAATGCAGGAGATTTCGGGCGCCGTGGCCGAGGGCGCGCAGGCCTATCTCAATCGCCAATACAGAACCATCGCCATGGTTGGCGGCGTGATCTTCGTCATCCTCGTCATTCTGCTCGGTTGGGCGGTGGCCTTCGGCTTCCTGCTCGGCGCGGTGCTCTCCGGCGCGGCCGGCTATATCGGCATGAACGTCTCGGTGCGCGCCAATGTCCGCACGGCGCAGGCGGCGACGAAATCGCTCGCCGGCGGCCTCGACATCGCCTTCAAGGCCGGCGCGGTCACCGGACTTCTTGTCGCCGGCCTCGCGCTGCTTGGCGTCGCCGTCTATTACGCGATCCTGACCTGGTTCCTCGGCTATGCGCTCTCGGATCGCACTGTCGTCGACGCGCTCGTGGCGCTCGGCTTTGGCGGGTCGCTGATCTCGATTTTCGCCCGTCTTGGCGGCGGCATCTTCACCAAGGGCGCTGACGTCGGCGCCGACCTCGTCGGCAAGGTCGAGGCCGGCATTCCCGAGGACGACCCACGCAATCCCGCCACGATCGCCGACAATGTCGGCGACAATGTCGGCGACTGCGCCGGCATGGCGGCCGACCTCTTCGAGACCTATGCGGTGACGGTCGTGGCCACCATGGTGCTCGCCTCGATCTTCTTCGCCGGTCAGGAAGGACTGTCGTCGGCGATGATCTATCCGCTCGCGATCGGCGGCCTGTCGATCCTCACCTCGATTGCCGGCACCTATTTCGTGAAGATGGGCGACGACGACACCGCATGGGGCAAATTCGCCGCGCCCTATTTCAAGCAGCTCGGCATCGACGACTCCATCATGGGCGCGCTTTACAAGGGCCTCATCGCCGCGGGCGCGCTGTCGGTCGGCGGGCTCTTCCTGGCGACGACCTTTACCGTCGGCTGGGGCGAGATCGGCAAGGCGAATGGCGAAGCCATTCACGGCTACGGCCTGTTCCTCTCCGGGGTGCTGGGCCTGATCGTCACGGGCGCCATCGTCTACATCACCGAATATTACACCGGCACCGGCAAGCGTCCGGTGGTGTCGATCGCTCAGGCGTCGGTGACCGGCCACGGCACCAATGTCATCCAGGGCCTCGCCGTATCGCTTGAATCGACGGCGGCCCCGGCGCTCGTCATCGTGCTCGGCATCATCCTCACCTATGAGCTCGGCGGCCTCTATGGCACGGCGATCGCGGTGACGACGATGCTCGGCCTCGCCGGCATGGTCGTGGCGCTCGACGCCTTCGGCCCCGTCACCGACAACGCCGGCGGCATCGCTGAAATGGCGGGCCTGCCGAAAGAGGTGCGTCGCAACACCGACGCGCTCGACGCCGTGGGCAACACCACGAAAGCGGTCACCAAGGGCTACGCCATCGGCTCGGCGGGCCTCGGCGCGCTGGTGCTCTTCGCCGCCTATACGAACGATCTGAAGCATTTCATCGATGACGGCGTGCCGTTCTTTAAGGGCGTCACGAAGGTGGATTTCGACCTGTCGAACCCTTACGTCGTCGCCGGCCTTCTCTTCGGCGGCCTCATTCCCTATCTCTTCGGCGGCATCGCCATGACGGCGGTCGGCCGCGCCGCCGGCTCGGTGGTCGTCGAGGTGCGCCGGCAGTTCAAGGAAAAGCCCGGCATCATGGCGGGCACGGACCGGCCGGATTACGGCCGCGCCGTCGACATGCTGACGCAGGCGGCGATCAAGGAAATGATCGTGCCCTCGCTGCTGCCGGTGCTGGCGCCGATCGTCGCCTTCGTCGTCGCCTGGATCCTCGGCGGCAAGGCCAACGCCTTCGCGGCGCTGGGCGCGTTGCTGCTGGGCGTCATCGTCAATGGGCTGTTCGTCGCCATTTCGATGACATCGGGCGGCGGCGCCTGGGACAATGCGAAGAAATCCTTCGAAGACGGCTTTATCGACAAGGATGGCGTCAAGCATGAGAAGGGCTCAGAGGCCCATAAGGCGGCGGTGACCGGCGACACGGTCGGCGACCCCTATAAGGACACCGCCGGCCCCGCCGTGAATCCGGCGATCAAGATCACCAATATCGTGGCGCTGCTGATGCTGGCGATCCTGGCGCACTGAGGCTGAACGGCGCGGCAGCGACGAACACGCAAAGGCGGGGGAAACCCCGCCTTTTTCATTTAGGGTAGATGGAGGATCGGTCGATGCTCAAACTCGTCATCGGCAACAAGCGCTATTCTTCCTGGTCGATGCGGCCATGGATTTTGATGAAGGAGTTTCGTCTTCCTTTCGAGGAGGTCGTCATCCCGCTCTACCGTGAGGAATCTAAAAGCGCGCTTCTCGCGCATTCTCCCGCGGGGAAGGTTCCGATCCTGCGCGACGGCGACACGAACGTCTGGGATTCGCTGGCGATCGTCGAATATCTCGCCGACCTATATCCCAATCTTCTCATCTGGCCTCAAGACAGAGAAACCCGCGCTCATGCGCGGGCGCTTGCCTGCGAGATGCACTCGGGCTTCGCGGCGCTGCGCAGCGAATGCCCGATGAATTTCGGTCGATCGCCGCGGCCGGCCTCATTGACGGAGGCGGCCCGCGCCGACGCCGACCGCATCGGCGCGGCGTGGCGAGACGCGCTGGCGCGTTACGGCGGGCCATTTCTTTTCGGGCGATTTGGCGCCGCCGACGCCATGTTTGCGCCCGTCGTCCAGCGATTCGAAAGCTACATGGTCTCCGTGTCGGATGAAGCGCAGCATTATATGCGCACAATCAAATCGCTTGCGTCCTGGAAGGAGTGGAGCCTGTCCGCTCGGAGGGAGGAATGGTGCCTGCCACAAAATGAGCGCGACTGAGCGCGACGCCAAGTCGCCGTGACGGTTGTGACGTTTCGAGATGGCGCGCTGCACGACGCTGATGCGAGAGGGCGGGGGAGACCCCGCCTTTTGCTATGGGAAGGTCCTCTTCATTCACCTCTATGTGTTTCAAAATCCGCCCGAAGATGCGCCGTGTCGTAAATGATCACGATTTTCGTGAACTGATTTCTGTCTTCCGAAAGCTCGAAAACATCTACGCATTCGAAAGCGACCGCCTTGCCGCTCTTCAATGTCCAGACATAGCGAAAATGAAGCGCCAGCGCAGAGCCGTTGGCGGAGCTGTCGAAGAGGTTCAGGAGCGTGGTTTCGGAACGGTTCGTATCCGCGAACAGCTCGGCGTAGAACTCCCTGGCGGGTCGGACGCCATAAAGCGGAGAGTGAGCGACAGCGTCGGCGGTGAAAAGGCTGCACACGGCGGATAGATCGCCCTTGTTCAGCGCGTTCAAGTAGCGTTTGCAGAGGGCTTCCGCGTCCAATCCGGTCTCCATCGCCGGTCGCCATCATAGACTGACTGCTCCACAAACCGGACGGGTCGTTAACGCCCCTGTCTCGCGTCCCGAATGGAATGTTGCGGCCGCTTGCAGAGCGGAGCTTGCGCTTTCCGTTTGCTGGAACTCCAGCCGATCCACTGGCGCATCTTGACGTTTCTTGATGAAACAAGATAGATATCTCAGTCCGCAGGAAAGCCGCGATGCGCGAAAAATTCGCCACCCAGGTCGACAGCGATCTGCTCGCCGAGATCCGCAAGATCGCAAAGGATGAGGGCCGGCAACTTCAGTCCGTCATCGAGGACGCGCTGCGCGCGCATGTCGAGGAGCGCAGCAAGGCGAAGCCGCGGCGACATGTGATGGAGGCCTATCGTACGAGCCTGTCGCGCTATGACGCGCTTTATGAAAAGCTCGCCAAGTGAGCGGCAGGCGAACCGACTATCCGACGGTCGCCGAGATACTCGCCATTCACGATGATCTGATCGAACGATATGGCGGCGCGGCGGGCGTGCGCGATCCTGGTCAGCTCGAAGCGGCGTTGTTTCGCCCGCAAACGGGCTATTATGCCGACGAGATCGCGCAAGCGGCCGCCCTGTGGGAAAGTCTTTCACAGAACCACGCCTTCGTCGACGGCAACAAGCGCGTCGCCTTCGCGGCGATGTTCGCCTTTCTCACGATCAACGGAATTTCACTTATCGCGAATGCGGACGAAGCGTGGAGCTTCGCTTCTGCGCTCTACGAGAAAGACGCGTTTCGCTTCGAGACGCTGGAGGCGTGGTTGCGCCAGAACTGCCAATGAAAGCGTTCAGCATACGGCGCGACGACCTGCGGCTACAGACGACTGGCGCGGGCCGGCCTGCGCATGTGACTTTCCGGGGAGCGTCCTGCATTATCGCGGCCGAGGAGCGCTCCCGTCGCAGCTTGGGGGGCGCAGGCGGACGACATGACCCACCCCTTCTATTGCCTCCACACGCATGGCTTTGTCCGCGTCGCGGTCGCGACGCCGAACGTGCGAGTCGCCGATCCGGCGTTCAATATGGCGCGGACGATCGAACTGGCGCGCGAGGCCGATCACCACGGCGCTTCGCTCGTGCTGTTTCCCGAGTTGGGGATCTCCTCTTACGCGATCGACGATCTCCTGCATCAGGAGGCGCTGCTCGACGCCGTCGACATGGCGCTCGTCGAACTTGTCGAGGCGTCTCGCGGCATTCATCCGCTGATCGTCGTCGGCGCGCCGCTGCGCCATCGCGGCCGTCTCTATAATTGCGCCGTCGCGATCCTGCGCGGCCGCGCGCTCGCCGTGACGCCCAAGATCTATCTGCCGAACTATCGCGAGTTTTACGAACAGCGCCATTTCGCTTCGGGCGCTTTCATCTCCGGCGAGGACATCGAGGTCGCGGGACAAACCGCGCCCTTCGGCTCCGATACGCTTCTGGAAGCGACGGATTTCCCCGGCCTTGTGATCCACACCGAGGTTTGCGAGGACGTCTGGGTTCCCATCCCTCCGTCGGCGCGGGCGGCGCTCGCGGGCGCCACGGTGCTGCTCAATCTCTCCGCGTCGAATGCGATCGTCGGCAAGTCGGACTATCGCGAGACTCTCTGCGCGGCGCATTCGGCGCGCTGCCTTGCGGCCTATCTCTATTCGGCCGCGGGGCAGGGAGAGTCGACGACGGACCTCGCCTGGGACGGCGAAGCGCTGATCTGCGAGAAGGGCGACGTTCTCGCCAAGGCGCCGCGCTTTTCAAACGAGCCGCAGCTGACGCTCGCCGACGTTGATATTGGTCGTCTTCTCGCCGAGCGCATGCGGCAGGGGACGTTCGGCGCCTGCGCCGACGTTGAGCAGGGCGCCACGCAATATCGGCGCATCGCTTTCGAACTCGCCGCGGCTTGCGACCGCGATCTCGGATTTCTGCGCGAGGTCGGACGCTTTCCCTTTGTCCCGGCGGATGAAACGCGGCTCGCCGAGCTTTGTTTCGAGGCGTTCAACATACAATCGCATGGTCTCGAACAACGGCTGCGCGCCACGAAAATCAAAAAGGCGGTGATCGGCGTCTCTGGCGGACTCGACTCCACTCAGGCGCTGCTCGTCGCCGTGACGGCGATGGATGCGCTCGGTCTGCCGCGCGAAAATGTGCTCGGCTTCACGCTGCCGGCCTTCGCCACGAGCGAAAGCACCAAAGCCAACGCTTGGCGGCTGATGCGCGCGCTCGGCGTCACCGCGCAGGAAATCGATGTCACCGCCGCTTGCAAGCAAATGCTCGCCGACATCGATCATCCGGCTGCGCGCGGCGAAGCGGTTTACGACACGACTTATGAGAATGTGCAGGCCGGCGCGCGCACCTCGCTGCTGTTTCGTCTCGCGAACCGACATGGCGCGCTCGTCATCGGCACTGGCGATCTTTCCGAACTCGCTCTCGGTTGGTCGACCTATGGCGTCGGCGATCAGATGTCGCATTACAACGTCAACGCCTCGGTCCCCAAGACGCTCATTCAACATCTCATTCGCTGGTGCGCGCGCGACGCGCGCTTCGGCGCTGAGACGGTAACCGTGCTCGAGGACATTCTCGCGACGGAAATTTCCCCCGAGCTCGTGCCAGGAGAGGCGCGACAGCGGACCGAGGATACGGTCGGGCCATATGCGCTGCAGGACTTCAATCTCTACTATACGACGCGATACGGATTTTCGCCCGCGAAGATCGCCTTTCTTGCTTGGCGCGCTTGGCGGCATGCGGCCGCCGGGTCATGGCCTGTCGGCGTGCGCGAAGAGGACAAGGTCGCCTATGACCTCTCGACGATCAAACATTGGCTCGGCGTTTTCGTGAAGCGATTCTTTGAGGGAAGCCAGTTCAAACGGTCGGCGCTGCCCAATGGACCAAAAGTCAGTTCGGGAGGATCGCTGTCGCCGCGCGGCGATTGGCGCGCGCCTTCGGATTCTGTTGCGGACGTCTGGGTGCGTTCGCTTGACGACATACCCTGACGCCGACGAGCCGGCCGCTCACGGAAGCGGTCGGCTCGCGACGTTGCGGACGAGCGACGACCGCTCAAGCGCGCCGAATAAGGCCGAGAACGACCGACACGACGAGCAGAACCAGCGCCAGCCAGAACAATATCCGGGCGCCGTCCACCGCCACGCCGGCGACGCCGCCAAAGCCCAGGAAGCCGGCGATGAGGGCGACGACCAGAAACACGACGGCCCAATACATAAGGTTGCCCATTTTGACCTCCGCTTATGAACTCACGTCCTAGAACGCGTCTGCTCCACACATGTTCCGGCGCGAGTCATCCCGGCTATTGCTCAGGTCTCGACGCGGACGAAATCCGCAATTAGAATAGTTCGAAGCGTTAACGTCCGTTCGGGCTGAAATGCTATGTGCTATTCGCTTGAGGCAAGCATTACGGCTGGGCTCGGCCTGGGATTGGCGGGCTACGGCATGGTCTCAAAAGCGCTGCGCCACGACCGGCGCATGTTGCTGTTCGCCGCATTCCCGCTGGTGTTTTCCGCGCATCAGTTCGTCGAGGCTGCGGTGTGGCTCACGCGCGCCGATCCCATCGCCGGCCAGCCTTATCGCTATCTCTACACGCTGATCGCGTTTACGGTTTGGCCCGTCCTGACGCCCATCGCCGCCGCCTATGCAGAGTCTGATCCTGAACGAAGGCGTCTATGGCGAACCATGGGCGGCATAGGCTTCGTCCTGGCCGCTTATCTGACCGCGCAACTTGCCGGCGCGGACGGCATCGATCTCTCGGTGTATCGGCATTCTCTCGCCTATGACCCGCTGTTTGAGCGGCCGCCGCTCGTGACCGACTTGCTCTATCTGGTGCTCACCGTCTCGCCGCTCGTTTTCAGCGAGCGAAGGGCGATCAATATTTTCGGCGCAGCGGTGTTCTTGACCTTTGTCGCGGCGCTCGCCGCCAATCGTCCGGCCTGGTATTCAGTCTGGTGTCTCGCTGCGGCGGTTTTCAGCCTCGTCATCGCGCTTGGCATCGAGGAAGAGCGCAGCTCCGACTTCGACGAACTGGAAATGCAGCGCTAGCGAGCGCTGGCCGCGTTCGTCGCCCATTCGATGTAGCGCCGGCGCAGCAGGCGACTCGTGTCGCCCGGCGCGCCAGATCCGATGGGGCGGCCATCGAGCGAGACGACCGGCAGCACAAGATTGGAGGCGCTCGTGAGAAAGGCTTCCTTCGCCTCATAGGCCTCGGCGACCGAGAAACTGCGCTCCTCGACCGCCAATCCTTCCCGCTCTGCGAGCACCTGCACGGCTTTGCGTGTACAGCCGGGAAGAACTGCTGTGGAGTTTAGACGCGTCACGAGCACGTTCGCGCCGGTGAGGATGAAGGCGGTCGAGGATGAGCCTTCGGTCACGAAACCATCCTGATCGACCATCCAGGCCTCCTGGCAGCCGCCCTCGAGCGCCGCTTGCTTCGCCAGAACCTGCGCGAGCAGCGCCGTGCTCTTGATGTCGCGTCGCGCCCAGCGCAGATCCGGAACAGTGAGCGCCTTGACGCCGGTTTCGGCGGCGGGCGAGGCGATGATGTTTTTCTTCTGAACGAAGGCGACGAACGTCGGCGCCGCTTCCGCGGGAAACCCGAACTCGCGTTCGGCGGCGGCGCCTCTGGTGATCTGCAGATAGACGAGGCCTTCGCTCAAACCGTTTCTTGCGACAAGTTCGGCCTCAACTTCCGCGATGCGCGACACCGGAATGGGCTTCCGATGCGCAGTTCGGCAAGGGAGCGCTCGAGGCGCGATAGATGCGATTGATTATCGATCAGCCTTCCGCCGATGACGGCGGCGACCTCATAGACGCCGTCGGCGAACAGGAAGCCACGGTCGAGAATCGACACGCGCGCCGCGTCGATGGGGATGTAAGCTCCGTTCACGTAAGCGATGTCTGACACGTTCGGCTCCGGGCGAGGGCTGCGCAATCTACAGCAGCGCTTGCGGCTTGTCCTGCCGACGCTTCGGACGCTATCGATAGGGCGGGGGACGCCTAAATAGAATGATCTGCGGCGGATCGCCGGGCTCCTCACGACCTCGGTCGGGACGCCGTCGCGCTGGCGCGTTTGAGAAGTGGATAGCTGCTTACGGGCGGAAAGGGGGTTGCTTGGGCGAGGAAATCAAGACCACGGGCTTCACGCCCGCCGACAAGGCGCGCTTCGCCGGGCGGCTCGCGCAGGAAACGCATCTCGCCCGCACCCTGTTTGAACAGGACAAATTTTCGCGTGACGGCCACATGGTCGGCTTCGAAATCGAAACCTGGATCGTCGATCACAATTATGCGCCGTCCTCGATCAATCAAAATCTCCTCGAAACCCTCAACCATCCGCTCGTCGTGCCGGAGCTGTCGCGCTTTAACGTCGAGCTGAATTGCGCGCCCTTCCGCCTCACAGGCGACGCGCTGACGCAGGCGCATGATTCGCTGACGAATCTATGGGCGAAATGCAACGACGTGGCCCATCAGCTCGACGCCAATCTCGTGATGATCGGCACGCTGCCCACGATCCGCGACGCCGATCTGACGCTCGCCAATATGTCGCCGCTCAACCGCTATTATGCGCTCAACCAGGAAGTGCTTCGTCTGCGCGGGGGGCAGCCGTTGCACGTCAACATCGCCGGCCGCGACCGCCTTGCGTCCCAGCACAGGGATGTGATGCTCGAGGCTGCGACGACCTCGTTTCAAATCCATCTCAAGACCCCGGCCGATCTGGCGCATCTCTACTACAACGCTTCGGTGGCGGCGTCGGGCCCGATTCTGGCGGCCTGCGGCAACGCGCCATTCCTTTTCGGCAAGGCGCTATGGGAGGAAACGCGCATCCCGCTGTTTGAACAAGCGGTGAAGATGCCGGGGCCGGCCAGGGTCTGCATGGGCTCAGGCTACGCCGACCGATCCCTCATCGAGGTCTTCGAGGAAAATTTACGCGCCTATGAGGCGCTGCTTCCCGTGGCCTATGACGATCCGCCCGAGGCTATGCGCCACCTGCGGTTGCATAACGGCGTCATCTGGCGCTGGAATCGTCCGCTGATCGGCTTCGACGAAAGCGGCGCGCCGCATCTGCGCGTCGAACACCGCATTCTGCCCTCGGGACCGACCTTCATCGACATGATGGCGAACGCCGCGCTTTATTTGGGTCTCGCGCGCGCCATCGCGATGAGCGGGACCTGCGGCGCCGGCGGCGTCGGCTTCGCTGAGGCCAAACGAAATTTTTACGCCGCGGCGCGTTTTGGCCTCGACGCCAGGCTCGAATGGCCGGGCGAAGGGGAGATCGCCGCCGATCGTCTGCTGCTCGATCGGCTCATTCCCGACGCGCGGGCCGGGCTGCGCGACCTGGGCGTCGTAGAAGCCGATTTCCTCGATATCATCGAAGCTCGGGTGCAGACCCGGCAGACCGGGGCCTCTTGGCAGCGAAAAGCCCTTGAGGCGCGCGGCGGCGACCTTTATGGCCTAATGGCGGCCTATTGCGAGCGCCAACGGAGCGGCGCGCCCGTCCATCAGTGGGAAATATGAGGAGAACAGTGACCGACGCGCCCTGCGCCTTGCTCGACCGGCCGCCCGACGGATTTCTCGACTGTCCCGCCAATCGCCTGAAGGACATCCTTCCCCGACCGACCCTGTTCGACCTTCCGGGCCGCAACCCGCAGCCGCTGTTCGTGTCGACGTTGCTGCACGGAAACGAGACGAGCGGGCTCGCCGCCGTGCAGGAGATTCTGCGCCGTCACGCCGCGCGCGGTCTCAATCGATCGCTCATTCTGTTCATCGGCAATGTCGACGCCGCGGCGGCGAATGTGCGCACGCTCCCAAGCCAGCGCGACTTCAACCGGGTGTGGCGCGGCACGGCCTTTCCCGACGATCCGCTCGCGCATATGGCGCGGTGGATATACGAATATGTCGAGAAGCGCCGAGCGTTCGCCGCCATCGACATCCATAACAACACCGGTTTCAATCCTCACTACAGCTGCATCACCAGGCTCGAGCCGAAATATGTCGCGCTTGCGCAGCTTTTCTCCCGCATTGTCGTGCATTTTCAGCGCCCGCGCGGCACCAGCGCGGCGGCCTTCGCCGAACTGTGTCCGGCGATCACGGTCGAATGCGGCAAGTCGGGCGCCGATGCGGGCGTGGCGCATGCAGTCGAATTGCTCGAGGCCTGCCTCTCGATCGCGGAGCTTCCAGACCACGCGCCGGCCCCGCAGGACATCGAGTTGCTGCGCACATGCGCCATCGTGAAGCCGCCCGCCGGCGCAAGCTTTTCTTTCGACGGAACGCCGGCGGATTTTGTCTTCCGCCCCGATATCGACCATCTGAATTTTAGCGAATTGGGCGCGGGGGCCTCGTTCGGCGCGTTGGGCGACGAAGACGCGCGCCTCGAAGTCCTCTCCGGCGACGGATTCGATACGCCGCCGATCAACTATTTCGATTATGCGGGCGGCGAAATCAGGCTCGCGCGCCCCGCCATCCCGGCCATGCTGACGGTTGATCGCCGCGCAGTGCAGCAGGATTGTCTATGCTATTTGATGCACCGCATCGGCATGGACGGTCTGGGATTTAGCCGCACTGACGCGAACGCGCGCTAGGGCTGTTCCGGCCGCACGTCCTCGATGACGTAGAGGCCTTTCGCATCGCGACTGATCGTGAATTTGATCTTCATGCCTTTCGACAGGCTGGAGAGGTCGACGCTTGGCGCGACGCGAAACGCCATTGTCATAGGCGACATTTCCAAGGGACCCGAGACCGGACCATGCGTGATCATGATCCGTCGCTCGTCGGCGTCGACCGCCCTGACGACGCCCTCGCCTTGTCCTGTCGTCTTCTCCGCCCCTTCCGTCGCCTGGGCGACAGTGTCGCGCGGCGGGTTTTGGACCGCCACGCTGGCCGCGGCGCCGCCAATCCCGACAGGGATGGCGGCGCAAGCAACGACGCGCGCGAATGCGTATCGCGTGGTCTTCATCGAAGCTCCCTGACTTGCTGCTTGGAGTCGGCTAGACCTTACGGCATTCGTCGGCGCATTTCTGGCACGATTTGCCGCACTCCACGCATTCTTTGACCTTGGGGAATTTGTCGCATTGTTTTTTGCAGTCTTCGCAGATCATGGCCACCGTTTTCGCCAGCGGACCGACATGCGAGGAGTTGGCCGCCGCAAGCGACGCCAGCGCGTTACAGGCGGCGACAAGCTGGTAAGCGGCTTCCGCGCACTCAGCCATGCTGGTGTCCTTCATGGCGAACATGCCGAAACAGTGACGCAGGCAGTCGTTGCCCGTGGCGACGCATTCGAGGCTCGCATTTTGCAGGTTCTTGTAGAGCGGCGGATGCATATCCTCCATTTTGGCCGCGCCGTCCTGTTGGCCGGTCGCCTGAGCAAAGGCTTGTGTGGCGGACACGACGGCGGCGGCGGTTCCGACTGCAATGAATTCGCGACGTTCCATGGTCTTTCTCCAGGTGGGGTTCCTATACCTACCGAGGGGACCCGCTCGCGGGTTCCATCGGGATGGCTGCGCTCATGTCATCTTCGGGGATTCGGTAGTGACCGTCGAAGGCGGTTGTGCATCGACGTCTCACATGCGGCGAAAGACGACGCTGAGATTATGGGCGGGCATGTCCACGATTTGAGGCTCTCCAAATCTTTCGCGCGCGCCGTCCGCGACATTTTCCAGATCGCGGACGCCCCACGCGGCGTTGCGCGCCCGAAGGCTCGCATCGAATTCGGCGCGGATCGACGCTATGCGCGCCGCCGCGCCTGTATGGAGCGTATAAATAGAGCGGCGCTCCCGCCGACAAGGTCCTGACTCCGCCATTGAACCAGGCTTCTGTCGCGCTCCAGGGCGAATGTGAGCGGACATGCTCTCGGGCGCTTCAGCGCTCGGGCGCGACGGACAGAATGTCAGCCCGGGCGAATGCCGCGCGAAGAGCCGCTCGTCAGTCATATTTTTCTCTCGGTTGCAGGAGCAACGCTAAAGAAGCTCTATGGTGTCCAAATTGCACACTCATGACGCGAGCTTAAGCTACGTCGAAACGCAGCGATTCACCAAGCGTCATCTCACTCGAAGCGAAGCCCTTGGCCATTCGCAGGCATGAAATTTGATGCGCCTCGTGGCGCAGGCGCGCGTCAGATGGTCGTTGTCGTCCAAGAGAGGCGCCCGCGACCGAGCAAAATCCCGTCGCCTGCCGTGTCGAACTGCCGTGGGTCCCGAAAATGTCTCAGCGCTTCGAACTTGTCGCCTCGACGCATCGATCGTTTGTCGCATTGGCGACGCTCCGTCTTCCCGGTCACCCCCTGCGGCGCTTCACCAAAGAAGAGGCGGCGATCCTTTCGCGGGCCCTCGACTCCGTCGCGACGGGCGAGCGCGGCGAACAGCAGATCTATATGAGCCCCATCGCCAGCGATCATGACTTCGACGCGAGAGTCGAAGAGAGCGGCGTTGTCCTCTCCTCCGAAGGTCACGGAGACGTCAAACTGGACTGGAGCGAAGCGCGCGCCCTGGCCGAACAGTTGAAAGCGTTCGCCTCCGTGTGACGGTTTACGCTTGAGCGGCGCGCTCGGGTTCACCGCGGCGCCGCGGTCTATTTTGCGACGAACTGAAACTGCGCGACCACGGGCGCATGAAGCGAGCCCTCGACAGGGTCTTTCGCGTAGACTTCGTCCTGCAGCCCTTCGTTCAGGATCGTGGTCTTGCGCCAGTCGGCCGCCAATGCGCGTGAGGCAAGGAGGTGGTCGATCAGCGTCGGACGTCCCGCATGCATCACAGTGAAGCGCCGCGACGGCTCGACGCGCTCCTCCAAGGCGACGAGGGCCCGGTCCCCTTCCGCCGCTTCGTCTCCGCCGCCGCGCAAGAGTCGGGTCGGCGCGTCATGCTCGTCGGCGTTGAAGTCGCCGGCGATCGCGATCCGCGCCTCCGGCTCCGCGTCAAAGAGAGTCTCGGCGAACAGCCGGGCCTCCAGCGCTTGCCCTTCGCGCTTGAGCGCGGCCACGAACTGGCCCTCGATTTGCGCGCGGCTCGATCCGAAGCCGCGCGCCGTCGCGATCGGAATGGCGCGCGGCGCGCGTAGATGCAGATTGACGACATGGAGCGCGCCGCCGGTGGGAAGCGCGACAGCCGCGTAGAGCAGGGGCCTGTCCCAGGCGATCTCGACCGGCTCCGGCTGGGAGCCGTCGGCGTCGCGCGGCGGGGGCCAGACCCATCGCGCCACAATATCGTGATGGATCTGACGCTGCGCGCGCATCGGCCATCGAGAAAGGATTGCGAGATTATGCACGTCGGCGGGGGCGTCGCCGCCCGGCCTGACGGTCGTCGCCCGATGAAAGTTCGCGTATCTGGTGGTCGCCAGCAACTGATCGAGCGCGATATATTGCCGCGCGCCGTGCTTATGAAGCCTCTGCGCATGGATTTCCTGCAGGCACAATATATCGGCGTCGAGCGCCTCCAGCAGTGGGCGTAACGCATCGCTTCGGCGCGCAAACGCCTCCGGTTTGCTCCCCGACCAATCGAGATTTTCTAGATTAAAGGTCGCCAGTCGGAACGCTTGCATTCGTCAATTCTCGCCCGAAGAGTCCGCATCCGCCAGTAGATTGCGCCTCGACGAGGTCGACGTTTAGCGGCAATATCGGGACTATTTCCAATCCAGGAGCGCGATGTGTCCCTATTTGACGGGATTCCTTTCTTTGTTGGCCTTGACCCCACGCGCGGCGAACAGCTGGCGCGGCAATGCGTGCGCAGGCGCTACGCCGAGCATGAGCTGGTCCTCGACTTCGACGATCCTTCGACGGATGTGTATTTCATCGTCAGCGGCGACGTTCGCGTGCTGATACGAACCGCCGCCGGCAAGGAGATGATCTTTGGGGATTTCGGACCGGGCAAATTCTTCGGCGAGATGGCGGCGGTCGACGGGGCCAAGCGCTCCGCCAATGTGACGGCGCTCACCAACGCGGAACTGTTGCTGGTGCCGCCGGCGGTCTTCAAGGAAATCCTGTTCGGCGAGCCGGAGATCTGCGAACGGCTGTTGCGTCTGCTGACGGCGCGGGTGCGGGAGCTGAATACGCGCCTGTTCGAGCGCTCGGTGCTCGACCTCAAGCATCGGCTCTATTCCGAATTGTTGCGCATGTCGGCGCCGCGCAAAGGGTCGACGGGGCAGTCGATCGTCTCGCCGCCGCCGTTTCAGCATGATCTCGCCGCCCGAATCGGGTGTCGGCGCGAACAGGTCAGCCGCGAACTCTCGGCCATGATCGACGAAGGCCTGGCCGAAAAAATTCGCGGCGGTCTCGTGTTGTTGCGCCCGTCGGTCCTGGAGAAGCGGGTTCAAGAGGCGCTCAACGAAGCCGAATGACACTTGTGCGTTCTCGCACAAACAGATGAGGGACGTCGCGCTACCGTCGCTATGCTGCCGACAGAAGGCAAAGGACCGGCAGAGCAAGCGACTGGGAGAACCCGAATGATTCCCGAATTGACGCCGATCGAGCGTTGCGCCGAAGTGGCGGGTCTGCGCGGTCATGAACTCATCCTGGGCGTAAGCCCCAGCGACAAGCACCATCGCATGCTGGCGCGATACCGCCGGGCCGTGTCGCTCGACGCCGCGCGCGGGCGAGTCGTCGCCGACATCCGCAACGCGGTGGAGATCGGCGCGTCGCGCCGCGCCGCCGACTTGCTGATCGTGCTGCGCTGGCTCCTCGCGCCGGGCGCGTCCTGCGACGATTCACGCGCGATCGCGCGTCCGCGCCGCCGCGCGTTCTCGGCGCGCTGGCGCAGGGGCGTCATTCCGTCGCCGGTCGCCGAGCAGTCGTCGACCGAAAGCGGCGAAGTCATCTCGCTCTTCGATGGCGGGCGCCGGCGCTAGCCGCGCGCCGCGCCTGTGGTTTCAAGGCAACACCCGAGAATTTGTTGTGTCCGCCGTTCGCACGCCAAGAATGGGCGGAAACGCCCATAAGCCATTGCCGCATAGCGTTAATTTGCAGCAGACGCATCGCGCCGTCGCTTCGTTCTCTTCGCCGCGTCGTGCGTCGCTCGCTTGCTACTCCAGGCGACATGAGTCAGCTTCCGGTTCAACTGACGGTCAGGGCTTCGATCGCCGTTTTCCGATTTTTTACGGGGGCTTGCCATTTATGTTCGCATATAGAGCGGCGCCGAGGCTTTTGGGCGCATTGTTTGCCGCATTCGCACTTTTCAGTCCGGCTCTGGCGCAGGAGGATCCGCGCGCCGAACAGCTGCGCCTCGCCGCCTATATTCAGCATAATCCCACCGACTATGACGCGACCTATCGCTACGTCCTGCTGTCGACGGAGCTGCGCGACTATGAAGCGGGAATCGGCGCGCTTGAGCGCTTGCTGATGTTCAACCCCAATTTGTCCCGCGCCCGAAAGGAGCTTGGTTTCCTTTATGCGCGGCTCGGCGCCTATGAACTCTCGGCGCAGCATTTGCGCAAAGCGCTCGCCGAAGGCGGCCTCGATCCGGTTCAGGTGGCTCAGGTCGAAGCGCAGCTGCCCGATATCGAGAAGCGCACGCAAGCCAACAGGCTTTATCTGCGGATGCACGTCGGCCTGCGGGGGCAATCGAACGCCAATTTCTTCCCGACCAATAATCTCTTCCAGGTCGGCGGCGTCGGCGTCGCGTCGGCCGCCTCGCGCAAGGGCGACATCAACAGCTTCCAATTGGTGCAGGCCGCGCATGATCTGGATTTTCAGAATGGGCGCGGCGACCAGCTCGAGACGCGCGTGACGGGCTACGCCACCGAACAGTTTCGCCTGCCGCAATATAGCGTCGCGCTGTTCGCCGGCTCCATCGGGCCGCGCATCCATATCGCGCCCGATCTTTATCCGGGCCTCTCGATCAAGCCCTACCTGACCGGCGCGGTGGCGCTGCTCGGCGGCAGCAATTATCTGAACGCCGGCGGCGCGGGCATGAGCTTCGGCGCGGAACTCAATCCCGACCTGTGGTTCGAGCCCGGCGCCGAATGGCGGGCGATCTGGGTCGATCCCACGCCGGGCTTCCTCGGCTATGCCGGCTTTTCGCCCTATTCGACGGTGTCGACATTGGCGACCGGCGACGTCGTCACCGGTTACGTGAGCAGCTCCTACAGACTGACCAACGACTTGAGGCTTGAAGGTCGCGTCGCCTATACGCGCGCCTTTGCGGGCAATCCGCAGCAATCTTCCGATCAGGTGGACGTTCAGGCGATGCTGCGGCTCGAGGTCGATCCGCCATTCCCGATCATTCCGCGCCGATGGACGCTCGCGCCTTATGGCCGCTTTACGCATCTTGCCTTCGACGCCGCCAATCCGGTGATCAATTCCTTCGTCGCGCGTCGAGACACCGTCTGGATCGGCGGCCTGATGGTGGACCTGCCGATCACCCCGTATTTCGGTTTCGCCGGCAACGTCGAATATGCGCGTAACGATTCAAATCTGCCGAATTTTAAGACTGACAATGTGTCCGTCAGTTTCGGGCCAACGGCAAAGTTCTGACGGAGACGACAGATGAAAAAGTTCTCCGCGGCCGCCACAACCGCTCTCGCGCTCGTCGCAGGTCCAGCGCTCGCCGACAACGTCGGCAACGTCGGCGCGGTCAATCAAAGCGCGCACGGCACGCCGCCGGGCGCCGCGAAGCGCTCGCTATCGGTCGGTCTTGGCGTGCAGCGGCGCGAACGCATCGAGACGAGTCCCTACGGCAGCGCCCAGATCGTCTTTAACGACACATCGACGATGACCGTCGGACGCAACAGCGCCGTCACCGTCGACGACTTCGTCTATTCACGAGGCGGAGGCGGTCAGCAGGGCGTGTCGATGGCGAAGGGCGTCATGCGCTTTGTCGGCGGCGGCGTCAGCCACGAAGGCGGGACGAGGCTGCGGACCCCGACGGCGTCGATCGGCGTGCGCGGCGGGACGGCGCTGGTTCGTGTCGGCGGCTCCTGCGGCACGCTCGTCGTCCACCAATATGGCTTCATCGACGTTGGCGGCCAGGCGCTCACGCGTCCGGGCTATGGCGTTTGCGCGCCGAGCGGCGGGCCGGTGTCGGAGCCTTTCCTCGTGCCGCCTGAGACGATCGCGGAAATCATCGCCGCATTGGAGAGCGGCAAAACGCAGCGTGGCGGCGCCAGGCGCGCGCCGACAAACGAAGAGGCGAATCTTGCGCTCGGCAACGATCGTCCGCCGGACGTCGTCAGTCCGCCGGGACTCGACGCGCTGGGCCCGGTTTGGTTTGGCAATGCGCTGGTGCAGAGCCGCGCCAATGTCGACAATCAGCCCGCTCCGCTGCCGACGCCGGCGCGCCAGAGCGGAAATGACGGCCACCACGATCATGATCACGGCGGCCACGGCGGACATGATCACGGCGGTCATGAAGGCGGCGAGGGCGGCCACGGGGGTCACGGCGGCCACGGGGGTCACGGCGGTCATGGCGAGGGCGGCCACGGCGGCGAGGGCGGCCACGGAGAAGGCGGTCACGGCGAGGGCGGCCACGGCGGTGGTTATGGCGGCGGATACGGTGGCGGTCATGGCGGCCACGGCGAGGGCGGTCACGGCGGCGAGGGCGGCCACGGCGGTGGTTATGGCGGCGGGAACGGTGGCGGTCATGGCGAAGGCGGTCATGGCCAAGGCGGCCACGGCGAAGGAAGCCATGGCGGCGGCTATGAAGGCGGCGAAGGCCAGGGCGGCGGCGGCCAGTACGGCGGCGGAAGCGAAGGCGGCGGTGGAGGCCTGTTCGGGAACGGCGGCTCGGGGGGCGGCCACGGCAACGGCGGCGGCCAAGGGAGTCACGGAAGCGGCGGCGGCGGTCATGGAAGCGGCGGTCATGGAAGCAGCCACGGAGGCGGGCCTGTTGCGATTGACGGTCCGGGCGACTAGTTCTGCGGCGGCGCCCGCCTCGCCGATCGCCACGGTGGCGGCGTGACCGTCATGCGAGGTGGAGATGTTGAAGCGGCGCCGCGCCTACCTTCTCGCGCTCGTCGCCGCTGCGGCTCTCATTTTTCCCTGGGGCGTCATTCAGCCCCGGGCGCTCGACGATCTTCGCAACTTTGTCTTCGACACCTTCCAGCGTCTGGCTCCGCGCGCCTATGATCCCGAGGCGCCGACGCGGGTCGTCGGCGTCGACGAGAAAAGTCTCAGCGCCTATGGGCAATGGCCTTGGCCGCGCGCCCGGCTCGCCGAACTCCTTGACCGACTGCGCGCACTCGGCGCTGCGTCCATCGCATTCGACTTTATCTTCGCGGAGGCGGATCGCGCCGGCGCGTCCCAGCTCATCGAGGCGATTCCTGACCCGCGGGCCCGCGCCGAGGTGGCGAAGCTGATCGCGAAAACGCCGAGCGGCGATCAAATCTTGGCGCAGGCGCTCTCGAAGGCGCCCGCGACGCTCGGAGTCACGCTGACCGACGCGGTGTCCGCGCCGCTGCCGGCGAAGTCGGGGCTGGTCACCGCCGGCGACGATCCGGCGCCCTTCCTCGCCGCCTTCGCCGGCGCGGTCGGCCCGGAACGCAAGCTTGCGGAAGCGGCGCAAGGGCTGGGCGCGACAAACTGGCTGCCCGATCACGACCAGATCGTCCGTCGGGTGCCGCTGGTGACGCGCGCCGGCGACGTTCTCATGCCCTCCCTGGCGCTCGAAGCCCTGCGCGTCGCCCAGGGCGAGCCGGCCATCATCATTCGGTCTTCAAACGCCAGCGGACAAACGGCGTTCGGCAAGCAGACGGGCGTCAATGCGATCAAGGTCGGCGCCTTCGAAATTGCGACCGGCCCGAACGCTGAAGTCCGGCCACGCTATTCGCACGGCGACGCAGCGCGAGACATTTCGGCGAAGGACGTGCTCGAGGGCCGTGTCGCGCGCGATGAAATCGAGGGGCGCATCATCTTCGTGGGCGCGTTGGCGACGGGTCTCGGCGACGTCCGCGCGACGCCTCTGGAGCCGGTCGTTCCCGGCGTCGACGTGCATGCGCAGATCGTCGAATCGATCGCCTCCGGCTCGCTGCTCGCGCGCCCGGACTGGGCGCCCGGACTGGAGTTCGTCGTCGCCGCGTTCTCGTTTTTGCTGATCATGAGCCTGCTCTTCGTCGCGCCGCCGCTGGTCTCGGCGGCGGCCGCGCCGCTCGCCGTCGCAGGTCTGTTCGCCGGCGCCTTTTATCTGTTCGATCGCCGCGGCGTGCTGCTCGATCCGTCCTATCCGAGCCTCGCGATCATTGGCGGCTATCTCTTCGGCGCGGTGACGCTCTGGCGGGCCGAAACATCCGCGCGCCGCCACGTGCGTCAGGCCTTCGGCAAATTCGTCGCCCCGGCCGTCGTTGATCGCCTCGCCGAACATCCGGAGCGGCTGGTGCTGGGCGGCGAGACGCGCGAATTGACCGTGCTGTTTTCCGATCTGCGCAATTTCTCGGGGATTTCGGAAGGCATGAGCGCACGCGAACTCACGCAGTTCATGAACGAATATTTGACCCCGATGACCGACGCCATCCTCGAAGAGGAGGGCACGATCGACAAATATATGGGCGACGCGGTGCTCGCCTTCTGGAACGCGCCGCTCGATATCGACGGCCATCCGCGCAAGGCCGTTCGGGCCGCCCTGAGGATGCGCGAGGCTCTCGCCGCCCTCAACAATAGGCGCGCCGCGGCCGCTGCGTCGTCGGGCAATGATGCGCAGCCGGCGGCGATGGGGCTTGGCCTCAATCTTGGCCCTTGCAGCGTCGGCAACATGGGGTCGATTCGCCGCTTCGACTATTCGATTCTCGGTGACACGGTGAATCTCGCGTCGCGGCTCGAAGGGGCGAGCAAGGCCTTTCAGACGGACATTGTCGCCTCTGGGGCGGTGCGCGACGCCGCGCCCGACTTCGCCTGGATCGATCTTGGCCGTGTCCGCGTCGTCGGAAAGAGCGAACCGACAAGGGTTTTCGCGCTGGCCGGCGACAGCGAGGCGGCGGTCTCGGACTCGTATGTGCGCTGGCGCAAGTCGCACGACCTCATGCGCAAGGAATATGAGTCGGGCCGATTCGAGGCCGCCGCCGAGGGCGCCTCGGCGTTGGCCCGATCGGTTCCCGAGCCCTGGCCCGCGCTCTATGTCGTCTTGGAGCAGCGGTATCGCGGTCTCGCCAGGGAAGGGTCGCAGGATAACTGGTCTTCGGTATGGAATCTTTCGAGCAAGTGACGTTTTCGTCCGAGCGCGACCGCCGTCCTGCCGTGTAGCCGCACGCCGTATGGGATTCTCTTATGATCGCTACTCGCGCATGATCGCAAATCCGGTGCAGAATTATTGGGCCCTGATCGCAGGGCGTCATGACGCGGATGCGTTTTCGGTCATCGACGCCGCCTATCGCGAACCGCAACGCAGGTATCACGATTGGGATCATATCGTCGATTTGCTGACGAAGCTCGACGCCTTGAAGGCGCTCTCCGTCCGGCCCGATCTGATCGCCGCCGCGATCTTCTGGCATGACGCTGTCTATGTGACGCGCGACGCCGACGGTCTGCTTCGTCCCGACGCCGAAAATGTTCGCGCCAGCGCGACGCTCTTCGAGCGTCACTCGAAATTCGACGCAACAGATGCGCAGGCCATCCATGATCTGATCATGGCGACAGCCAATCACCTCAACGCGCGCGCTCCGACTGAGCATTATCCCGGCTTTTCACGCGATCTGGACCTGTTCCTCGACCTCGATCTTTCCTCGCTCGGCGCGTCCTGGTCCGAATTCGAGCAAAATCTGGGGCGGCTTCGCTTCGAATACGCCTGGGTGCCCGAGCCGCTCTTTTGCCTTGGGCGGCTGCAGATGATCGACACATTCGCCGCGCACGGAGACGCGCTCTATCGTCGCAACGAATCGCGCAAGTTGTGGTCCGCGCGGGCGCAACAAAATCTCGCGCGCGCGCAGGAGCAGTTGCGCCGGCAGGTGGCGCAGCTCGCCTCATCGGCGTGACTACAGAGCGAGCGCCGCGCGCACTTTCGCTGAATAGCCGTAGATGTCGTCGTAAAGCTTCAGCGCGCCGTCGTCGTTGACCACGGCCGTGAAATATTCGACGTGCACCGGAATGGGTTTCGCCAGATTGATGCGCCGCTCCTTCTTGCCGATCAGAGCCTTCAGGCGCTTTTCATCAAAGCCAGGACGCCCGATGACTTCTTCCGCGAGCTTGAACGGATCTTGGACACGCACGCATCCGTGACTGTATGCGCGCTTGGCGCGGGCGAAGAGTTTCTTCTGCGGCGTGTCGTGCATGTAAATCAAGAGATCGTTCGGAAATACGAATTTGAGCCGGCCAAGCGCGTTCTTCTCGCCGGGCTCCTGCTGAACGATCGGACGGCCGTTTCGGTACGTCACTTTGTATCCGCGCGCGCGGAGCTTGGAGAGCTTGCCGCCGGTTTTGGGCTCCAGCTCCTTCTCGATGATCGACTCCGGAACGGTCCAGGTGGGATTGACGATGACGTAGGGCATCACGTCGGAAAACACCGGCGTCGGCGACGTCTTCTTCCCGACGACGACGCGCCCGCGAAATAGGATTTGGTTGTCGCGCGTGAATGTCGTCTCAAACTGCGGAATGTTGACTTCAAGGCGCGTCGCGCCCATTTCACGCGGCTCCCAACGCCACCGCTCCATATTGGCGATGATCTCCGCTTCGACGCGCTTCGCCTTGGCTTCGGGCAGCGACGCAAAATTGGTGATGGGCTTGGCGTCCGACTCGTGAGACGCAGCGGCCTCGCGGCGCGGATGGCCACGCGCGGCGCGCAGTTCAGCGAGTTTCTCGCGCAAGGCGGCGTAGGCCGGGTGCGGCGGATTGAACGCGGCAAGCCGCGCGCCGGCCCCGTCTCCAGCCTCGGCGATCGCGTCAAGCGCTTGCGCCGGCTTCACCACCGATGGCCGCTCCTCAATGTCGGGCGAAATCGTTGCGGGATTGACCCGGGCGCCGCTCGCTTGCGCGGCGTAATCGGCGACGGCCTCCGACAGCGCCAGTTCGCCCGCGGCGCTCCAGGACGAGTCTTGCGCAGGCGCGTTGACGCGCAGGCCGTCGCGGTCGGCGTCGCGCAGAGCGTCCAGCGCGCTTTTCGCCGACTCTGAGAAGCCGTCGGCGTCGCGCCAGATCGGCGCATAATCGCGCTTCTTGTAATAAGCGGCGATCTCCGAACGCTGAACGCCTTCGTTGACGCGGGGCTCCTCATTCGACCAGTCGCGCAGCGCCCGCGCGAGGCTTTCGCGCGCATCGGTCGCTTGTCGGTCATCGATCCTCCGCCGCTCGTCGGCTTCCCGCGGCGCGTCGGCCAGCGGCCGGTCGGAATTCTCGCGCGCGCGCGCCGGCGTCGCCCTGCGCTCGGCGGCGGCTGGCGAATCGGGCGCGTCACTTGGCGCGCTCGACATTTGCGCGATGGCCGGGGCGGCGAGCAGGGCGCCTGCGATGACGAAAGGAGCAGTCTGCGGGAGGAGCGAAACTCGGAACATGCTCGAACTCCTGTGCGCCTGTTACAAGGCCTTGCGGCAAACGAAACGGATCGTTTGTCCGCGCACGCCATAGCCCTCGTCGGTCTCGACGGTGACGCCATGGCAGTTCTGCGTCGGATCCGACTGCGCCACGGCGGTCGACTCCTGCCAGTCGATGGGAAGGATGAAGGGCTTTACGGGCGAGGCGTCGGCGGCGACGCGCGCGGGCTGCGAGTCCGGCTTGACGAGGAGCGCCTTGGCGGCGGCGAAGCTGACATTGGCGGCGAGGATCGCGAAGGCGATCTTCATGGCCAGCGCGATGCGAATCGGTCGCGAAGCGAAGCTGGTCTTAGTCGTGCGGTTCGTCGTGTTGTTCATCGAACGGTTCATGGCGAGTTCCCCGTGGTCCGTCCGCTCGATCAGCGGATGATCGGACCCTAGAACGCCGCCCGGGGAGTCGCGGTGCGCTGGCGCACAGGGCGCCAAATGCGCGAACTCCCGGCCTTGTAGGGCCGGGAGCCTAATCTTGTTAGACGTCGAAGCCGCCGTCGCCGCCGCTGTCAAAGCCGCCGCCGTCATCGAAGCCGGGGTCGGCGCCATAATCGGCGTCCTCCACCCCGCCGGCGTTGTCATAGCCGGAGTCGTAGCCGGCGTCGGCGGCGCCCGGCTGGTCGCCGTAATAGTTGTTGATCACCGTGTCGCCGCCGGACGGCGTAAAGCCGGAGCCGAT
The DNA here is from genome assembly GCF_000304315.1 of Methylocystis sp. SC2. Taxonomy (NCBI): domain Bacteria; kingdom Pseudomonadati; phylum Pseudomonadota; class Alphaproteobacteria; order Hyphomicrobiales; family Methylocystaceae; genus Methylocystis; species Methylocystis hydrogenophila. The sequence goes on along the minus strand of NC_018485.1, from coordinate 488,962 downwards.
GCCGAGATTCCCCATCCCGCCATAGCCGGCGCCATGCGAGAACAGGTTGCGGATGCCGTCGGCGAGCAGCACGCCGCCCGCGACGCCCGCGGCGGTGCCGAGCGCGCCCTTCAGAAATCCGCCGCTTTCAGGCGCGGGGGGCTGCTGCTGTCCCCAGCCCTGCGGCGCGTAGCCGCCGGCCACGGGATTCATGCCGCCCTGCTGCGCGCCCCAGGGGCCGCTCGGACGAGCCTGCTGAGGAGGACGCGGCGGCGCCGGACGGGGACCACCGCCGAACAGGCCGCCAAGGAAACCGCCGGCGGGCTTCGACTCAAGCTCCTGCACGCGCGCCTCGAGCTCCTCGATGCGCGCATTGGCGCCTTGCAGCGCCTGATCCTGCACGATCACGGTCTGCGCCAGGAGATAGGGCGCCGCAGGCTGAGCCTTGATCTGTTCGCTGATGAAAGCCTCCGCCTCCTGGTCGCGCGGCGTCGAGGCGGCGCTCTTGGTGCGCTCGAACAGACCAGCGATGAGTTGGCGTTCTTCCGGTGACATAGGGTTTCTCCATAGTCGCCGCCCTCGAAGGCGCGGCGCAGCAAGATATGGCCCCGCTGCAAAACGCCGCCAAGCCCCAAGCGCAAACGCGGCCGATTAAACTTTCGAAATATCGCTGTATGGCCGGATCAGCTCGATCTCCGCGCTAAGCGTGCGGCCAGTGGCGCTCCCGGAACCAGCTGCGATAGTCCGTCATCTTCGCGCGCTGGGCGGCCGGCGCGCGCCGCGAACATGTCGCCGCCTCGGCGCTCCCGTCCGAAGCGCCCCACCGCAGTTCGACGCAGTCGTTGGGATTATAGCCCATCTCGAGGTCCGCCGCGCGGTCCATGACGTCCTTCAGCGAAAGCGTCCAGGCGGAGCCGTCGCTGCGCGTATAGGTAAATGTGCGGGCCGCGAGTTCGCCCGCGAGCGCGCTTTGCAGTTGGGCCTGAACGCCCGCCGGACCTCTGCCAAACGGCATGGCGTAGCGATCGCTGCGCCGAGCGACGCGGTCTGGAAATCCGCGCACCACGTCGATGGCGATGAGCAGGCGGAGATCGCGCGCCGGCGTCGAGAAATCTTCCCAAGCGCCCGAGGTCGCGAAGATCGCCGGACCGTCGGGCATCGACGCCTCGCCGCGCCCGCCGTTCTGGAACTTTCGACCGTTTTCGACCGCAACCGCGCGCGTCTTCACCTGTTCTTCAAGCGCCGTGATGGCCGCCATCATGGCGCGCTGCGGATCGAGCGGCTCGGGCGACATCACCTCATCCATGCGGTCGTAGAACTCCTCGGCGCTGAATTGCGATTGCTCGAGCGAGAAGTCGCCATAGTCCGGATTCTTGGCGATCTCCGCATTGGTGAGCGCCCGCAGTCCGCCGTTCTCCCGCACGATCGGCCGGAAGCGCTTGAAGCCGGGGCTGCCGAGCGAAGGTCCGTTCGCGAATAGGAAATTGCCGCGCCAGAATCGTTTGCGGGTGACCGTGCCATCCGGCTCGGCGTCGACGGCAAGAAAGACGCCGGCGGCGTCCGCCGTCTGCGGAACGCGTTGCACGAGCATCATGACGTGCCCGTAGGGATCGGCGTAGGCGGTTCCGGGACGCAGGGTCTCCTGCGTCAAGGGGATGGTGTAAAAATCGGATTTGTCGCTGTTCGCCGGCGCGCGCACCGAACCGGAATGAACGACGTCGCCCACCGCCCGAAAATATCCGGCGACGCCGGCCGGCCGCTTCGGCGCAGGCGGTTTCGCGGGAGCCGCCGCGGGGGCGGCCGGCGCGCCGGGCTGGACCTGCTGCGGCTGTGAAAACAGTTGCTGCAAGATGTTCGTCGGCGCCGCTGCGGGCGTCGGCGCCGGCGCAGCCGCGGCGGACGCTATGGCCTGCTCCGGCGGCGGCGCAGGTCGGGTCACTTGGGGATGCATAACGTCGAATCGTTCATTGCATCGCGGCGGCGCGCCGCCGGCGCCGCGCGAGCAATTCGAATAGGCGAAGGGCAGCCCCATCTTGAAGGCGAAATAGGCGCGCAGAAAATAGACGAAATCCGCGCAGTCGGGCTTGAGCGCCAGGGTGAGGCTGTCTTCGTTCGTTCCCAGATGATTGAACAGCACGTTGCGCGACGGATTGCGCAGCACCTCATGCCAGGTCTTCCATGACTGCTCGGCTTCGAGCGGCGCGTCGAAGAGCTTGGCGATCCAGGCGGAATACAGATTTTCGGTTGAACGGTCCCAACTGTTGTGCAGGCGCCAGACGGCGCCCTCCGCCGAATGCGCAGACGACGGCTTGCGCGCGCTTACGTCGATCTCCTTCGTTATCGTGCCGCAAGCGAACGAAGACGTGTCGAACGCGGCGCGCCACGCGCCGGGGGCAGGCGAGGCGACCTCGGCGAACCAGACATAGGGCGGTCCGCCCCGCTGCATGTGCGATTTGGCGGCGATCCTTCCGTCAGGCGCAATCAGCGAAAGCTCGCCTTGGAGCGGCTTTTCCGTGGCGACGAGGATGCGCAGGGGCGCGCCCGTCCAAGGCGCGGCGGGCGAGGGCAAAACCGCGACCTCGGCCGACGCCTCGCAGGGCGAATCCTGAGCCTGGGCGCTCGACAAGGGAAGCAGAACTGCGAAAAAAGCGCCTGCGAAGGGCAAGGATGCAGCGAAACGGCGCGCTGGAAACATTTGTGACCCTCTCTTGGACAGCTCTGCTTTGTTTCTTGGACCGCCCTGATTGGTTTCTTCGTCAGAGGCCGGTTCGCAGGATACGGAGCTGGCGGCAATCCGGCTTGGGACTTGAGACGCGATTTCGCTCAGCGGCCCATTGCGCGCGGCGCATTGTTTGAAAGAAATGGGTCAAAATGGCGACATACGACCGCCACGCTCTCGACGCGGCGCCATGTTGAGCCGGAGCGCCCGAGCGGGCGGCCCCGACATCCACGCCGCCGCCGGCGGGCTTCCTCGCGCTCCTGCAGCCCCTTTGGCGGCCGCTCGCCGACGATCACACGACGTCGGATTCGAATTTGACCGGAGACGGATATGCGCCTTTGAGGCAAGGCGAAACGAAAAGGTAGCCGCGCCAGGCGCCATGTGCGGTGCGGCTCGCCACGATAGCCCAGAACGCCGCCAAGCAGCCGACCAGAACGCCGCCGGCCACGTCGAACAGGGCGAGATGCGTCGTACGCCCGAGCGCGAGCGTGCCCATCGCATAGACCGCAAGCGGGAAGGTGAAGCCCCACCATCCAAGATTAAAGGGCAGGCCCTGGCGGATGTAGCGGATGGTCTTCAGCACGGCGAGTCCAAGCCACCAGGCGCCGTAGCCCCAGAAGATCACGCCGCCGACGACGCCGACGCCCTGCGCCGTCCGGCCAACGTCCGCAAGGCCATTGGCGGCGAGAATTGCAGGCGCGTCCTCGCCAAGCAGAACAAGGCCAAGCGCGCCAGTTCCGATGGGGCCGAGCGCCAGCCAGGCGGAGGCGCCCATGTCATTTTCCGGCAGCTTGTGAAGCGCAAGCCGCAGGAACAGCAGCACGAGCACGCTCATCGCCAGCGGCGTCGAATAGGCCCAGAGCGCGTAGCCGAGCGTCAGCACGTTGAACGCTTCAGGCGTCGCCAGATGCGGCGCCAGCGACCCGGCGCTAGCGGCGGCGACCTCGGCAGGGACAATGGGCAGCAGCCAGACGGCGGTCATCCGTTCGATGCGGTGATCCTGGCGCGTGAACATGAAGTAGGGAATTGCGAGACCGCAGGCCAACGACATCGCGGCGTCGATCCACCAGAGCGCGTGGGCGGTCGCTACCGCCGCAGCGTCGCCGATCAGAGAAGGGCCGAACGCCAGGAATCCGTTGATGATCGTAGCCAATCCCATCGGCGCCGCGCCGAAGAACATCGACATCACGGGGTGGCCGAAGATGCGCCGCGCTTCGTGCGGGAATATCGCCCATCGGGCCGCATAAACGAGCGTGAACACGGCGAATAAGATGATGTTGACGAGCCAAAGCATTGCCGCGGCGTCGCCCGCGCAAGGAATATGGATCGGGAATTGGTTTAAACACAATGCGAGACCGCCGGTGCCCATGGTGACCGTGAACCAGTTCGGCGTGAAGTTACGGACGATGTCGAGCAACTGTTTGGGCGAAGCGGGGGCTTTTGAATCGGCGTCGCCGGGCAGAATGGTCATTGTCGAGCCTCTGATTGCGCTGCAATGGACATAGCGCCGCGTCGATCGATCAGTCCAATTGATACTGACTATGAAATTGATCTAATCTGCAGATTAATGACGCTGGACCAACTTCGAATTTTCGTTGCGGTCGCCGAGCATGAGCACATGACGCGGGCTGCGTCCGCGCTCAATCTCGCGCAATCGGCGGCCAGCCATGCCGTCGCGGCGCTGGAGGCGCGCCATAACGTCCGGCTCTTCGACCGGGTGGGTCGCCGTATCGCGCTCACCGAGACCGGCGGGGCCTTCCTGGCCGAAGCGCGCGCCATCCTGGCCCAGGTCGAGCACGCAGAAAGAATGCTGAGCGAGTTTGGGAAGCTCGAGCGGGGAACCCTGACCATCCACGCGAGCCAGACGATCGCGAGCTATTGGCTGCCGCGCCATCTCGTGGCGTTTCGCAATGCGTTTCCGCGAGTCGATATTCATCTCGCCATCAACAACTCCGCCCACGTGGCAAAGGCCGTGGAGAGCGGCGTGGCCGAGATCGGCTTCGTCGAGGACGAAATTGACGACGATTGCCTGGACAGCGCGACTGTGGCGCGCGACCAGTTGCTGCTCGTCGTCAGTCCGCAGCATCGCTGGGCGGACCGGCGCGATCTGGACTCGCGCGATCTGGTCGACGGCGACTGGGTCTTTCGCGAGCTTGGCTCTGGCACCAGGTCGGCCTTCGAACGCGCGGTCGCAAGCCTGGGGATTTCGCCGGAGCGTCTGCGCATCGCGATGGAGCTACCGTCGAACGAGGCGGTGCGCGCTGCGGTCGAGGCCGGCTTGGGGGCGGCCGCAATTTCTGCGACGGTCGCGGCGCCCAGCATCGAAGCCGGATTGCTGCGCAGCGTCGGATTTGCGCTGCCCGAACGCGCATTCTATGCGCTCAGGCACAAGCAGCGCTATCGTAGCCGCGCCGCGAACGCGTTGCTCGCGATCATCGAGCGCGCGGCCCCCCAGCGCCTCGCCAGCCGAGGTTCTTAGGCTCGCTCTCAACAAAGGCATCGTCCTTCGAGAAGCCAGAGCACGCGCCGGCCGTCGGGCGCGATCGGGCGCGCAGAGGCGCAGTTCCGGGCGGCTCCGAGATCACGCGTCCGCCGCGACGGTTTGCATCCCGATCTCGGCGCGAAGGCCGCGGCGATCCAACCTGTTGCGCAGCTTCAAAGTTGCGCCGCTGCGCCTGACCGCGAGATCGACGATGGCAAGACCAAGGCCGCTGCCCGGCGCATTGGCGTTTCGATGCCGCCCACGGAAAAAGCGCTGCGCCACATGCGGCAATTCCTCCTCGGGGATTCCCGGACCCTCGTCCTCGACGAAAAGCGTCGCGCCGCCGGCGAGCCCCCAGCGGATCGCGCCGCCGTTCGAGGCATGCAGGAGGGCATTTTCATGCAGATTTCTTAGCGCCAGCAGGAAAAGCGCGCGATTGGCTCGGACAATGACCGACGCGAGAGCCGGATCGATTTCGACTCGGCGCTTTCCGGCTGCAAGCTTCAGCGCGTCGATTGTTTCCTGGAGCGCTTCCGACACGCGGATTTCTTCTTTGTCGTCAAGGTCTAGGTCGGCGTCGAGGTTAGCGAGCGTCAGAAGCTGGCTCACCAATCTTGAGGTACGGTCCACAGCGAAAAGAATCTGCCGAAGCGCGCCCTGCCTGACCTCCGGCTCGGTTGCGGCGATCGCGACCTGAGCCTGAGTTTTCAGACCTGCAAGCGGGGTTCGCAATTCATGCGCCGCGAAGGCTGTGACATCGCGCTCGCGCCGTCGGGCGGTTTCGACCTTAGCGAAAAGGCTGTTGAGGGCGTCCGCGACCGGCCTAACCTCGAACGGCGCGTCGTCGAGCTTGATCGGGCTCATGTCGTCCACTCGGCGGTTTTGCAGCTCCTCAGCCATGTTCGACAATGGGCGCAGTCCGCGTCCGATGCAGATCCAGATGAGGGCGCCTAATAGCGGGATGATGAGGGCGGCGGGAGCCATCAATCCTGTGATGACGTCGGCGACAAGCCTGTCGCGCATCCCAATCCGGTCGCCGACCAATACGCGAAAGCCTTTGTCCGCGTCTTCCAACGCGTAGACCCGCCAAGGCTCTCCCTCGACTATTTTTTCAGAGAAACCGGCGGCCGCGTCCGACAAATGAGCGTCGGGAGCGCCGCTTGAGCGCCCGACCAGACGCCCGTCCAGCGACCAGATCTGACAGGCGAGCTGACGCTGATAGTTCATGGTTTGGGGATGACTGACGGGAACAGGAATCGCGCCCGCCAATTCGGCGGCGTCGCTGGTCGCGACGAGCGAATTGACCATGCGCGCGGCCTCCTGAAGGCGGGCGTCAAGCACGCGCTCGATTTCGGATTCCGTTCGGAGATAGATCCACCCTGCCGCCCCGAGCCAGATCGCCCCTGTTGCGGATAGAAGGATGAGAAACAGGCGCGCGCGGAGCGAGGTCATGCGCCGATCCTCATTCGGTATCCGAGCCCTCGCACCGTTTCGATTGTGTCCCGTCCGATCTTCGACCGCAGATTATGGACATGCACTTCAATCGTATTGCTCTCGACTTCTTCCTGCCATCCGTACAGGCGGTCCTCGATTTCGAATTTCGAACGGACGGCGCCCGGCCGTTCCATCAGAGTCGAAAGCACAGCGAACTCCCGCCGCGAAAGGCTGACGGGCCTGCCGTTCACCGCAACGCTTAACTGCGCCGGATCGAGCACAACGCCGCAAACGTTCAAGCACGGCGCCGCGCGGCCTTCTCCCCGCCGCGCCACCGCGCGAAGGCGCGCGGCCAATTCGTCCAGGTCGAAGGGCTTGCCGAGATAATCGTCGGCGCCGCGATCAAGACCCTCGATCCGGTTTCTCACCTCGTCGAGGGCGGTCAGGAGAAGCACCGGCGTGCGATCGCCGGCCGCGCGCATTTCCTTCAGGAGATCGAGCCCCGATCCGTCTGGAAGCATCACATCCAGGACCAGGGCGTCGAATGAAGTCGTCTCGAGCGCCGCGCGCGCGTCGGCGCAGCAGGCGACCGTGTCGACAGCGACGCCCGCCAGTCTCAGCCCGGCGGCAAGACCGTCCGCCAGGATCGGATCGTCTTCCACGGTAAGCACGCGCATCGACCTCTCCCTTCCTGTCGCTCACTCCCCTACTGCGCTTAAGGCTGGCTTAAGGTGGATTTTTCATCCCGAGAGCGTTCGTCGCCAGCCATTTGCGCGAGTAAAAAGGGAAGAACAGATGATAAAGCCGCTGAGTCGTCGGCGTTTCATGTCCTCCATCGCCATGTCGACGATCGCCAAGTCGTCCCTCGCCATGTCGAAGATCGGCGCAGGCGCTTCCGGGGCTCGCGTCGCCTTCGCGAATGTTCCGCAACGCGATCCGCCGTCAGGCAAGCGCGTGACCCTGCTGCATTTCACCGATACGCACGCCCTCCTCGAAACGCATCCCGAATATCTGCCCGGCGCAAGCCCCGAAATCCAAATGATGGGAGGCTACGCGCGCCTCAAGACCGCGATCGACCGCGAGCGAGCGCTTCACGATCACCCCTGCTTCCTGCTGGACGGGGGCGATGAATTCCAGGGCTCCGGCCCCGCAACCTGGTCAAAAGGCGAGGTTGTTCTCCACCCGCTCAATGCGCTGGGGCTCGACGCCTTCGTTCCAGGCAATTGGGAGGCCGCCTATGGTCCCGAACGTTTCAAAGAGACCATGGCGGGGCTCAAGTGCCCGGTGATCTGTTATAATTTCCATGACACCGCCAGCGGCCAACCGCTCTTCGCCCCTTCAGTGACCATTGAAAGAGAGGGCGTGAAAGTGGCTTTTGTCGGCATCACCGACATCAGCGCCAGCAAGCGTCACCCGCCCGCTGAGTTCCGCGGCATGGACACGACCCGGCTCGACGGTTTGCACGATTTCGTGAAGGATTTGCGCGCTCGGCAGCAGCCGGACCTGCTTGTCGCCGTGACGCATACAGGCCTGTCGATCGCCCGCCAGATCGCGCGGGACATGCCCGAATTTGACGTCATTTTGTCCGGCCATTCCCACGAGCGGACCTCCAGGCCGATCCTGGAAGGCAAGGTCATCATTGTGGAACCCGGTTCATTCGGCTCCTTTCTGGCGCGGCTGGACCTTCACTTGGCTGCGGACGGCGGCGTCGCGGGCCATGCTTTCCGCCTGATTCCGATCCTCGAAAGTCGCTACGACGAAGATCCGAAGGTCAAGGCCCTCGTCGACGCGTCGCTCGCGCCATACCGGGAGCGAATGACCAAACCCGTGGGTGAGACGCAGACGCTCATCATGCGTTATGACGTATTGGAGAGCACGGCTGACGACTTTATCACCGACGCCGTTCGGGAGGCGTCAAAAGCCGACATCGCTTTCTCGAACGGCTTCCGGTTTGGCGTTCCCATTCCGCCGACGACAGTAACGGAAGGCGATCTGTGGAATTTGTTGCCGATGGATGCGCGGCTAAAGACAGGCTGGGTCACCGGCAAAGAACTCCGCGCTTATCTCGAAGATGAGCTGGAGCTGGTTTTCGCCAGCAATCCGTGGAGGCTCAATGGCGGCTGGGGCCCGCGCGCCGCGGGCTTGACCATCCTGTTCAACGCGCTTGCGGAGAAAGGCCGACGCCTCGTCTCCCTGAAGGTCGACGGCGCCGAAATCGATGATGACAAACGCTACACGATCGCCGGCTGCGAGCGCGACGGCGAACCGATGGACGTCATTTGTCGGCACGCGGGCAGCCATGACGCGCAGCTTCTCCCTCTCACTGTCCATCAGGCCCTCCACCAATATTTCAAGACGCATTCGACCATCGCGCCACGTCGCGAGGGGCGCGAGAAAGCATTGGACTTGGCGTCTTCCGTCTTTAGCCAGGACGCCGTGCTGGCGGGCGACGTTGATACGGCCGCGACCATCCCCTCCGGCCTGCCGCCGGGCTGAAGGATCGGCGCATTTGCGCCGATCCTTAAACCCGCCTGAGCGGAAGAGTAGGCGCTTAAGCCGGCGGGGCGTCGCTGGTCGCCTTCGGTCCGGCGGCTGAGGCATGTTCCGCGCTATATATCCGGCGGCGGGGGAGGTCGCTTGCGCTAGCGTCTCAGTCAGGTCGAGGAACGGATGGCGCGCAGAGGAAAAGCGGGTCGCTTCTCAAACGCGATGAGCTGGTTCAAATCCCGGCTTTGGCTGATTCCGGTCGGCATGAGCGCGCTCGCGCTCGGCTTCGGTTACGCGCTCGTGCGTTACAGCTTCAAGATGCCGATCGACGCCAGCGGTTCGCTGTGGCTGTTCAGCGGCGACCCCGCCACCGCGCGCGGCCTTCTCTCTACGATCGTTTCCGGAATGATTACGATGACCTCGCTCGTCGTGTCCTTAACGATCCTCGTGCTGGCGCAGGCGGCGCGCCAGCTTGGCCCTCGGCTTATCTATAATTTCATTGGCGATCGCTCCATCCAGGCCGCTCTCGGTCTTTTCGTGGCGACGATCCTCTATTGCCTCTTCATCTTGCGGAGCATCAATGAGCAGCTCGGGCCACAAGGCGTGCCGCGCTACGCGGTGACGCTCGCGAGCCTCCTCGCCGTCGCATGCCTGTTTGCGCTGCTCGCCTATATCAGCAAGCTCGCGCATTCGATCGTTTCCGACACCGTCGTCCGCGAAGTTGGCGACAATCTCGACGCCGCCATCGGCGAATGTCCCTGCCGCTCGGATCACGCCGACGAAAAGATCGACGTCGACGAGGAAAGCCGAGAGCACACGACGCGGCGCTACATAGGAATCAATCGAAGCGGCTATGTGCAGTTCATCGATTATGACGCGCTGGTCAAAACCGCCGGGCGTCACGACCTCATGTTGATCATTCATACGGAACCGGGCGCGTTCCTTTTGCAGAAGGGAGACACGGTCGAAGTTCGCTCGAAAGCGCTCGTCGACAAGCGAGTGGAGCGACAAATTCGGGATTGCTTTGTGATCGGCGCCGTGCGCACTTCCACGCAAGATCTGCAATATTCCGTGCGCCAATTGGTTGAAATCGCATTGCGCGCCCTGTCGCCGAGCGTCAACGATCCTTACACCGCAACGGCCGTCATCAACCGGCTCTCCGCCTCGCTGGAAAACGCCCGCGCACGCGAACTATCGGCGAAATACTACCGCGATAGAGCCGGTCGTTTGCGGGTCGTTACGACGAACGGCGGCTATGGGCCCGTCGTGGATACGGCCTTCACGCAGATTCGCGCCGCGGCCGAGGGAAAGCCGGCAGTTCTCAGCGTGCTCGCTGAAAGAATCCAGGATCTGCTGCACAGCGTAGAACTGCCAGAGCAGCGCGAGGCTTTGCTCGCTCAGCTGCAGGGCATTCGTTGGACGATCGCGCAGATCAACGAGCCGGAGGATCGCAGGAAGCTCGAAGCGATCCTCGCCGGGCCAGGGGAGACGGGATGATCTCGTAATGCCGCAGCCCGGCCATGCGCGTAACCGTCAGCCTAGGCCGCTCACGCGGCCGTAAATTTCTCGCTGAAGATGCGGTCGTGCGGGACGCCGGAAGAACGCGCGGTCTCTTCCGTTGCGGCGATCAATGCCGGCGGACCGCAGGCGTAAACGTCCGGCGTCTCGGTCGCGCTCGACAGCGCCTGCGCAAGCGCCTCGACCGGCGTGCCGACGAAATCCCGCCATTCCTGTTCCGGTTTCCACACGCAGAGAGTCACGACGAGCTGCGGCAAAGCGGCTTTGAGCGCGTCGATGGCGTCGAGCGCGAAAAACTCGTCGAGCTGATTGACCCCGAAGAACAGACGGCATGAGCGCGGGTCGGCGAATTCCGCCATGTGCCGCAGCATGGAGAGCGCCGGCGCGAGGCCCGAGCCGCCGACGACGAACCAGCGCGGCGCCGCGCTCGACTCATCGAGGGTGAACTGCCCCTGCGGACCGCGGACAAGCAGCGTGTCGCCGACGGCGGCGCGCTCACGAAGATAATCCGAAAAAGCGCCGTGCGGCTGAAGGCGGATAAAGAGTTCGAGCATCCCATCCCAGTTCGGCGCATTGGCGAGCGAATAGGAGCGCTTCGCCGAGCCGTCGGGAAGCGTGAGTTCGATGAATTGGCCGGCGGTGAACTGCGCCGCGCGTCCGAATGTCGGATCGTCTTCATACTGCAGTTGCAGGCGCATGATGCCGGCGCCTGCTGGTTCAATCGCCACAAGCGTCGCGCGCCGCTCGGGAACAGGCGCAAAGCCGACCGCCGCTTCGTCGAAAGGCGCCCGCAAAGCGAGATCGCTGCGCGCCTTAGCGCGGCACAGCAATATGTCGCCGGCCATGCGCTCATCCTCGCTGAGCGCCGCGCTGCTGTAGCACATGAGTTCGACCTCTCCGCTTGCGCGAGCGACGCGGCATGCGCCGCAGCCGCCCTCCCGACACGAGGAGGGAAGATAAATGCTCGCGCGTTCGGCGGCGTCCAGTAGCGTGTCGGACGGTTCGGCGTCGAAGGCGATCGTCGCGCCGTCGCGCGTGAGAAGGCTGACCTTGTACATGGCGGATTCCCGCGACGTGCGGACGCCCGATGGCGGGCGTCCGCTGTATGGCTAGGCGGCGCGGGCGAGCGAGGCGGCGATGTCGGATTTGGCGTCGCCGATGGGCTGGACGCCGAACTTCTCCACCAGCACGTCAACCAGCGCCGGCGTGAGAAAGGCCGGCAGCGTCGGGCCGATGCGCACATTGCGCACGCCGAGCGCGAGCAACGTGAGCAGAACGGCCGCCGCCTTCTGCTCGAACCAGGAGACGATGAGCGACAGCGGCAGTTCATTGACGCCGACGCCGAAGGCCTCCGCAAGCTTGGTCGCGACGACCAGCGCCGAATAGGCGTCGTTGCATTGGCCCATGTCGAGAAGCCGCGGCAGCCCGCCGATCGTGCCGAAGTCGTGCTTGTTGAAGCGATATTTGCCGCAGCCGAGCGTCAGGATGACCGTGTCCTTCGGCGCTTCGTCGGCGAAATCGGTGTAGTAGTTGCGGCCCGTCGCGGCGCCGTCGCAGCCGCCGACGAGGAAGAAGTGGCGAATGGCGCCGCTCTTTACCGCGTCGATCACCTTGTCGGCGACGCCGAGCACCGCGTCGCGCCCGAAGCCGATGGTGATGGTCTTCTCCGGCGCGTCTTCGGCGAAGCCGGGCAGGGCCTGCGCCGCCTGGACGACGACAGCGAAATTCTCGTCGGCGATGTGGCGAACGCCAGCCCAGCCGACCGGACCCGCTGTGAAGATGCGGCCGCGGTAGCGCGGCTGCGGCTCGATCAGGCAGTTCGAGGTCATGACGATCGGGCCGGGGAATTCGGCGAATTCCTTCTGCTGATCCTGCCACGCGCCGCCGTAATTGCCGGCGAGATGCGGATAGGCTTTGAACTTTGGATAGGAATGCGCCGGCAGCATTTCGCCATGCGTGTAGACGTTGATGCCCTTGTCCTTCGTCGCTTCGAGAATCGCGTGCAGATCCTTCAGGTCATGGCCGGAGACGAGGATCGCCTTGCCCTTGATCGGCGTCACGCGCACGCTCGTCGGCGTCGGCGCGCCGAAGGCGCCGGTGTTGGCGGCGTCGAGCGCCTCCATGGCGAGGAAATTCGCGCGCCCGAGCGCCAGCGCTTCGTCGAGCAGCGTCGCGACGTCACGCTCTTCACGCGCCAGTATGTCGAGCGCATGTTCGACCGTCGCATAGATCGCTTCGCGCTCTTCGCCCAGAACGCGCGCATGATGCGCATAGGCGCAGACGCCTTTGAGGCCGTAGAGAATGAGCGCGCGGACGCCGACCGCGTCTTCGCCGAGGATCGCGGCGTCTTTGCGTACTGCGGCCTCCGACGCCTGTGCGGAAAGTCCGGCCATGTTGTCGGCTGGCGCGAAAGAAGCGGGGCCGGAGAGAGTCTCGGGCGACTTGCCGGCGGCGCGCGCGGCGTCTTCGTACAGCGCCTTGGCGCGGTCGCGGATTTGCGCGGCCTGCTGGATCAGCTCGACGAACTTCGCCGCGTTGAAATTGACGTTGGTGAGCGTCGTGAAGAAGGCGAAGAGGATGAAGCGGTCGGCTTCGATGTCGGTGGCGCCAAGCAGGCGCGCCCGATGCAGATATTGGCCGACGCCTTCGCAGACATAGAGCAGAATGTCCTGCAGATCGGCGGTCGTCGCGTCCTTGCCGCACATGCCCTTTGCGCCCGCGCAACCGGCGGCTTCGTCAGATCGGTAGGTCTGCTCGCATTGATAACAGAACATGTCGCTCCCTCCTGGCTCCCTTAATAGGTATTTAGAATGCGTATTAAAAAGCTCAGAAGTCAAGCCGCGACGAGCGATGCTCGCAGTGAATGTTCAGGCGGAGAGATCGGCGAGGGGAAAGGCGGCGGTTTTTTCGAGGCAGTCGTGCAGGGTGTAGCGATCGAGTTCGCGCATAAATCCCTGTTCGGCGCGCGCCAGCATGCCCTTCAGTCGGCAGCGCGGCAAAAGCGCGCAGTTGCTGCCTTGCGGGCTGAAACATTCGACCAGCGGCTGATCGTCAAGCCTGCGGACCACCTCGCCGATTCGAATGTCGCGCGGATCGCGCGCCAGTCGCACGCCGCCCTGCGCGCCGCGGATGCCCTCGACATATCCGGCGGCGGCGAGCTCCTGCAGCACTTTCGCCATATGATGCCGCGAAACGTCAAAATGATCGGCGATCGCCGCCGCGCTCATCACTTGCGGATTGCGGTCGGCGAGGAGGATGAGGGCGCGCAGGCCAAAGTCGGTGAAGGTCGTGAGCCGCATGAACTCAATCTAACACGGTATTTCAAATCCTGAAATGTTCATCCAAGCCGATCAGTCGCTATAAGTGCGCAGCACCAATGTTGCCTGCCGATTGTCGACGCTGGATATTTGATCGACATTCCACTGGAACGCTTTGCCCTCGCGGAACTAAAACTCTACATGACCGCTCCACCTATCTCTTGGGCGAGTTGATCGGTTGTCCAAATCTCGAAGGGTACTCTAACGAGGGATTTAACCTCGGCCACGAGGACTGGATGTGCTTTTCCCGCGCGGCTCCAATCGGTTTTCTTGTCTTGTGATACAAGGACCACTCGTGCGAATTCTTTTCCGTTTTGTTGCGCTTGCAACAGCCCGGCAAGCATATCGACCCAAATGAAAAAATCTCCGTCTCCTTCATCCTTAAATCCGGGCGGCGTTTTTGTTCTTTTTCGTTGGTCTGCAATCTCACGAAAACATTGTCGAGATACGTAAGGGACTAAAGCTCTCTTCTGAAGAACCTCAAAAAGCGCCTCGGTCTTTCGCACCGTCGCCTCGTCATAAACGTGACCGTGCTCAGAACTAAATTGTTCAAGCAAATCTCCAATTTCCGATGCATAGGGCCCAAAATTCGAATCAACTCTTGCAAAGTCGGTCTTTAGCCCATCAAATTTCTTTTTTAGACTGGAACTAACTGTGTCAACAGCTTGCAATTGATTGTTCCAAAATTCTTGAACTGCTTGGCCAGGTAAGATCAAGGGCGCAGAATGGCGCGAGCCAAGGTAGTCGATGATATCTGCGCTCTTTGGATGGCCGCTCAGCCGCAAAAAGACATTTGCATCTAGAGCAATAGCGGTATGCTCTATGGCAAATGTGTCCCCCTCGGCTAGAGGATGGATAGCATCGGCCAATGCTCCAAGAACGTCCAAATCCGTTCGGCGGTCGAGAAGATCGATCAACTGGATTTCCCGGTTTCGCCTGCGATTAGGTCGATTGGTATCAGAACCAAATGTCGCCAGCCGCCTGAGCAAGTTTTTGGCCCATGTTTTCAATGGCACTCGCATTCCATTCCTCGACCGCCATTAATTCTATCTTCCACTCCCCATCAATAGCGAAGGGAAGCATATGTCGCTTGAAACCGTCCCAGTCAGAAGCGCTTTTGGGCCGGCGGTCCAGAGTCGAAAGAAATGTATTTCCGATCGTGGCGAACCAGTACGCTCCATCTTCTTCGCTCATGCCAAAAGAAACAGGGGTTTGGCGCGTCCATATAAAGTGAAGGACCCCCTGAGCGTCTGGAGTGATGGTTTTTGCAAGAATTGAGCGGCGCAGGAAAGCCAGCACCCCCTTGTTGAATGATCTCTTCCGGGCTTGCTCAATAAAGTCCTCACGGGTAGGATTCAGATCCTTGAGGTCATCTACTACAACGTTCCAACGACCGGTTTCATAGACGTGTTTGGCCGCTTCTCCAAAGCGCCTTTCGACATTTCCTGTTCCAAGATTTCCGACGACTATTCGTCGCACTACTAGGCGGAGGATGTATTTCATGCCTTCCAATGACTGTGGGACACTGGCCATAGCCATAAGAATCGGTCTAACCGCAATGACCCCCAGGCTGTTGAGTGCCGCGAAAATTCTTAACGCCTCGGGGTCAGCTGGGCCGGCAAGAGTCGGATCTACCATTTGCGCGTACAAAGGAAGATGCTCTTGGAGCAACTTCATCAACACTTCCGTCGATGGAGGCGCGTTTGTATCATTACGATCTGGCAGCCCCCGACGCTGCGCGAGAAACCCGAACAGATCTTTGGGCAGAATATGTCCGCAACGTACGGTTACGACGTGCCTGATATATTGGACGAATGTGTTAGAGGCATCTGCAGAAAATTGCTTTGAAATCGTTTGCCACTGTCTGTAGCGCGCTTCACGCTCAACTGGAGGTGTTTGACTGAGGACGTAATTTTTCAATAGGTCTGCAGTTGTAAGCTCTCTTCCCCGTGTATTTATCACTTCAAATACTTGGTATGCGGAAGTGGGATCGGGATGAACGAAAACCGCGAAATAAACTCGGTTAGTCAAAAATTCTGTCCACACGCCAAGCCGCTTAAACGGGTCTACCTTAAGATCGTCTCGCAGTTTTTTGCTGATATTCCGATACGACTCAGATAGCCGGTATGAAACCGATCCTTTCTCGGCCACGCTGGGCGCTTGCCCGGTTGCCAGAATAGCTTGAAACGTCTCGTTGTCGGTTTGATCCGATAAGCTAACACGAGGGTCGGTTGCGTCTGATGCGTAATCGATTGAACGCAAGAAATCCGCTTGTATACGGTCAGCTAAAGCCTTTCTGCCGCGGTGAAGCGCCTCGTGGTAGAGGGCATTGGCAAGCAAAGTTAATGTCACTAGCCGCTGTTGGCCATCTACAACATGTTTTCTCCCGTTTTCTTGAGTGAGGATAATTAGACCTAGAAAATACGAACTGGATGAAAGGCTTTTTCTTAGATCGTCCCAAAACTCTTCGACCTCGTCGACCTGCCAAGAGTACTCGCGCTGGAACTGCGGAACTTCAAACGTGGAACTGGAAAACAAAGCACCAGCTGTGCTCGCAGAGGCATTAAGAGGTGTGTACACGTTGAGACCACTTTCCTATGAAGCTCCGCAATAGCAAAAGAAAGACTGCACGTGCGACCAATCGGACAGCGCGCGAAACGCAGGAAAATCGTACCTGCGCGTGATAGTGCGTCACAAAAGGTCGCGTGCCAAGCAGATCTTCGTTTGCGCATCAGTCTGATGCGCCTCACCCTCCGCCCAGCGCCATATCGTCCCGATGGATGATCTCATCCGGCCCCTTAAAACCCAGCAGCGCCTCGATGTCCTTCGTCGAGCGCCCCACGATTTTCGCCGCGTCGGACGCGTCATATGTCACGAGGCCGCGGCCGATCTCGCCGCCCTTGGCGTTGCGGATGACGATGCAGTCGCCGCGCGCGAAGCCGCCCTCGATCCGCGTCACGCCCGCCGGCAGCAGGCTCCGGCCTGAGCGCAGCGCCTTCGCCGCGCCGTCGTCGATATGCACGGCGCCCTTCGGCTCCAAAGAGCCCGCGATCCATTTCTTGCGCGCCGTCACCGGATTGGACGGCGTCAGAAACCAGCTGCAGCGCCCGCCCGCGGCGATGCGCGCAATCGGCGCTTCTTCGCGACCGTCGGCGATCACCATATGCGCGCCGCCGGTAGTGGCGATTTTCGCCGCCTCGATCTTGGTGCGCATGCCGCCGCGCGAATATTGCGAGGCGGCGCCCCCCGCCATGGCTTCGATCTCCGCCGTGACGCGCGGCACGATCGCGATGTGCTCGGCGTCCGGATTGGAGTCGGGCGGGGCGCTGTAGAGCCCGTCGACGTCGGAGAGCAGGATCAGGAGATCGGCGCTCGCCATGGTGGCGACGCGGGCGGCGAGGCGGTCATTGTCGCCATAGCGGATTTCAGCCGTCGCCACCGTGTCGTTCTCGTTGATCACCGGCACCGCGCGCAGCGACAAAAGCCGCGTTAGGCATTCGCGCGCGTAGAGGTAGCGGCGGCGCTCCTCCGTGTCGCCGAGCGTCACCAGCACCTGTCCGGCGACGAGGCCGCGATCGTGCAGCGTCTCGGCCCAGAGCCGCGCCAGGGCGATCTGGCCGACGGCGGCGGCCGCCTGGCTGTCTTCGAGCTTCAGCGCGCCGCGCGGAAAGCCGAGCACGCTGCGTCCCAGCGCCACGGCGCCGGACGACACGACCAGCACGTCCGCGCCGGCGCGATGGAGACCCGCGACATCGTCGGCGAGCCGCTTCAGCCAGGCGCGTTTCGCGGACGCCTTGTTGGGGTCGACGATGAGCGACGAGCCGACCTTCACGACGATGCGTTTGAAGTCAGCGAGGACGGGAGCGCGCTTGGTCATGCGGGCGTGGCGAAATGTCCGAGGGGTAGGGCGTTTGCGAGCGCGGCCTAGGGACGCTTGAGTTAGCCCAGCCCGCCAATGACCGCAAATCGGCGCCTATGGCGCGCCGTTTTGCCAGCGGCGGATGACATCGAACGGATGGATGAAACCGAGCACATTGAGCGTGAAATTGTCTCTAATGTTCAGCGCGACCACGACTTCAAGAAGCAGAGAGATTGCGATAACGCCCAAGATCGGCAGCCGCCACGCAAGAACGAAGCCCAGCGTCATCGCCAGCGTATCGGCGAGCGAATTGACGATGCTGTCTCCTGCATAGTCCTGCGCCGGCGGCTGCTTGCGATAGTGACGGATGGCGAAGGGCGTGTTTTCGAGGATCTCCCATCCCACTTCAACCGCCAGCACGATCAGGAAGCGCTGCGCGAACGACAGTCCCGGCGCCGCGAGCCAAACCAGGAAATAGAACAGCACGCCGTGGATGACATGCGTGAAGCTGTACCAGTCGGTGAGATGCTGGGAGAGGCAGGGAGAGGCGGCGTCGCCCTCCCACAGCTTGAATTCGCCGCGGGCGCAGAGAAACGGGCGGCCGAGCGCCCAAAGCGCGCCGGCCTGAACGACAAGCGCGGCGATCGCCGCCGCCGCCACGCCGCACGCCGTCGTTGCGCTCATCATCATATCTTCTCAACTGGAAGATCGGATGATGGAAAACTAGTCTCCGAGTCCGACGACCTCGGCGTCTGGGGTCTTCTTGCCGCCGGCCACACTCGAGAACTCCTCCAGTTCCTCGGTCCAATATTCGAATTGCCGGCGGCCGTAGTCAACGATGGCTTCGGCGACGTCGTGCGGCGATCTCGCCGCCCATACATCTTGCCCGAACTGCAGCGCCGACCGCGTGTTGATCAGGCCGAAGTCCATGACTCTCGATGCGCAGTCCTGACAGGTCTTGAGCGAAGTGAGGATCGGGGAAGGGTCTGGCGACATCATCTTATTCCTCTGAAGTTGCCGGCCTGTGGGCGCCCATCGCCAAAAAATATAGGGAGACGCGGCCGCGCCGACGCCTCCCTCGCCACTGAAAAGTGATCGAATATGCGCTCTAAATAGCGTCCGCTTGATACGAACCTATGACTGGAGCGATGGATTCTGGCGCGGGGGTTTGAGTTAGGTCAACTATATGAAACTATTGCATAATTTTAGTTTTAGCTCTATCCCTATCTCAGCCTGTGGCGATTGACGGGCGACTCGCGAGGCGGAATTCTCGGGGCGGGCTGCGTTGGAGGCAGGGCGATCGGGACGAGGGTGAGGAAAAATACGCGAAAGCGGGCTTCCTCATCCTTCGAGACGCGCGCTGCGCACGCCGGATGAGGAAGCCCTTCACCCGATCGCCCTGTTTCGGAGGCCATTGATGCATCGACTTGTCTATTTCAGTAACGCAAATCTTGATCTGAACCTCTCCGCGATCGAGGGAATGGTCGAGATGTCGGCGGAGCGGAATCGTCCGCGGCGCATCAGCGGCGCGCTCCTCTACAACGGCCTCAATTTTTTGCAGATTCTGGAGGGTCCGCGGCAAGCGCTGACCCCGCTCTATCTGCAGATCCGGATGGATTCCCGGCACTCGGGCGTCGTCAAGCTCGTTCACGAACGCATTTCAATGCGCAGTTTCCCCGATTGGGGCATGAAGCTCGTGTGCGGCGCGCCGGAATATGTGGCCGTTGCGCGGGAAACGGCGCCGCGCGAGGGCGGTCTTTCCGCGATGGTGGACGGTTTTTTCAGCGTTGGACAGGCGGCGGCCTTCGCCGAACATAGGTGAGCGCAATTCTTGCTTAGGCAGGTCGCGGACATCTGGCGCGGCGTCCGCTTCGGAGTTACTCATGATAGGAATTGCCAAGAAAATCTGCTCGTCCGAGGCCCAGAACAAGGTGGCTGCGAGGGGCCGCGACGGCCGGCTTTTATCCGGCTATTTGGTCAATCTGCATCGCGGCGCGGCGCCGGTGAGAGAACTGATGCTCGCGGACATCGAAAGGTTCCAGTCGCTCGGGGCGGTCGGATACGCCGACGATTTGCGCGTCGCGCTGAAGCGGTTCACGTCAGAATTCATCGACCGGAAGGATCGGCGCTAGGCTCCGCTTGCGCCGAAGTTCCGTCGGCGGGCAAGCGCCGTCGGCGGGAGAGGGTCCTGTCTCGCAGCCTGGCGCTCGGCCGCGCCGATTGAGCCAACCGTCAGTCGATCAACCGCGCGCGAGTTTCGCGCTCATAGCTGGCGAGCGCGTCGCTGATCGCCACGTCATAGCGCGCATGCGATCCGAGAGCTTTCAGATGCGACGGCAACGCAGCGAGCTGCTCTTTCGCGTAATCGCGTATTTGCGGAAGGTCGCATGACTGCGCCGCGACCCGGCGACCTGACAGCATGAACGGCTGCAGCAAGGGGACGCCCGGCGGAGTTTCGCCCTCCCGGGCGATGATGTCCCTCGACGCGACGCCGTCGCTAAACTGTCGAAAAACCTGTTTGCGGCCCGGCAGCGAGCGCTTGCCCGCCGACAGTTTCATGCGTCCCTTGCCGGCGTAGTCGGTCAGCTTATAGGCGATGTCGATGGCTGGCGCATCGCTCGACGCCGCCATATCCGTCCCGACGCCAAAGACGTCGATGGGCGCGCCGCGCGACGTCAGAGCGTCGATTTTGATTTCATCGAGGCCGCCGCTCGCGACGATCTGCACGTCGGTCAAGCCGGCGTCATCGAGGATGCGGCGCGTTTGGCGCGACAGCATGTCGAGATCGCCGGAGTCGAGACGCACCGCGCGGACTTTGAAGTTCGTCCCGCGCGCCCTCGCGAGCGCGACGACTTTCTTGACGCCGTCGAGCGTGTCATAGGTGTCAACGAGCAATGTCGTGTCGGGAAAGACTTCGCTGAAGGACTGAAAGGCGTCCGCCTCGGAGGCGCAGGCTTCGATAAAGCTGTGCGCCATCGTGCCGGCGACGGGCAGTCCATAGGCTTGGCCGGCCGCGACATTGGAGGTCGCATCGACTCCGGCGATGTAGAATGCGCGCGCGCCCTTTGTCGCCGCATCCATGCCGTGCGCCCGTCGCGCGCCGAAGTCGACGACGCTGGCGCCGCGCGCCGCGGCGACGACGCGCGCCGCTTTCGACGCCAGTATCGTTTGCAATCCGATCTGATTGAGAACCAGCGTTTCGATGAGCTGCGCTTCGGCGATGGGCGCAACCACTTCCAGGATCGGCTCGTTCTGAAAGAACGGCGCGCCTTCGCGCATCGCATAGATGTCGCCGGAGAAGCGAAAGCCGGCGAGCCAGTCGAGGAACGGCGGCGAAAAGATCTTGAGCGATCCCAGATAGTCGATGTGCTGCGGCTCAAAACGCAGATGCTCGATCTCATGAAGAAGATCGTTCAAGCCGGCGGCGATCAGAAAATTGCGTTGCGGCGGCATATTGCGCACGAAAAGGCTGAACGTCGCTTGCGCGTTCATGCCTAATTCGAAATAGGCGCGCAGCATCGTGAATTCATAGAGATCCGCGAAGAGCGCGCTGCTGGACACGATCGCTCCTTTTCACGTCGCGATTGGCTATGGTGGAAGCGCTCGCGCGCCGGTCGGGACCGTAACCATGGGGCCGAGGCCGGGCAAATTTGCGCCGCCCCGACGTTTCAGCATTCCTCCACGAAGACGCCCGCCATTCTCATCTTTTCGACGGCGTCTCTTCCGCCTTCCGGCGTGATGGCGCGCGCGCCGGAAAGCCGCACATGCGTTTCAAATCCTTCCGCGACGGCGTCCAGCGCCGTTTCGAGCACGCAGACGTCCAGCGCCAGTCCGACAATCAGGAGGCGACGCACGCCAAGACGCCGCAGCCGTTCCGCGAGCCCCGTTCCGTTGAGCGCCGAAAGCTGGTCGCGCTCGAGCGTCGCTCCCTTGCTGACGATGACGGCCTGCTCAGGCAGGCGCAGATCGGGATGGAACTGCGCGCCGGCGCTGTCCTGAACGCAATGCGCCGGCCATGGTCCGCCGCAGTCGCGAAAACTCGCATGGCCGATTGGATGCCAGTCCCGCGACGCGACGATGGGAACGCCGGCGTCCGCGGCTTCCTCGATCATTTCATTGACCACGGAGACGATCTCGTCGGCTCCGGAAACCTCTAAGGCGCCGCCGGCGCAGAAATCGCGCTGCACGTCCAGGACGATGAGCGCGTCGCCAGGGTTCAGGCGCATCGCTTCGCCGGCCATGATGTTGCTCCGCGAGAGACGGCGCGCTCGCCCGTCGTGCTGAATGCATAGCAGGGCGCGTTCGGTGGGGATGATCCTAGCCGCGGGCGCGGCCCAGCGCGAGCGTTGGAGGCGGCTCAGCGATTTCCACGTGATGGATGCGCCGATGGCGCCGCAAAGAGCGACTTCGCTAGGGTCGCCGAGATTTGGCGCTGGCGGGAAGTTGACCGTTGCTGCGCGTCGGGCTCCCACCGGCGCGCCCACAATCCAATTTGGCCATAACGTCCACGATCTTCTCGGGCAGCGGCTCCGTGAGGACGTTGTCGAACTTGGACCTCAGATGCTCGCTGATCGATCCCATCGCGGCGTCAATCCGCGCTCCCATCTTGCCGGCGGCCGCCTTCCGCCAATCGCCCGGCGCTCTGTCCGGCATGACGCATCCTCCTTGAAGGGATGGAAACTGCGTCACATTTGCATTGTTCCCCTACAAAATGTTTTAAAATTAAAGCCTTAGCAGGGCCAAAGCCGTGGATCGGATGCGGCGGCGCAGCCTGTTAGGCGGCGATCGTCGGTTCTGCCGCGCAAGTTTGCAGCCCGGCTGCGCCGTGCTGCAGCCCAGCTGAAGATTGCGCCATGGCGCATACCGGTGTCGCTTTCCCGCGTCGCTTTCACGAGAACCATTGCGCGCATAAGCCACCCCTCGCGCAGGAGCATTGTGGAAGAGCGCTGCTGAATCTGGAGCTGAAATTTAGCTAAAATACAGTTTCACGAGTGGCAGGAGTGGAGGGGCTCGAACCCCCAACCCCCGGTTTTGGAGACCGGTGCTCTACCAGTTGAGCTACACTCCTGCGGGCGCCCAAAAGGCGCGCGCCTTCATTGCCGCAACGACGCCCCGGACGCAAGGGGCGCGTCGGGCCTCCTATCAGGAATTGCCGCCGGAAAGCACCGTGACGGCGCGACGGTTCTGCGACCAGCAGGAGATGTCGTCGCAGACGGCGACAGGACGCTCCTTGCCATAGCTCACCGTGCGGATGCGCGACCCCGAAACCCCGCGCGCGATGAGGTAATTCTTGGCCACTTCGGCGCGTCGCGCGCCGAGCGCGAAATTATATTCGCGGGTGCCGCGCTCGTCGGCGTGGCCTTCCATCGTGAAGCTGTAGCGAGAGTAACGATTGAGCCATTCGGCCTGCTTATCGAGCGTGGCCTGCGCGGTGGAGGTCAAATCAGTGGAGTCGGTTTCAAAGAAGATGCGATCTCCGACATTGACCACGAAATCCTGATGGCTTCCGGGGCTGGCGACGCCGCCGCGTCCATAGCGTCCGCCCGCTAGATCATTCGCGGCTTCATCCGCGCTGTTCTTGGCGCAGGCCGAGAGCGCCAGGGCCGCCATGACCGCCGTCAGCGCGACGACGAATTTGGCGCCGCAGGCGCGTTTCGAATGCAGCATGAAGAACTCCTGTTACGACCACCGACTGGCGATAGTCCTAGGCTTCCACGGTTAAGCGAAGGTTCCGTCAACCTTGATCGCAGGTATCTTCGGCCTGTTGCATTTGAGCAAAATGGCCCCTTCGTTAATAAGCGGTTAATTGGTTAACAGAAGCTTAACACCCTGTTTCGGCGGGAATTAGACGTCCTTCGGCGCGGCGCGCGTCCGCGCGCGTCCAGCGTCAGGAACGTGTGAACGGCTTGAAGCTACGGGCGGCGCCGGGAGGGCTCCGGCTCCGAGAAAAGAACCTGCGCCCGCGGCGAAGCGATGCGCGCGGTTGCTTTGCGGAGAGTCTCGCTCTTAATATCGTTGAATGACGTGCGGAGCGGCGGCGCGCGCGGTCAGGAGCGTGACATGAATGAAGGCATCGCGCCTTTTTTATCGCCGTTGACGCTGCTTCTCGGCGGCGGTCTCCTGGCGGTCGGACTGCTGTCGCTACTCGATCTGCACTTCTTCAAGACCAAGTGGCAGGGCAAGCTCGCGCTGGCGGTCGGGCTGGTCTTCATTCTCGCCACCGAGGCGATGTTCGTCACCAGCGGCGCCAGCGGCCGCTATTTCGAAGGCCAGAAGATGGACGTCACCGACTGCGAATACCAGGCGGAGCGGGATTTTCCGGCGGAGCGGCGATCCAACCCGAAGCTCATTCACGACAAGATCGTCGCTTGTATGGATACGCTCGGCTACGACTGGAGCAAGGAGCACTATCATTGCGTCGAGGCGCCGATCTCGACCAATGTATTCTGTTATCTGCCGCGGGCCGCCATGCAGCGCAGCATCGTCGCGTGGCAGATGCGATTCGAATAGGTCAGAACAGCGATCCCTGATCGTCGCTGTCGGCGCTTTTTAGGCGGCGCCGCGGGCGCGGGCGCGCCGGCGGATCTGGAATCGCAATGCCAGCGCGCGCCTGGATTCTGCCGTCGGCGATCTCGATATCGAGACCCGTTCCAGGAGGAGCCTGCGCGACGCTGCGCACCAGCGCGCCGCTGTCGTCATGCACTAGCGCAAAGCCTCGCGCCAACGCCGAGCGATGGCTGAGCGTTTCCTGCAGCCGGGCCAGTCGGTCGATCCTGTCCTGATGGCCGCCGATCAAGCCGGTGATCGCGCGGTCGAGACGCTGCGCCGCGCCGGCGAGGCGCTGCCTGGCGGCGGCGTTCTCCTGGCCCGCGAGAACGCGCCTGGCGCGATAACCCTGCTGCAGCCGCGCGCCAAGACCGCGCAGCTGCTCACGCACGCGCGCCAGCTCCGCCTGCGGCGAGTGGCGGGCGAGCAGCGTTGCGGCGCGCGACAGCCGCAGACGCCGTCCGTCTCGGGCGGCGCGGGCGCCGGCGCGCAGCCGTTCGGCCGCCCGGTCGAAACGCTGGCGCGGATTGGCGAGCAGGGCGTCGCCAGCGGGGAGCAGGCGTGCGTAGGTCGAAAGCTGGACGCGACGTTGGTCCATGGCGCGGCGGCGCGCGCCCTCCAGCCGGCTTGTGCGTATCGCGAGATGTTCGAAAAGCTCGACGCGCACCGGAACGGCTTTCTCGGCCGCGCCGGTCGGCGTCGGCGCCCGCAGGTCGGCGACGAAATCGATGAGCGTCGTATCGGTCTCATGGCCGATCGCCGAAATGAGCGGAATGGCGCTCTCCGCCGCCGCGAGAACGACGAGTTCCTCATTGAAGCCCCACAGATCCTCGAGCGAGCCGCCGCCGCGCGCGACGATCAGCACGTCGGGGCGGGGAATGGCCCCCCCGACAGGCAGCGCATTGAAACCGCGAATGCCCGCCGCGACCTCCTCGGCGCAACTCTCGCCCTGCACGCGCACGGGCCAGACCAGCACGCGGCGCGGGAAGCGGTCGTTGAGACGGTGCAGGATGTCGCGGATGACGGCGCCGGTCGGCGAGGTCACCACGCCGACGACGCGCGGCAGGAAGGGCAGGGGGCGCTTGCGCGCTTCGTCGAAGAGGCCCTCGGCCGCGAGCGCCTTGCGGCGCGCGTCGAGCAGCGCCATCAGCGCGCCGACGCCTGCAGGCTCCAGCGACTCGATGACGATCTGATAGGACGACTTTCCTGGGAACGTTGTGAGGCGGCCGGTCGCGACGACTTCCAGTCCCTCCTGCGGCCGCGTGCGCAGGCGCAGAAACGTCGACCGCCAGATCACCGCGTCGAGTCGCGCATTCTGATCCTTGAGGCAGAAATAGGCGTGGCCGGAGGCGTGCGGGCCGCGATAGTTGGAGATCTCGCCGCGCACGCGCACGCGCCCGAAGCGATCCTCGATCGTCTGCTTCAGCGCGTTCGCGAGTTCAGAGACGCTGATCTCAGGCGTATTGGTCTGAGGCGCGTCTCCGCCGATTTCGGTGAGGTCG
Organism: Methylocystis sp. SC2; assembly: GCF_000304315.1. Classification (NCBI taxonomy): domain Bacteria; kingdom Pseudomonadati; phylum Pseudomonadota; class Alphaproteobacteria; order Hyphomicrobiales; family Methylocystaceae; genus Methylocystis; species Methylocystis hydrogenophila. The sequence goes on along the minus strand of NC_018485.1, from coordinate 463,119 downwards.
GGCATGGATGAGATATGCTCACGCTTTGCGTCTTGCGTCATTCTCACGCAAACATTGAACTGTCCGCGCAGTGGTGTAGCAGCATGATAGGCGGGCGCGAACGGCCCCCAACGACCATCATGTAAATGCTCAAAGCCAGCAAAAGAACAGCACTCCCATTGGTGCCGCTCAGCGCTTCGCGACGGTGGTCGCTGAGTGAGCGGCTGTTCGGCGCAGCCTATGGACATTCTGAAGCGCAGAGCTCGCCGTGAGCGCGGATCGCGGGAGGACGCTCAAATCGGGGCGTGGCTCCATTCTGGAAGTGCTTGGCGTTTTTCTGCGCCTCGGCGTCACGAGTTTCGGCGGGCCGGTGGCCCATCTTGGCTATTTTCATTCTGAGTTCGTCACGCGCCGCAAATGGCTCGATGAGCCCGCCTACTCGGATATCGTCGCGCTCTGCCAGTTCCTTCCCGGCCCCGCGAGCAGTCAGGTCGGCATCATCATCGGCATGTTGCGGGCCGGCCTCGCCGGCGGATTGGCGGCATGGATCGGCTTCACCATGCCTTCGGCGCTCGCGTTGATCGGCTTCGCCTATGGCGTCGGGCGCCTCGGCGATCTCTCGCAGGTCGCCTGGCTGCACGGCCTCAAAGTCGTCGCTGTCGCGGTCGTCGCGCAAGCGGTGTGGGCGATGGCGCGAAACCTTTGTCCGGATCGGGAGCGGGCGACCATCGCCGTGGCGGCGACGCTGCTGACATTGGCGGTCCCCACGGCCAGCGGTCAGATTGGCGCGATTGCGGCGGGGGGCGTCGTTGGCTGGCTGTTCCTCTCGGGGGAGACCAACGGAGCCACGACGCCTCTGTCAATCCCCATCAACCGGGCCGCGGCCGTCGCCTCGCTCGCGATGTTCGCCGTTTTGCTGGTCGGGTTGCCCATCCTGGCGACCGCAAACCCCAATCCGACGATCGAGCTTATCAGCGGCTTTTATCGCTCCGGGTCGCTCGTCTTCGGCGGCGGGCACGTCGTGTTGCCGCTGCTGCAGCAGACCTTCGTATCTCCAGGCTGGATCGACCGTGACGCATTCCTTGCCGGCTATGGCGCGGCGCAAGCGGTTCCCGGCCCGCTGTTCACTTTCGCGGCCTATCTCGGCGCGGCGATGACGTCCGAGCCAAACGGCTGGGTTGGCGGGCTGATCTGTCTCGTCGCGATTTTCCTGCCGTCTTTTCTGCTGGTCGTCGGCGCGCTGCCTTTTTGGGACGCTTTGCGTCATCGAACGGTGGCGCAATCGGCGCTCAAAGGGATCAACGCGACCGTCGTCGGAATTCTGCTCGGAGCGCTCTATACCCCGGTTTGGACGAGCGCGATCCTTGGCCCGGCCGATTTCGGGCTCGGCCTTCTTGCTTTCCTCTTGCTCGCGCTCTGGCGGACGCCGCCGTGGCTGGTCGTCATCCTCGGCGCATTCGGCGCAACGCTCATCGCCATGGTCGCCTAAGGCCGATTACGGCGCTCGCAGCACGTCCGCGTCTTGCGCATTGCTGAACATGAAACGTTGTGGCTCGCGTATTTGAAAGCTAGCGCATTTCGCTCATCGAATAATGCGTTGGTCGGGCGGGGCCGTTCGCCAGGTCGGCGAGAAGGTTGGGCGCGAGCCGCGACCGCCCTTCCGTCAACTGCTCGGGCGCGTCGACATTGCCCCGAAGATACCAGCCGCTGACATCAAGGGGCGGCGCCGGCAAATTTTCGGCGCGCGCGTTCACGGCGCCGGCAATCAGGACGAACGACAGGAGGGCGATGGAGCGGCGCATGATGTGCTCCCATTTTCGCGTGCGCCATTGCTTGCGAATGGCGCAGCGCCGAAAAGAAAGCATGGACGATAACAGTTAAGGGCGGGTTAACCCTATTGCTTAACCAAGTTCCTTAACCCAGCGCGCCTGCAGAGCGTATTCGCGTCGCACGCCGCAACTTCTCGTGGCGTCGCCAAAACGCCGGCTCAGGCCGCCTCGGCGGATTCCTTCAGGACGCTGCAGATCTGCGCGACGAGGGATTCGACCAGTTCGCGGTCGTCCCCTTCGCCCATGACGCGGATCACGGGTTCAGTGCCGGAGGGGCGCACAATGAGTCTGCCGGAGCCGCCGAGTCGCGCCCGCGCATCGTCGATCGCAGACGCCACCGCCGTGCGCTCCAATTCGCGACGATGGGCGCGCACATTCTCCAGCACCTGCGGCAGCGGCTCGAACCGATGGCAAACTTCGCTCACCGGACGATCCTGACGCTTCACCTCGGCGAGCGCCTGCATCGCCGTCACGAGCCCGTCGCCCGTCGTGCAATAGTCAGAGAGAATGATATGGCCCGACTGTTCGCCGCCAATGTTGTATCCGGCTTCGCGCATGCGCTCGATCACATAACGGTCGCCGACGGGCGTTCGCTCGAGCGCGAGCCCGATCGAATTCAGATGGCGCTCCAATCCAAAATTGGACATGATCGTCGCGACGATCCCCGGCTTTGACAGCAGCCCCTGATCGCGCCAGCTTTCGGCGACGACCGCCATCAGCTGATCGCCGTCGATCAGCCGCCCATTTTCGTCGACCATAATGACGCGGTCGGCGTCGCCGTCGAGCGCGATGCCCACGTCGGCGCGCAGCTCGCGGACCTTGTCACGCAGCGCCTGCGGCGCTGTGGAGCCCACGCGATGATTGATGTTAAATCCGTCGGGATCGACGCCGATCGCGATCACTTCGGCGCCAAGCTCCCACAGCGCCTCGGGCGCCACTTTATACGCCGCGCCATTCGCGCAATCGACGACGAGGCGCAACCCTTCCAAGCTCAGATTGCGCGGCAGCGTACGCTTGGCGAACTCGATATAGCGGGCGCGCACGTCGTCGATGCGGCGGGCGCGTCCGAGATCTTTCGGTCCCGCGCGCTTGCGCAACATGTCGCCGTCGATGAGACGCTCGATCTCGTGTTCGATCTCGTCCGAAAGCTTGTGGCCGTCCGGTCCAAACAGCTTGATGCCGTTGTCCTCGAAGGAATTGTGAGAGGCGGAAATCATCACGCCGACGTCGGCGCGCATCGATCTTGTGAGCATGGCGACTGCGGGCGTCGGCATTGGCCCCAGCAGCAGCGGATCCATGCCGACGGATGTGAAGCCGGCGACAAGCGCATATTCGATCATATAGCCTGAGAGCCGCGTGTCCTTGCCGATAACGACGCGGTGCCGACCTTCGCCGCGGTGAAAGATCAGCCCGGCCGCCTGCCCAACCTTGAGCGCGAGCTCCGGCGTGATCTTCTCGTTGGCGAGGCCACGAATGCCATCTGTGCCGAAATAGGTGCGGGTCATCGAAGATCCTCAGCGAGCGGCGCCAAATCGCGCAACCTTCACGCCATCTGTCACGCCATCCGTCGCGCCAAGTCGGCGCATCTATGGGCATAACGCCACAATGTTAAATGCGTATTTTCGTCGGTCTAATGAACAGCTAATGAACACTCGCACATCGTCTGAACGGATGTCCACATGGAAGTCAAGATCTACCACAATCCCGCCTGCGGGACCTCGCGCAACGTGTTGGCCGCCCTCCGCGGGGCCGGCTACGAGCCGCAGGTGATCGACTATCTCAAAAACCCGCCCGACCGGGCGGCCTTGAAGGAGCTTCTGCGCCGCATGGGCAAGAACGTGCGCGACGTGCTGCGCAAGCGCGGGACGCCCTATGCAGAGCTGGGACTCGATAATCCCGCCCTGTCGGACGAGGAGATTTTCGCCGCCATCGAACAGCATCCGATTCTGATCGAGCGGCCGATCGTTTCGATGGGCGACAAGGCGGCGCTCTGTCGACCCGCCGAGACGCTCCAAGATCTGATCGCGCGGTCCAAGACATAGATCGCCGGGGTTTGAACGCAAAAAAGCCCAGCGGCCGGGGCCGCTGGGCTTTTCCATCAGATCGGATGCGGCTCCAGGCCGCCGACGTCGGGCTCCGGCTTCTGCCCCGTCGTCGGCACCGCCGAGCCGCGCGGCGGCGGCGTCGGCGACGATTCCTCGCGCACCGGCCGCTTGCCCGCGAGCAGACCCTTGATCTCGTCGCCGGACAGCGTCTCGAATTCGAGAAGCGCATTGGCGAGCGTATCCAGATCCGAACGCTTGTCGACGAGGATCTGTCTGGCCTTCTCGTAAGCCTCCTGCACCAGCCGGCGCACCTCCGCGTCGATCGTTTCCTGCGTCTGTTCGGAGAAGGTCTGCGTGCGTCCGAGCGAATAGCCGAGGAATTGCTCCTGCTGCGGATCGGCGTAGGCGACCGTGCCGAGCTTGTCCGAGAAGCCGAGCTGGGTGACCATCGCGCGGGCGATGCGCGTCGCCTGCTGAATGTCCGAGGCGGCGCCGGAGGTCGTCTTCGCCGCCCCAAAGATCAATTCTTCGGCGACGCGGCCGCCCATCGCCATCGCCAGCATCGCCACGAGCTGCTCGTAGCTCTGCGAGATCTGATCGCGCTCGGGCAGGCCCTGCACCATGCCGAGCGCTCTGCCGCGCGGAATGATCGTCGCCTTGTGGATCGGAATCGACCCCGGCACGTTCAAGGACACCAGCGCATGGCCGCCTTCGTGATAGGCGGTGAGCTTCTTCTCCTCATCCGTCATCACCAGCGTGCGACGCTCGGCGCCCATCATGATCTTGTCGCGGGCGTCCTCGAACTCCTGGTTCGTGACGATCCGCTTCGAGCGCCGCGCCGCGAGCAGCGCCGCCTCGTTGACGAGATTCATCAGATCGGCGCCAGAGAAGCCCGGCGTGCCGCGCGCCACGACCTTCAGATCAACGTCCGGCGCCAGAGGCACCTTGCGGGCGTGGACCTTCAGAATCTTCTCGCGGCCGATGAAGTCCGGGTTCGGCACCTGGATCTGCCGGTCGAAGCGGCCGGGGCGCATCAGCGCCGGATCGAGCACGTCCGGACGGTTGGTCGCGGCGATCAGGATGATGCCCTCATTCGCCTCGAAGCCGTCCATCTCGACGAGCAGCTGGTTCAAGGTCTGCTCGCGCTCGTCATTGCCGCCGCCGAGGCCGGCGCCGCGATGGCGGCCGACCGCGTCGATTTCGTCGACGAAGATGATGCAGGGCGCGTTCTTCTTCGCCTGTTCGAACATGTCGCGCACGCGCGACGCGCCGACGCCGACGAACATTTCGACGAAGTCGGAGCCCGAGATCGAGAAGAAGGGCACGCCCGCCTCGCCGGCGATGGCGCGGGCGAGCAAGGTTTTACCCGTGCCGGGCGGTCCGACCAGCAGCACGCCGCGCGGAATGCGCCCGCCGAGCCGCTGGAACTTCTGCGGATCGCGCAGGAATTCGACGATCTCCTGCAGATCCTCTTTCGCTTCGTCGACGCCGGCGACGTCCTCGAAGGTGACGCGGCCTTGCGTCTCGGTCAAAAGCTTCGCCTTTGACTTGCCAAACCCCATCGCGCGGCCCGCGCCGCCCTGCATCTGCCGCGACAGGAAAATCCAGACCGCGAGGAATGCGACGAGCGGCAGCGCGTTGAGCAGGAGCGTCACCAGGAAGCTGCCGCCTTCATTATTCGGCTTGGCGCTGATTGAGACGTTCTTGGCCTGTAGGCGCGGCACGAGATTGGCGTCGTCCGGCGCATAGGTCGTAAACGGCCGATTGTCGTTGAAGTGCCCAACGATCTCATTGCCCGCGATCGTCACGTCATGGACGCGGCCCTGATCGATCTGCGTCAGCAGTTCGCTATATGAAATGTCGCGGATCGGCGTGCGCTGGCCAGGCTGCTGAAACAGCATGACAAGCGCAACCACGAGCAACCCGATGATTGCCCAGAGCGCGAGGTTTCTGAAGTGTGGGTTCATGTGGGAAGCCTGTCGGGAGCCGCTCGGTCGGGCTTATCCCCCGAAGCGCTCCGCTGATGTGCTTAATTTAGGCGCACCTGGACGCGTTGCCAAGTCTCGGAAAAGCCCGTGATTCCAAGCGTTGTTGCGTGGGGACTTGGCCGTTTCGGACAAGTTCCTCCCGAACAACGCGAATTTGCTAAGTCAAGCTTGAGCGGCGAGGCGGCGCCGGACGCAGCCGAATTCGTCCGCCTTTCGCTTCAATCGAGACATCGGCAAGCGTCATTCGGACCGATCCGCGCGCAGCCACGGCGGCGGCCACGCGCGCGCTGGCGCGCTCCAAGCGTTCGAGGCGAAGCACAGCCGCCGGCGCGATCCGCAGGATCGCGCTTGCGAGCACGCGTTGGAGAAGTTCCAGCGGCGCCTCGCACAGCGCCGCGGCGTCGAACTCGACGCATGACGCTTCGTCGCGACGCAGCGCGCGCGCCAGCATTTCGGCGGCGCAATGCGCCAGCGCGGCGTCGGCGCGCGCCGCGCGCGATCCAAGCCGCAGCAGCGCATCTCGGCTAAGCCCCTGCGCGGCGAGCATGGGCGCCAGCCTGCGCAGCCGCACGCGCGCGAAGCATTCGTCTTCATTGGACGGGTCGCGAAAGAACGGTTGACCCGCGCGCGCGCAAACCGCCTCCAGCTCCTCTTTGCGAAAGTCGAGCAGCGGCCGTAGCAGCGAGATGTCTTCGTGGCGCGCGATGCGCGCCATGCCTGCAAGTCCGGCGACTCCGGAGCCGCGGGTCAGACGAAACAGGATCGTTTCCGCCTGGTCTTCCGAATGATGCGCAAGCGCGATGGCGGATGCGCCGATTCGCCGCGCGCATGCGGTCAGCAGCGCGTAGCGCGCGCGCCGCGCCCGCTCCTGGAGGCGCGTCGAGGGCTTTTCTTCCTCCCACGTCAATAAATGGTGATCGTAGCCAAGAGCGCGCGCCCAGCGGCCGACTTCTTCGGCCTCCGCGCGCGCCTCTTCGCGCAGGCGGTGATCGACCGTCGCCACCGCGATGTGGCGCGACCCGCGTAACGGCCATTGCGCGCAAAGCAGCATCAAGGCGACGGAGTCCGGGCCTCCCGAAACCGCGAGCAGCAAGGAAGGGTAGGGCGCGAGGAGATCGAGCGCGCGTTCGCGACTCGCTTCGAGCGGGTCGTCGTCGATTGCGGCGCGGTCTTCCGGCTCCCTGCGCGGCATGCCTAGGGAGGGGCGCCGACCGCCGCGCGGGCGGCTAGCATTGAATTTTCTTGCTTTCGCGCTGTGCCGCTTCGCGGATTCGCATCGCCGCTTTCGGGAATTTGACATTGATCTCGGAATAGGAGGCGCAGGCCTGCTCCTTCGCGCCCATCGCGCTCAGCGATTGGCCAAGCCGCAACAGCGCTTCCGGCGCCTGCGGCGAGTCGCCGTATTTCGTCGAGATTTCCAAATATCTTTCGGCGGCCTCGCGGTGCCGTCCGCGCAAAAAGAAACTTTCGCCCAGGTTGAATGTCGCGGCGGCGGCGAGCTTGCTCTTGCCGTTCTTAGACAGAAACGTCGAGAGCGACTTCTCGGCTTCCTCATATTTGCCGGCGCGCAACGCGCCGACCGCCTCGTCGTATTGCTCCTTGGGGGCCGCGACCGGCGGCGCGACGGCGATTTCCGCGGGCGCCGGCTGATCGCCGACAAGGCGGCCGTGGGCGATATCCAGCGGCTGGCCGGCTTCGCGCACAGGGGCCGTCGTCACCGAACCCGTCGGCCGGACGGCGCTTTCGAGCGGCGCTGACGGAGGCGTCGTGCCGAGCGGCCGCGGCGCGCCGGGCGCAGTCGGCTGTGTCGCGGGATCAAAGGCGTCGCCGCGCTTGCCGGCGCTGGCGCTCGTCTCGGGGGCCGCCTGCGCGACAGCTGACGGATTCGTCGGCCCATGCGGCGCAGTCTCCGCATGCGGCTCGGGCTTTGCGACGCGCAGCTGCTCTTCCAAAAGCTGCACCCTGTGCTGCAGCTCCTCGTTCTGTCCGGTCAATCGGCGTAGCTCGCGCTCCAGCCGATCGATCCGCATCGCCGCGGCCGCGTCCGACGGTCCCGCGTCAGGACCTTCATAAATATCCGCGGGCGGAACATTGTAGGTCTGAACATGGCGGAGGTCTCCCTCCGGCCGGGGATCGCCATAGACGTCGAACGCCTGGGCGGCGCCCGCCGCAAACAAGGGCAGGGCGAAGATGAGGGCGTAACGTGGGAACATGGTCGCGAAGGCCGAGACTTGCTCTAAGGGCGCCGCTCAATTCGATGCGGCGCGACATCGCCTTACCATAGGCGCCCATTCGGCTAAAATTAGGCGATGCGATCATGATGCGATCATTGAGAATCGTTTGGGTTAGAAGAATGGCGATGGCCTCGTTTATGGCGGCGGCTTGGCCGTCGTCCGCCGAGTCGTTTCCCCCGGCCGCGGAAACCGGCGAATGCTCGCTCGAGGGCGCCGTTCCGGCGACCGTCGCCGCCGTCGATGAGGACTTCGAACTGCTGCTCGACGATGGCCGTCGCGCCGCTCTCGCGGGCCTTGATTTTCCGCCGCCTGAAATGGCGGCGCTGCGCGCCGCGATCCGCAGCCGTCTGTCCGCGTGGCTCGCCGGCCGGGACATATTCCTGGGGGCCTTTGCGTCGACAGCGGACCGCTGGGGCAGGGCGCCGGCGAGAGTTTACGCAAGCCCGGCCGAGGGAGGCGCTTCGGCGCCCCTCGCATCCGTGGCGGCTGCGCTGCTCTCGGCGGGCGAGGCGCGCTTTCGTCCGGATCCGACGGCCGCCGCCTGCGCCAAGGCGTATTTGGCCGCCGAGGCCCCGGCGCGCGACTCGGGCGTCGGGGTTTGGTCGCGGCCGGAGTTCCGCCAGATCGACGTCTCGGCGCCGGGCGCGGTGGATGATCTGAAGCGGCGCAAGGGCATGATCGTCGTCGTCGGCGCGATCCGCTCGGTCGGCGAGTCGCGGCGCGCCTTCTACCTTAATTTTGGCGACAAATGGCGCGATAGCTTTAGCGTCGTGATTCAGCGGCGCAATTTGGCTATGTTCGGACAAATCGAGCCCCGCTCGCTCGTTGGGCGGCGAGCGCGCGTACGAGGACTTATTGAGACCGGGGCTCGCATCGAAATCGCTACGCCAGCCGAGATCGAATTTGTTGACGGCGTCGCCTCTCACTAGGCGGACGGCGATCGCCTGGCTGGCCGTCGTCATCGGCGCAGCGGTCGGAGGCTGCGCGGAGCTCGAGCGGCAAGGACAGATCTTTACCGCCCCCTTGCCTCCGACGCGGCCGGCCGGCCCGCGAACCGATAATCGCAGCACGGTTCAGCATAAGGAGCTCGTCGCCCAATTCGGCGGCGAATATGAGGCTCCGGGCGCAGAGCATTATCTTGACGGCATTCTCGCCAAGCTCGCGAGCGTCAGCGATACGCCCGGCCAGCCGACCTATAAGGTGACGATTCTCAATACGCCTGTCGTCAACGCCTTCGCGCTGCCCTCCGGCAATCTTTACGTCACCCGCGGGCTGCTGGCGCTCGCCGGAGACGCTTCGGAGGCGGCGGCGGTGATGGCGCATGAAATCGCCCATGTCTCCTTGCGCCACAGCGCGCTCCGCGCCGAACGCGAGCGGGAGGCCGCGATCATCTCGCAAGCCGCGGCGGTGATTCAGAATCGCCAGAAGGGCGACGAGGTGCGTTCCAGTCAGCGGCTCTCCGTCGCGAGTTTTTCCCGTCAGCAGGAGCTCGACGCCGACGCCGCCGGCGTCCGCGTCATCGCCCGAGCCGGCTTCGACCCCTATGGCGCCTCGCGCTTCCTGACGGCGCTGGGTCGGTCGACGGATTTGCGCGCGGCGCTCTATGGAAAGAAGAAGTCGCTCGACTTCGACATTACCTCGACGCATCCCTCCACCCCCGACCGCATCACAAGGGCCGTCGCCGCAGCGCGACAAATCGGAGCGCCGGGGATCGGCGTCGTCGACCGCAGCGGCTATCTGGAGGCCATCAAAGGCGTCGCCTTCGGCGACGATCCCATGGAAGGCTACGTTCGCGACCGCAAATTCACCCATCCGCGACTGCGCTTCGCCTTCACCGCGCCTGAGGGCTTTCTTCTGGAGAATTCCAACGAAGCGGTATTCGGCGTGCGCGAAGCCGACAATGAAGCCTTGCGGCTCGACAGCGTGCGTCTGCCCTCGGACGAGAATCTCGAAGCCTATGTCGGCTCCGGTTGGGTCGACGGTCTGCTTCCTTCCTCCGTGCGCAAGATGGACATCAACGGGCTCCCCGCCGTGATCGCCGTCGCTCGGGCGGGAGAGTGGAATTTCCGGCTGGCGGTGATCCGGTCGGGCGATTTTCTCTACCGCCTGATTTTTGCGGCGCGCAAATTGAGCGACGAGGCCGACGCGCTCTTCATGGAGTCGATCAGATCGTTCCGCCGGCTTGGCCCCGACGAAACCACTGACGCGCGGCCCTTGAAGATTGCGGTGGCTGTCGCCGTCCATGGCGACACGATCGAAACGATGGCCGCGCGGATGGTGGTTCCCAATAGGCCAGTCGAACATTTCATGCTTCTCAACGGGTTGTCCGCCGGCGACGCCCTCACCGCCGGCGAACATTACAAAATCGTAACCGAGTGAAGCCCGGTTTTTGCTCGCTTTGGGAACAACCGCCGCGCCTGACGGTTATCCAAAGCAAGGCAAATCTTGGCGCGTGGAATCCCACCATTAGTGGGGTCGCGTATGGAGGGCGTCATGGCTTATATGCCTGGACTCGGGCGCGAATTGATCAAGGCTGCGGCTGAGGCGCCCTTCCTGGAACGCGACGAAGAAAAGCAGCTCGCCGTCGCTTGGCGCGAACGGGGCGATGCGACGGCGCTTCATAAGCTCGCCGCCGCACACATGCGCCTCGTGATCGCGCTTTCGGCGAAGTTTAGACATTACGGATTGCCGCTCTCCGATCTCGTGCAGGAAGGCCACGTTGGATTGTTAGAGGCCGCGGCGCGGTTCGCGCCGGAGCGCGACGTACGCTTCTCCACTTACGCCACATGGTGGATCAGAGCGTCGATCCAGGACTATGTGTTGCGCAACTGGTCGATCGTGCGGGGAGGAACAAGCTCGTCGCAAAAGGCGCTGTTCTTCAATTTGCGTCGCTTGCGTGCGCGGCTGGCGCGCGAAAATCACGGCAGAAGCTCGGTCGACGCCTATCAGACGATCGCCAACGCGATCGGCGTTTCGCGGGCCGACGTGGAGATGATGGATTCGCGTCTATCGGGTTCCGACGTGTCGCTGAACGCCCAGCTCGTCGACGACGATACGTCCGGCTCGGCGCAGAGGATGGATTTTCTCGTCGACGAGAAGCCGCTTCCCGACGAGGTCGTCGAAGAGACGCTGGATTCAGATCGGCGCGCGCGCTGGCTCAAGGATGCGCTGGCCATTCTCTCCGAACGCGAGTTGCGCATCGTGCGCGAGCGTCGGCTGGCGGAAAATCTGGTGACGCTTGAGACGCTCGGAGATCGCCTTGGCATTTCCAAGGAGCGGGTGCGGCAGATTGAAAGTCGCGCGCTGGTCAAGTTGAGGCGCGCGCTGTCGCGGATGCAAGAGACGGCGACGCCTGACGAGCCGGCGAGAGTGTAGCGAAAAAAACCCCGGAAGCGACTTCCGGGGTTTTTTGCTTTGATTAGGCTGCTCGGTCCACGTCAGCCTCATCCCCGCCGTCGTCGCCCGCGTCCCCCTCGGCCTTCGGCCCGCGGCGGGGACCCTTCAGCAGAAAGGATTCGATCAGCTTCAGCGATTCCGAATCGATGAGCTTGCGGACGGCGGCGACTTCACGCGCCATGCGATCCAAGGCTGCCTCGTAAAGCTGGCGCTCAGAATAGGACTGCTCGGGCTGAGTGTCCGACCGGTAGAGGTCGCGAACCACCTCGGCGATGGTGATGAGATCGCCCGAGTTGATCTTCGCCTCATATTCTTGAGCGCGGCGCGACCACATGGTGCGCTTGACGCGCGCGCGGCCGCTCAGCGTTTGCAGCGCCCTGTCAACGACGCCCGTATCGGCGAGCTTGCGCATGCCGACGCTGACGACTTTGCTGGTGGGCACCTTGAGCGTCATCTTGTCCTTGATGAAGTTCACGACAAACAGCTCAAGGCTGAAGCCCGCGACTTCTTGCGTCTCGACGCCGATGATCTGCCCGACGCCATGCGCGGGGTAGACGATGTATTCGTGGAGCTTGAAGGCGGGCTTGGCCGACGGCGTCGCCGGTTTCGGCTTGGCTGAAATGGCCGCCCGCGCGCCGACGCCGGCCGTCGCCGCCGAGGCCTCCTGAGACGTTCCCGGCTGGGGCGCGGCCGCGCCGTCAATGGATTTCGGCTCCGCCTCCACGAGCGAACGCGGCTTGGCCGGCGCAGCTGACGCCGCCGGCTTCTGCTGCTCGACTGACTTGATCGCCGGCTGCTTGGCCGCGGCGGGCGGCGTCGCCGCGCGCGCGGGAGTCGCCGCGGCGGTCTTGCTGGCGACGACAGGCTTCGCCGCAGGCGTCACCGCGCTGGCGCTCACCTTTTCCGCCGCCGTCTTGGCCGCCTTCGCAGCCACGGCGCGCTTCGTCACGCTCTTGCCTGCGGCCGCGGTCTTGGCGGTCGGCTTCGCCGCCGTCTTGGCGGCGGAGTTGGCGGCCGAGGCGCGGGCGACGCTGCGAGAACTCGCCGCCGCCGTCCGCCGCGTCGCCGTGGCCTGCGCCGAGGTCTTGGCGGTCTTGTCTTTTGCAGTCGATTTCGGTTTCGTCGTCGTTGTTTTTGATGTCATCGTTCTCGCGGCTTTTGCGGAGGTTTTTGCGCTTGTCTTGCGGTTCGAAGCGGCGGCGGCCCGCGCGGACTTTCCCGCCGCGGCGGAGCGGCTGGCCGGCTTCTTCGACGCCGATGTTGAACTCTTCGCTGCGGCGGTTTTCGTGGCGCCGCTCTTGGTGGCGCCGCTCTTGGCGGCTCGCTTGGCGAGCGTCTTGGAGCGAGCGGCCGAGCCCTTGGCGCGCGCTGCTGCGGTGGAGGCAGTCGCAGGCGACTTTTTCTCGGTTTTGTTGGAGGGCATACGCGGGCTACTCCTATGCTGTCCCGCTGTGGAGACGGGACCATCGCCGCCTGACGAATCGCGCACGCCGTCGGCGAAAAAGCCGCGGCGGCGCCGCGAAGGCGGCTCGTGGGAACCTTGCTAGCGCCGCATACTCAATAGCCGGCCAACGGGCCGGCCCTTGAGAAAGAGAGGCTTTCGAATTGGTTGCGAGACGGTGACTGGCGCCGGATCGCCCTTCGACAAGGCGTGCATTTAGTGTGTGATTTATAACACGCCCAAGCGTGAAAATCAAAGGCATATGCGCGCGAGCGGCGCCCGCGCCGAGGCCGCGAACGACGCTAACTTACTATGGGTTCTGACGTTTTAGATAAATTAAGGATGTGGAAACTCATCATGTGCAAGTTAGGCGCCAAATCGGCGTTGAACGCTGTTCAGTCTCCCTCGCCAGCCTCCGGCGAAAAGAATTGCTCGAATTTGTCCGGCTTGCCGTCCCATTCCTTGGCGTCGGAGGGCGGCTCCCGCTTGATGGTGATGTTGGGCCAGTTCTGCGCCATCTCGGCGTTAAGTTGCAGCCACTGTTCGAGATTCTCTTCCGTATCGGGCTTGATGGCGTTCGCCGGGCACTCGGGTTCGCAGACGCCGCAGTCGATGCACTCGTCCGGATGGATCACCAGCATATTCTCGCCTTCGTAGAAACAGTCCACCGGACACACTTCAACACAGTCCATATACTTGCACTTGATGCAGTTTTCCGTGACGACATAAGTCATAAGGGTGATCTCTCCCGCGACCTTGCCGCTTGCTAGCTTTTTTGCCAGCGTCACGCAAGGCGAGCAGAACGAGGGCGCGCGTCAGAGATATAATTGCGCGTGCAACCCACAAGGTCAGCAAATGGTCGAAACGATAAATTCGCCCGCGACGACCGCGATCAGCCGGCAGGCGCTGACGGCGCGCGCCCTGCTGCTTGGGGAGCGGATCGACACCGACGGGCTCGAACGGGCGGATCTCGTTTCGACGGCGCCGCTCGCCTTCCACGCCGGGCAGAGCGGATTCGCCGTGCTCTACCGCTTCGGCGTCGCCGTTCTCTTCGGCCTTTCGCCGCTGGAGGAGGATGAGATCGTCAAAAAGATCGGCCTTCGCGTTGCGGGCGCGTCGCGGGGCGACGACGAGACGCTGGTCATCGAAGCGACGCCGGACGGCGAGGAGAAGGCGCTGCCGGACGGACGCCTCGCCGTAAAGGACCTTTCCGAAGCACGGTTGCTGGTGATCGCCGATGTTCTGGCGAAAAGCGTCGCCCTCGCGCGCGACGAGCGCCGCGTCAACGCCGTTTTCGATACGATCGAGCCCTTCGCGGCCGAGCTTGCGGCGAGGGGCAGCCCGCCATGGAAGCGTAAATCCATGTTGGAGCTCATGGGCCAGACTCTGCTCGTGCGGCACCGCGTCTCGGGCCGCGTCGCCGTCGACGACAAGCCGGATGTGCTCTGGGATCGGCCTGACCTTGAAAGGCTCTATGCGCGTCTCGAGGATGAGTACGAACTTACGCCGCGGGCGCGCACGCTCAACGCCAAGATCGACGTGATCGGCGAGACCGCGCGCGCGCTGACCGATCTCATCGACGCGGCGCGTTCCGTTCGGCTCGAGTGGACGATCATCATATTGATCGCGATGGAGATCGTCCTCACCCTGTTCCAGATGTGGGTCGCGCGCATGAGCTGAGCGCGTCTTCGACGTCGCCCAGCGGCGCTTCGCCCGCAATCCATTCGAAGCTCGGGAGCTGGTGGCGCGCGAAGGTGAACTGCCGTTTGGCGTAACGGCGCGTATCGAGCTGACTGCGCGAAATCGCTTCCGCAAGCGTCCGCCGCCCGTCGAGATAAGCGATGAGATGCGGGACGCCATGCGCGCGCATCGCGGGCAATGCGGGATCGAGGCCGCGCGCCTTGAGCGCCGCGATCTCGTCGAGCGCGCCCGTTTGCGTCATCCTCTCGAAGCGCGCGTCGATGCGCGCGTAAAGCGTCTCCCGTTCGGGCGCGAGGAAAAAGGCGGCGCATTCCGACGCGTTCAGGAGCGGCGGGCTGCGCGGACCTTGGAATGAGACGAGCGGCTTGCCGGTCGCCTCCAGGACTTCCAACGCCCGCAGCAGCCGCTGCGGATCGGTCTTGCGCAGCGCCGCGGCCGTCGCCGGGTCGCGCGCGGCGAGTTCGGCATGGAGCTGCTGCGGGGTCTTGTCCTGCGCCCATGCGCGCATGGCTTCGCGCACGTCGCCGGGGACGGCCGGAATGTCCGAAAGCCCGTAAAGCGCGGCCCGGAAATACATCCCCGTGCCGCCGACGAGAATCGGCGTCAGTTCGCGCGCATCGAGATCGCGCAGAACGCGGGCGAGATCGTCGAGCCAGCGTCCGACGGAATAGTTGATCGCCGCATCGACATGGCCGAAGAGAAGATGCGGCGCGGCGGCTTCCTCCTCGATCGTCGGGCGCGCGGTGACGATCCGCAGGTCGCGATAGACTTGCATTGAATCGGCGTTGACGATCGCGCCGCGCCGACGGCGCGCGAGCGCGAGCGCGAGCGCGGACTTGCCCGAAGCCGTTGGACCTGCAATGAGAATGGCGCGTGCGCGCATGGCGCTATTGCCGCTGAAACGGTGGAGATGTCAAAGCCCATCGGCTACGTCGCGACCTTCGTCGCCGGACGGGGCGCGGCGCTCAACGAACGCGCGGTGTCGGGCGCGCTCTACGACGCTGGATTGATCGACGCGGGGCGTGACTGGCTCGCGCCAGATCTTGCCGTTGACGCGTTCCTGTCGGGGGCGGGGCATGACCTCGCCGACCTGCGCGCGCGGCTGCAGGTGGCGGTCGCGGACGATCCGATCGACGTCATCGTTCAGCCGACGACGGGCCGGCGCAAGAAACTGCTGGTCGCCGACATGGATTCGACCATGATCGGGCAGGAGTGCGTCGACGAGCTCGCCGACCTCGTCGGCTTGCGCGAGCATGTCGCGGCGATCACCGAGCGCGCCATGCGCGGCGAGGTGGCGTTCGAGGGCGCCTTGCGGGAGCGGGTCGCGCTGCTCGCGGGCGTGACCCTCGCGCAGATCGAGACGCTGCTGACGCGCATCACTCTGACGCCCGGCGCGCGACAGCTTGTGCGCACCATGCGGGCGCATGGCGCCCATACGGCGCTCGTATCGGGCGGCTTCACGCAATTCACAGAGCCCGTCGCCGAGCGCATCGGCTTTGACGAGACGCGCGCCAATCGTCTCGCAATCGCCGAAGGCGCGCTGACGGGCGCGGTCGTCGCGCCGATCCTGGGAAGCGAAGCCAAGCGCGCGGCGCTTGTCGAATTGCGCGAGGCGCGAGGGCTGTCGCAGCATATGACGCTGGCGATCGGCGACGGCGCCAATGATCTCGGCATGCTGCGCGAGGCGGGCCTCGGCGTCGCCTTTCACGCCAAGCCGAAAGTGGCGCAGGCGGCGGATGCGCGCGTCGACCATGCCGATCTCACCGCGGCGCTCTACGCGCAGGGCTATAGGCGCGAGGAGTTTGTCGAGTGACAGCCTCCCGCCTTCTCCCTTCCGGTCGAACGCCTCTCCCGCCGCAGGCGGAAGAGGCATTCATCACTCCACCGGCAACGCCACGAAATGCGCGTCGCCCTGGCCGTTCGCGACGATCAGCAGCGCCGTCTTCTTGCCCGCGCCTTTCAGGCTTTTGATTTTCTTGAGCACGTCCGCCGGATCGCTCACCGCTTCCTGATTGACCTCAAGCAGCACCTCGCCCGCCTGCAGGCGTTTCTCGGCCGCCTCCGACCGCGGATCGACGGCGATGATGACGACGCCGCCCTTGACGGTGTCCTTGATCTGATAGCGCGTCCTCAACGCATCCGACAGACGCGACAGTTCCAGTCCCAGCACGCTCTGCGACGACCCGTCGCCGCCGCCTTCGGACTTCTCCTTGTCGTCGCCGTCCTTTGACGCGACCTTCTCCCCATCCTCAAGCCGGCCGAGCTTGACGATTTTGGTCTGCTCCTTGCCGCCGCGAACGACGACGAGTTCGACATCCTTGCCGACCGGAGTCGCGGCGACGAGCTTGGGCAGGTCGCGCGACTCCTTGATCGGCTTGCCGTCGAATTTCACGATCACGTCGCCGACCTTCAGCCCCGCCGGTTTGGACGGGCCCTTGTCGTCGACGCCGGCGACAAGCGCGCCGCGCGTCGCGCCGAGGTTGAGCGTTTCAGCGATGGCGTCGTCGATATTCTGGATACGGACCCCGAGCCAGCCGCGGCGGGTCTCGCCGAACGCCTTCAACTGCTCGATGACGGGCTCCACGGTGTTCGCCGGCGTCGCGAAACCGATGCCGACCGAGCCGCCCGATGGCGACAGGATCGCGGTGTTGATGCCGATGACTTCGCCGTCCATGTTGAACAGCGGTCCGCCGGAGTTCCCCTTGTTGATGGAAGCGTCGGTCTGAATGTAGTTGTCGTATGGACCGCTATCGATATTGCGGTTGCGCGCCGAAACGATGCCGGCCGTCACCGAGCCGCCGAGTCCGAACGGGTTGCCGACGGCGAGCACCCAGTCGCCCACCTTCGCCTTGTCGCTGTCGCCGAACTTGACCGCTTTCAGCGGTTTTTCCGGCTTCACCTTCAGAACCGCGACGTCGACTTTCTGGTCCTTGCCCAGGACTTCCGCCTTGAGCTTCTGGCCGTCGTTGAGGATCACCGTCACCTCATTGGCGTCGGCGATGACATGGTTGTTGGTGATCACGATGCCGGAGGGATCGATCACGAAGCCGGAGCCGAGCGAACTCGATCTGCGCTGACGCGGCAGCTCCGGCATTCCCTGGCCGCGCCGCCGGAAGAACTCCTCGAAGAGATCGTCAAAGGGCGCGCCCGGCCCGACTCCAGGCGGCAGGTTGGGGCCGTCGTTACGGGAGCTGCGTTTCGCATCCACCGTGGTTGCGGAAATGTTGACCACGGCGTCCGAGACCTGGCCGGAGAGTTCTGAAAGCGAATCGGGACCTTTCGCCTGCGCCGGAGCGATGACGAGGTAGAGTGCGGGCGCGGTCGCGAGGATCGCTCTCGCGGCGCGACGAAGTGCGGACGTCATGCGTTATGTCTCCTGTCGAGGGACAAATATGCCCGGGCGCGGCTCAACGCGCGCGCTTGCGGATCATTTTTTTGGGTTTCGCTCCGGTTCGGATTGGTCCGCGCTCGGCGCGGCGCTCGCCTCCGGAGCTGAGAAAAAACGGAAGAACTCCGAACGCGGACTGATCAAGAATCGCGTCTCTCCCGGCTTGAACGCGCTCTCATAGGCTTGCATCGACCGATAGAAAGCGAAGAAATCCGGATCCCGGCCGAAAGCTTCGGCGAAGATGCGGTTGCGCTCGGCGTCGCCTTCGCCCTTCATCTGGTCGGCCTTCTGTTGGGCTTCGGCTTTCAGCACAATAACGTCGCGATCGGCCCTGGCGGTGATTTTTTGCGCCTGCTCGGAACCCTGGGCGCGATATTCGGCGGCCTCGCGCTGGCGCTCGGTCTGCATGCGCCCGAAAACCTTTTCGGAGATCTGCTGCGGGAGATCGACGCGGCGAATGCGCGCGTCGACGACCTGCACGCCGAATTTTCGCGCCTCGCGGTCCGCCTGCTCCTTGATCTTCACCATCAGCCCGGCGCGCTCGTCGCGCACGATCTGCTGCTGGTTGGCTTCGCTCAGCACGCGTCGGACGGCCGAGTTCAACACCGAACCAAGCTGATTGTTCGCGCCCATGACGCTGTTGACGGTCTGATAGAACCGCAGCGCGTCGACGATGCGATAGCGGATGAAGCTGTCGACCTCGAGTCGCTGATTGTCCGCGGCGAGCACTTCCAGATTCGGGCTCTCAACGTCGAGAATGCGGTTGTCGAAGGTGACGACATTTTCGACAAGCGGAAACTTGAAGTGGAGGCCAGGCTCGGTGATGAGGCCGCGCCCCGCCACAGGTTCGCCAAAGCGCAGCACCACCGCCTGTTCGGTTTGCGAAACGGTGAAGAGGGCTCCGCCGACGGCGATGACGCCGATAAGGAGCGCCACGGCGAGCGCGAAGAGAAGGCCGGACTTCATTTGCGGCCTCCCTGGAAGGGCGTAAAGGCGGGCAGGGGCACGAACGGCGTCACGCCGCCGCCGGCTTTCGATGGATCGTCGAGAATGACTTTCTCCGAGCCGCCCAGCACGCGCTCCATGGTTTCAAGATAGAGACGCTGGCGGGTGATCGCGGGCGCGTTTTTATATTGAGCGTAAATCTGCTCGAAACGCGACGCTTGGCCGCGCGCCTCGGCGACGATCTGTTCGCGGTAGGCTTCAGCCTCCTGCAGAATGCGGGCGGCGCCGCCGCGCGCTTCCGGAACAACGCGGTTGGCGTATGCTTCGGCCTCGTTGCCGAGACGCTGCAGATCCTGCTGGGCGGCGGTCACGTCGCGAAAGGCCGCGATCACCTGCTGCGGCGGATCGACCGACAGCAGGAGCACCTGCAGCACCAGCACGCCGGCGTGATAGTCGTCGAGCACCTTCTGCATCAAGGCCTGACTGGCGGGCTCGATCAACTTGCGATCGGCGGTCAGAATCTTTTGAATCTGCGTTTGGCCGACGATCTCGCGCATGGCGCTTTCGGCCACGGCCTTCACGGTTCCCGCCTGATTGGCGACGTTGAAGGCGTAGTCTTCCGGCTTCGCCGGATCAATTTGCCAGATGACGCGAAACTTGACGTCGGCGATGTTCTCGTCGCCGGTCAGCATCAGGCTTTCTTCAGGCGCTTCCGGCCCTCGAGGCGCGGAGACCGACCCCCGGCGACGCCCATCGGAGACGACGTTCGGCTCTTCGCGGAACCCGACGTCGGTGATGTTACGATCGGTAACCGCAAGCTTGACGACGGATCCGATCGGACCTGGAAGATTGTAGTTCAGGCCGGCCTGGGTCTTTCCCATATATTTGCCGAAGATCAGGTTGAGGCCGATCTCATTGGGGCCGACGGTGTAAAGCCCGGAAAGCAGCCAGGCGAGCACGGCGACCAGCACGAGTATCGCAAGCCCGCGTCCGCCGAATCCGCTCGGCAGAATCTGTTTCAGCCCCTCCTGGCTTCGGCGCAGCATCTCCTCGAGGTCCGGCGGCTGCCCGCCGGAGCCCTGACCCCAGGGACCTCCGGGCTGACCCCACGGATTGTTATTTTGATTACGCGGCCCGCCTTGATCGCTCCAGGGCATGTCGTCTCGCATTAAGAGGAATGAGCGGCGCTCCCGCCGCGCTTGGCAATGTTATAGGCATTCGCCGGCGCTGCGGCAATGACGCGGGGCGCGGCGCTCGCGCGGAGGAGAGAGGCATGATTCGCGATTACACCAATATCGCGGCCAATGAGCGGACCTTCCTCGCTTGGGTTCGGACAGGCATTGCGGTCATCGCTCTCGGCTTCGTTATTGAGCGATTCAATCTCTTCCTGTCGACCATCGCCGGCGCGGTGACCGTCGACGCCGAGCGACTGCACATCCATCGTTTGGAACATCCGGCGGGCCGTTACGGAGGCGAGGCGCTCATCGGCGCTGGCGTCATGCTGATCGTGATTTCGACCATCCGTTTTATTCATACCGCTCGGTTGCTCGCGCGCGAGGAGCCCTATACGGCGCGCGCGACGCGCGTCAGCCTGTTTTTCCTCGCCCTGCTGCTGCTCACCATCGCCGCGTTCAGCGCCTATCTCGCGATCCTGTGAGACTCGCTTCGACGTAGCGGCGGAGGGATGCGCTCATTCGTCCGCGGCGCGACGCGGGAGCAATCGACGCCCGCTGGAGCCGTCGATGCGCAGGCGCGGCGGGACAATATCGACTGGCGGAGACGGTGGGATTCGAACCCACGATAGGGTTTCCCCTATAACGATTTAGCAAACCGTCGCCTTCAGCCTCTCGGCCACGTCTCCATGCGCCCGCATAATGGGGCGAAGCGCGAAAGACATATGCCAAAGCCCCGGCGCGATGGCAAGAGAACGCCGGTGGCGGCGCGCGCCGAGCCGTGAGGCGAAAATCCGAGCGCCCCGGCGTCACACGATCCCGAGCGCGGGGTCTTCGCCAAAGCGCGGCCGCCGCGCGACGGGCAATCTGCGTCGCCTTAATGAATTTGCTCGACTGCCGCGGCCATATCGGGGACCAAACGCACGCGGTAGCGGGCGTTCGCGCAGGTCAGCACCCAGACCTGCTCGTCCGGTCTGGAAGCACGAGAGTCGCGCTTTGCCGCTTGCGGCGCATCGCAGGGATATCCCTGGCTTCGAATATGCGCCGCGACAATGTCCGCGGCCGTGGCCTGCGCCGACGCCGGGGAAACAAACACGGGCGCAAGGGGCAGAAGAACCGCCAGCCGAAATATCCGCATCGTCCCCTCCATCGTCCGGGCGCATCATTGGCGCGCTCTCGGGATAATAGCAGAGCGCCGGACAGGAAAGGGCGATCGGCGACCGCTCAGCGACGAAGTTTGTGGCGCCGCGAGGATTATGCCCCGATCATGAATGATCAGCGGGCGCGCAGCGGGCCTCGTCCTCAATTCAATTTTTAAATGTCAGGCGAGAACAAAAAATCGCTCTCCTCAAGAAAGACCCGGTCGTCTCCAGGCCGCCATTTTCTGTTCGCCGCCTCCTGAATTTTTTTTCGCGATCTCAATAGGCGCTCTCGACCCTCGCCGCGGTCGGGACCAGACATGTCGCGTATCGCTGTGCGCGCGACGTAAACGCTGATGACTTCCGTGAGGTGGCGCGCTTCCCAAAGATGATACGAGCGACCATCGCGGTAATGTCTCGCCTGCGCATCATCCTCGCTGAACATAAAATCTTGCAATTTGAGCACAGGCCTTCCCCAACCTTGGCCGGCGACGCGGTCGAGCCGCCGGTCAGGAGAAAAAGGCGGGCTGCGAAGAGCCCGCCTCAAGTTGGCGGCAGACGTCCGCCGCTTGGAAGCGGCGCCTGTCGCTGAACGCACGATCTGAGTGCCCACCGTGTTTAGCAGAGCCGCGGCTTGGGCGATTTTCTGCAATGTGTCTCTCGTGTTGCCGCGACAGAGTCGCCGCGACCCGCCGCCGACGAAGCGTCGATGCGTCGAACGGCGGTCCGATGACGGCGAAGCGTCTGCGGCGAGCGATCGGTCGGAGGCTAGCGCGCCTCGTGAGCGACGAGACGGAGCTGGCGTAGATTGGCCTCGATCAGGGGCGCGACGCCCGCCACCATGACTGCCGTGCCAAGCGCGTTGGGGTGCTCGTTGTCGCTCTGCATGAGCGCCGGGTGACCATAGACTCCGGCCAGCATGAAAGTATAGAGCGGGACGCGATGTCTATGCGCGAGAGTCGGATAGATGTTGTTGAAGCCAACGATGTAATTGGGTCCGTTCTTCGGCAGCGAGAGCATGCCGGCAAGGATCACGCGCGCGCCGCGCGCCTTGCAGATGCGGATGATCGCGTCGAGATAGCGGTAGGTGACGCGCGGATCGGTATGGTCCAGCATGTCGTTGGCGCCGAACTCGACAAGGACGAGATCTGGATTGTATTGCAGCGCCTCGTTGATGCGCGAATAGCCGTCGGCGCTGGTGTCGCCGGGGTTGGAGCCGTTCCACACGACAACGTTATAGCCATCGGCGAGCAGCCGGCGTTTGAGCTGCGCCGGAAATCCTTGCGCCTCGGGAAGGTTGAAGCCAGACGTGAGGCTATCGCCGAAAATCAGCACGTTGGCCGGTTGCGCCAAGGCCGGCGCGGCGAGAGCGGCGAAGAGAAACGCGAGCGCGGCGACTTTCGATAATGAAGTGAACAGAGTTTTCGACATGCCTCACCTCCAAACGCCGCCCAATCTCAGCTAGGGCGACGTGACGCTTGAGCCAGCGTAGCGTCGGAAGTAGAGCGACAGGTTAAAATAAGTCGGCAGGACCGAGTTGATGGAGAGACGCCGTCTTCATTTTCCCGCGTCCACGCGCCGCGGCCCCTGCAGGGCGCCTCGCGAGCGAAGGGACGGCGGCGCCGTTGCGACGATCACCCGGCCTCAAAACACCGCGCATGGGCGCCCGTTCTCAGATCCCTTAGCTGAGCCGTTACCGGGGAACTGTCATTGAGATGGATGCTGATAATATTATTATAGAATCCAAAGCGGTAGTCGGTCTTCATAGGATAGGATTGGCCCGCCGCGACATAGAAGCAATAAGAACTGAATTGTGGATTGGCTCGCAAAGAGATCGTGCAATGTATGGAATAGTTCAGCGGCGCGCATTTGAGCGCGACGTCTTTTGTGGGAATCCCGAAATTATTGGCGCTCATCGCCCCTGCGGTCGCGGTCTCTGAGATCAAACTCACGGCCGCGATCGCCGCGGCGATCACCGATCGTTTTCGCATGTGAAGCCTCGCGGCAGATGCGCCTAAGACCGCATAGAGTGCAGAGCTCATGGTCTTCCTTCACGTCATCGGAATCGCCGCGCCCGCCGTTATCGGACAAGGCGCCGCTGTGATCGCGCCAACGAAATTATTGGCGAAGTTCTCTCCAGCCTGCCGCCTTCCATGCTAACATTCAATACGGCGCGCCTCGCGCCGGGCGAAACGAGCCCGAGGAGGCGACGATGAACAATCGAATATGCTCTTGCGTCCCGCCGCCGGTTGGATGGAGCGTCAAGCGGCGCACCCATCCCGCCATCGCTCAGGCGATCTTTGCGCTGTGCAATGGCGAGCGAACGCCGGAAGCGATTTGGGAAGCGCCTACGCCAGAAGAGTGGCGGAAGATTTCCGAACTCGTCGTGGAATATGTCGCCGACGGCGATTTCGCCGTCGACACCGGCAAATTCGCGTGGGGACCGTTCGAAACGCTTCGCCTCTTGCCGGCGCGTCGCAACTGATTGCGATCGCGCGCGCCTCTCACCGACCGCGCGCCTCGCAGCTGCGTGCGCCGATCATCAGTAGCGAGGAAACATCGGCGGTTCGAAGGGGCCGGGCTCAAAGCCGTAGAACTCTCGCGCGAACTGGCGCTGACGCGGAATCGGAGCGCGGAACTGTCCGCGCGGGCTCCCCAGAATTTCTCCGCTCTCCGTGACGACCACCCAACGGCCGCCGCGTTCCTGAATGGCCATCACTCGACCGACGCCTGGCACGACTTCGCCGGGCTCGACGCCGATCATGCCCCTGTCCGATTCGATAAGAGCTGCGCCATGATAAACGTCGCGCACCCTGTAGCCGCTGACGACTTTCGGCGCCGGCGCGATCGTCTGGACGGGCGTCATGTCGACTGTGGCGTTTTCCTTCCCGGCCGTGCGCGCAACTTTGGCCTGCCCCTTTTCGGGCGAACGCGACACGGGCGCAGCTTTCGCGGCGACCGCAGCAGCCTGGTTTTCGACGGCGGGCGGAGGGGGGCTGGCGGGCTGTGCGCGAAGGCTGTCGGCCTGTTGGCGTTTCTCTACGGCGTCCAATTTCGTGCGCAGCTCCTGCACTTCATCTTGAAGAGCGGCGATCCGACGCTTCGACGCTTCGTCCAGCACCGGGATCGTGACCTGCTGGGGCGCCTGCGCCTCGGCCTTGCTCGTTTCCGCGTCCTTTGAACGGTCGGGCGCATAGAAATGCGTGGCCGCAAGTCCGGCAAGACCGATCAACGCGGCGATCAGACCATAGCGGACCGGCCGAGCGCCGCGGCGGTCGATGACGATCTCCACCGGCAGTTTTGCCGGCGGGCCGTTCCTTTTCGGCTGAGGCGGCTCCGGGGGAATGATGAGGTCGTGCATGCGTATAAACCCACCTTCGGAATAGGGCGGAGATTTTGTACATGCGCCTGAATCGCGGCGAAATGGCGTCGATTCACGCGTCCCGCCGCGCCTGATGCGGAGGCGGTCCGGGCGTCCGATGAGAGCGTCGCCCGGCGTGAATCGCTCAAGGATTATTTATAGGGAAAGGGAGCAGGAGGAGGCCTGTCGAGCGGCGGCGGGCCCGGCGAGGCCGTCATCACCGTAAAGAGTCGCTCAAAGAAGCAAGTCGAATCATAGGGCTCCACGCCTCTATTGCACTCAGGCTGGGGAATATAGAGCGGAGGTTGCAGGTGATCGGAGAGGGCGAGGCAGACAGGGTCGATATATGGTTTTCCGACGCTGTCCGTGACGATCGGATGGCCGCATTTATCCAAAGGGGGCGCCGGCTCTGCGCCCGCCGGGATGGGCGGAGGAACCGCATGCTTCTGCTTCGCATCGGCGGCGGAGAGCGCGACGGCCAACATCGCAATGGCGAGTGCGCCTCTGTTGAATCCGGCGCATACGCTTCGGCGCCGATTTCGGCGGCGTAGCGCTGCGTCCGCGAGACGAGTGCTTTTCAACGAGATCCTCACGATGTTCCTCTCGAAATTCCGTGTCGGTCAGTGCGGCGTCGCCGTTCTTGGTTCGATCCAGCCTTATAGCCGATCGCCTCCTCGCCGACACCTTCGTCGACATCACGTCGGCGCGCGGATCCGGCGAGGGCAGGGCGCCAGCGGTTTAAGGACTTGGCGCGCGGAGCGCGACTTCGGTTTCGTCTAACCCCTTATCAACTAGGTATTTTCCACAGGTGGAGCACTGCCGCGTCGAAGGCTAGGAAGAACCCGTTGATCTAAACATTGCGGCAATCACAACAGTTGCAGTGGGCTGCGGCTCGGTCTCATTGATCGGACCGAATATCGCGGCGTATGTCTAGGGCGAGACGCGGGCCGTCTCGCCCTTCTTTTTTGATGCGCGCGTAAGCGTTTATACAATTGTTTGTTTTCACGCGCGCCCGCCGGAGCCTCCGATTCAGTCCCCTGTAGCGCGGCGTCGGCGCCGATGCTGGCGTCCGGCAAGAAAGCGAGTCGGCCTCATCCCGCGCGCGCCTCATCAGGCGCGATCATTGCGTGCTCGCCCATTGCTGCATTGCCTAGTTTCGTGGCGCCAACTGCGCTCATGAAACAGTCCCGAATCGGGGAACTGGCGTTGCAGCAATATTCTAGAAACAAACCAGTCGCATCTAAGTCACTTGGCAAAGTGGTCAGTCACCATTCAGTCGCAGTTCGCTGTCGTTAAGCTGGAGCGAATTGACTGTTCCCTTCCCTTGCGAATGCGGCGGGCCCTCGGGCATGAGTCTGTTGAGCGACAAACTGGACGTAAAACGAGCGCTGGGTCTCATGAACCGTTTTGCTTTGAGCCGGCGCGAAATCTGCAGCGCCGCAATGGCCGCCGCATTGGTCCTGTTCGGCACGCTGATTTATCGCTTCGCTACGGAGAGGATTTTCTCCCGCCACGAGACAGGGCCGCTGCAAGAAGGGCGACGCGCGCCGCCGCTCTTGCGCAAAGGTAAAACGATCTTCATTCCGGCCGGTTCGCCCTACCGGAGTCACATCGCCGTCGCCCCGGTCGAAACCCGGAACGTCAGCCTGAGCCGCATCGTCCCCGGCGCGGTCGAAGCCGATCCGGCGCGGACGGTGAGAGTTTTGGCGCCCGTCAACGGACGGGTGAGCGAGCTCAACGTCGAACTGGGCGACAACGTAAAGAGGGGCCAGCCGCTAGCGACCATTGATTCAGGCGATTTGGCGCAGGCGGTGGCCGATGCCGAAAAGGCCCGAGCCACCGCGAAGCTGACCAAGAGCGCGCTCGATCGCGCCACGGGACTGAATAAGGCGGGCGGTCTCGCGCTGAGAGAACTGGAGCAGGCGCAGAACGACTTTCTGCAGGCGACGTCGGAATTGAAGCGCGCCGAAGCCCGGCTCGACGTGATTGGCGACAACAGCAAGCTCACGGGCCAGCGGAAGATCACCCTCAATGCGCCGATCGACGGCACGATTACGGCGCTTGATACGGCTCCTGGCGATTTCATCGACAACACCACATCGCCGATGATGACCATCTCCAATCTCGATCGCGTATGGGTCACCGCAAGCGTACAGGAGAAAGATCTCTCCTTTGTGCAGAAGGGGGAAAGGGTCGAAGTCTCGCTCGTCGCCTATCCTCGCGAAATCTTCGTCGGCAAGGTCGAGATTATCAGCCAGTTGCTCGAGGCGGACACGCGCCGCAACAAGGTGCGCATCGCGTTCGACAACCCGAACGGCATGTTCAAGTTGAACATGTTCGCGACCGTGCGCTTCTTCTCGCCGCCGTCGCAGCGCGTGGTTATTCCCCCTTCGGCTCTGATGATGGTCAACGATGCGTCGAATGTTTTCCTCGAGGTCGCGCCATGGACCTTCGAGCGGAGGCCCGTCGACCCCGAAGCCGACATCAACGGCGGCGCGGTTGTCGAGGGACTTAACGCCGGCCAGCGGATCGTCGTGCGGGGCGGGGTGCTCTTGAATGATTGAGCGCATCGTCGAGTTTTGCCTCAGGAACCGCGCCGGCGTGATATTGGCGACGGCGATCATCTTCGCCTGCGGCGTCTATTCCTGGACACAGCTCAAGATCGAAGCCTATCCCGAAATCGGCGACGTGACGGTCATCGTCACGACCAAGGCCATGGGCCTTGCCGCCGAGGAAGTGGAACAGCAGATCACCGTTCCCCTGGAGCGCGCGCTGGCGAGCACGCCAGGCTTGCTCACGATCCGCTCGACCAGCACCTTCGCGTTGTCGCTTATCACCATGGTGTTCAAGGACGGCGTCGAGGACTATTGGGCGCGTCAACGCGTGTTGGAGCGCATCGGGCAGGTGTCGCTTCCCGCCAACATTCAGCCGGCGCTTGGACCTCTGACGGGTCCGACGGGAGAAATTCTCAGATATACTCTCGAGTCCGACGCCAAGAATGTCGAAGAACTCTCGGAGATCCAGCGCTGGATCGTGATTCCGGCGCTCAACCAGGTCCCCGGCGTCGCCAGCGTCGCCAATTTCGGCGGCGTCACGCGTCAGTTTCAGCTCCAGCTCGATCCGGTCGCCATGCAGCGCTATGGGCTCGGACTTACGGACGTCACCAACTCCATCGCTGCAAACAGCGCCAGCGCCGGCGGCAGCCGCATCACGCGCGGCGAACAAGCCTATGTCATTCGCAGCATTGGCCTCGTCCGCACCAAGGAGGACCTGGGAAACATTGTCATCGCCGAGCATGGCGGCGTCCCCGTGTTGACCCGCGACGTCGGGACGCCGCGGTACAGCGCCCAGGAACGCGAAGGCATGCTGGGCAAGGACTACAACTCGAACGCCATTCAGGGCGTCGTGCAGATGCTGAAAGGCGAGAACGCCACGGTCGTTTTGAAGGCGCTGCACGATCGGATTGACGAACTCAATGCGCAACTTGCGCCCCAGGAGGTAAAAATCGTTCCCTACATGGACCGCAATGAGCTCGTGCAGCTCACGGTCTCGAAGGTTGCGCACACGGTGACGGAAGGCATCGTCCTCGTCGTGATCGTGTTGATGCTTTTTCTCGGCAGCCCGCGGAGTTCGCTGGTCGTGGCCGCGACAATTCCGCTGTCGCTGGCCTTCGCCTTCATCATGATGAACTTCACCAAGCTGCCGGCGAATCTTCTGTCCCTCGGGTCGATCGACTTCGGCATTATCGTCGACGGCGCGATCATCGTCACCGAATCGATTCTCCGGCTGCGGGAGCACAATCCCGATCGCGAGCTTCGGGTCGAGGACGTTCAATTCGTCGTCGGCCAGGTGGTGCGGCCGATCTTTTTCGCCACCGTCATCATCATCGCCGGTTACGTGCCGCTCTTGGGACTGGAGCGCGTCGAGGCCCGACTTTTCGCGCCGGTCGCCTATACGATCGCCTACGCTCTGATCGGCGCCCTGCTGTGCACGCTGATGCTCGTGCCCAGCCTTGCCTATATGGCGTTGCGCTATCCCTCGAAGCCCTTTCACAACCGCGCGCTCGAATGGATGGAGGCGCGCTACAAGGAACTGCTCTATCGCTGCTTGCAGCGACCGGCGATCGTCTATGTCACGACAGCGGTCGGCGTTTGGGGAGTCGTCATGGCCGGCGGCGCGGTGGGACGCGACTTTCTTCCCAATCTCGACGAAGGCTCGCTTTGGCTGCAAGTGCAGCTGCCCAGCGGCATATCCTTCGAAAAAGCGTCCGACATGGCGAGCGATTTACGTCGCGCCGTGATGGAGTTTCCGGAAGTCTCCTACGTCATCACTCAGATCGGCCGGAACGACGATCGCACGGACCCCTGGACCACGAGCCATATCGAGGCGCCCGTTGGACTGAACCGCTACGACTCCTGGCCCGAACGCGAGACGAAGGAACAATTCATCGCCAAGCTGACCAACCGCCTCAGTAAGCTTCCAGGCATGGACGTCGGCGTGAGCCAACCGATCATCGACAACGTCAATGATCTCGTCAGCGGCGCTCACAGCGCCATGGTGGTCAAGATTTTCGGTGAAGACCTCAAGGAGACGCGCCGCATCGGCAATGAGATCGTCGCCGCTCTGAAGACGGTGAAGGGCACCACGCAGACGTCGCTTGTGCAGGAGCCGC
This sequence comes from Methylocystis sp. SC2, assembly GCF_000304315.1. Taxonomy (NCBI): domain Bacteria; kingdom Pseudomonadati; phylum Pseudomonadota; class Alphaproteobacteria; order Hyphomicrobiales; family Methylocystaceae; genus Methylocystis; species Methylocystis hydrogenophila. The sequence continues at coordinate 433,829 of NC_018485.1, read as the reverse complement.
CGATTCCGCAGATCGCCTTCCATATCGATCGCGCCGCAGCCGCGCGCTACGGCATCAATGTTTCCGACGTGTCGAACATGATCCAGATCGGAGTGGGCGGCGCCCCGATCGGACAGATTTACGTGAACGACCGCAGCTACGACATGACGGTGCGCTTTCCGCTTCAGTCGCGCAGCAGTCCGGAAGAGCTTAGCGATCTTCTTGTGAAGGCCTCGTCGGGCGTGCAGATCCCCTTATCGGCAATATCAAAGATCTCGTTGCAGAACGGGGAAAGCGCCATTTCGCACGAGAAAACCAAACGCGTGCTGACGGTTCGACTCGACTACGCCGACCGGGATCTCAGCTCCTATCTTGCGGAGGCGCAAAAGAAGGTCGCCGAGACCGTTTCGTACGACAAGCAGATGAACAGCGTCGTTTGGAGCGGAAAATTCGAAAATCAACAGCGCGCGCAGGCGCGGCTCTCGATCATCGTCGGCGTCGTGCTGCTGTTGATGCTGCTGATCCTTTACATTGGCTTCGCCAAGCTGCGAAACGCGCTGCTCATTCTCGGGGTGGTGCCGCTGTCGGCGCTCGGCGGTCTCGTCGCGCTGATCATGACGCGAGAGACGCTGAACGTCGCGACGGGCGTGGGATTCTTGGCGCTTTTCGGCGTCGCGGTGCAAAACGGCATCATCATGGTGTCGCATCTCAATCGCGTCACGGCGGTGCATGTCGCGTCAGCGCGCGCGCGCCGGCTGGGCGCGGACGCCGCCGGCGGCGAAAGCAGCGGCGATGAGCGGGCGAACTTTCGCGATCAGGTTCTTGAAGGCGCGGCGGAACGTTTCCGTTCCGTGCTGATGACGTCGGCCGTGCCGATGGTGGGCATGCTGCCGGCGGCGCTGGCGACAGGCGTCGGCAGCGACGTTCAGCGCGGCCTCGGCACGGTCATCGTCGGCGGACTGTTGGCGGCGACCGGTTTGATCCTCTTCGTCATTCCGACGTTGCATTTTGTGATCGAGCGCTTCGTGGAAAAGCGCGCGAGCGGCAGCGCCAACGAGATCCTACGAGTTTGATCATCCGGCGCATGGGCAAGACGAGCGACATCTGCAGGCAAAGACCCGGCGCCGCGTCCGTCAGGCGCGTCGCGACTCTTGCGTGGCTCGCCAGTTCGCTCGCCGGTTGCATGGTCGGCCCTGACTTCGTCCAGCCGCTTGGCCCGAACGCGCCGCATTTCACGCCGGAAGGGACGGCGTCCCCTGGCTCGGGCCAGCGTTTCGTCGAAGGACGCGACATTCCGGCGGATTGGTGGGCGCTTTATCGCTCAAAGCCGCTCGACACGCTCGTGCGCGACGCGCTGGAGCACAATCCCTCGCTCGAAGCGGCGGAGGCGGCGATTGGCGTCGCTTATTTCAACGCCGAAGCGCAACGCGGCGCGCTTCTGCCTCAGGTCGGGATCCTCGCCAACGAAAGCCAGAATCTTCAGTCGAACAACCGCGCGCTCAGCGCCATCAACCAGTCGCTGTTCAACCAGTTCTACCCGAGCCCCTACAACATCGTCACCGGACAGGCGACCCCCAGCCCCGCGACGAACAATCCAAACGCGCCTTACGGCCTGTTTCTGAAGCAGCTCTCGATCAGCTACGCGCCGGACATCTGGGGACTGAACCGACGAACGCTGGAATCGCTTGAGGCGCAGACCCAACAGGCGGGGTTTCAGTTGGAGGCGGCGCGGCTTGCGCTTACCTCGAATGTCGTCGTCGCCGCCATTCAAGAGGCGTCGATCCGCGGACAGATCGAGGCGACGAAAAACATTATTACGATCCTGAAGGACTCGCTCGAAATCCTGAACCGGCAATATTCATTCGGCTCGATCGCCAAGGCCGATGTCGTTGCGCAGGAGGCGGCGCTCGCGCAGGCGGAGCAGGCGCTGCCGCCGCTTGAAAAGCAGCTCGCGCTTCAGCGCGACCTCCTGACCGCGCTCGCCGGCCGGTTTTCCTTTGACGAGATCGAACAGAAATTCAGGCTCTCGCAGCTGACGCTGCCCGGAACAGTTCCGCTGAGCGTGCCCTCGACGCTGGTCGCGCAACGCCCGGACATCCGCGCCGCGGAGGCCAATCTTCATGCCGCGACCGCCGCGGTCGGCATCGCGCGCGCCAACCGGCTGCCGAATATCACGCTCTCGGCCAATCTCGGCGCCAGCGCCTTTCATGTCGCGCAGCTCTTTGCGCCCGGCACAGGCTTCTACACGCTCGCCGCCGGCGCCGCGCAGCCGCTTTTCGACGGCATGACTCTGTTGAACAAGGAACGTTCGTCGGTCGCGGCGTTGGAGCAGGCGGACGCGCAATATCGCAGCACGGTCATCAACGCCTTTCAGAACGTCACCGACGCGCTGCGTTCCCTGCAGGCGGACGCCCGAGCGGTCGAAACCGCTCGCAAGAGCGAAGACGCCGCGAAGCGCAGCCTTGATATCGTGCGCATGCAATTGAAATACGGCCAGGTCTCGCAGATCGCCGTGTTTACCGCACAGCGGATCTACTTCAGCGCGTCATTGTTGCGCGTGCAGGCCGAGGCGACGCGTCTCGCCGACACCGCGGCGCTTTTCATGGCGCTCGGCGGCGGCTGGTGGAATCGCGCTCCGGACATGCCTCATTAGAGCAGGCTCCGAAAAAGTTGACAGACTTTTTCGATGAGAACCTGCTCCACCGTTTTTGATTTTGGGCGATTCCTTATCGATCATATGATTCGATGTGATCGGGAAGCGCTCTAGGGTGACCGGCGCGAGCCCAAAGCCAAGTGAATCGGGTGTTGGCGCCATCGAAACTCATGCCCTGCAGCCGAACACGCCGCCGGCGCCCTGCGGCTGTTAGGGTGGATGGTATTTACAGTTCGACGCGACGTCGGCGGCGCGTGGATCGGCCTCAGTTCTTTCTTGCCGTCGGCGCGCTGGGTCCCGCGTGCTTGAGCGGCGCCCGCCGTCCCGTCATAGATTCGGGGAGCGTATAATGGGGAAGGTTGCTCTGCGGCGGGCGCGGCAGAGATTGCACATGAGTAGGTCGCGCGGTGGGCTGCGCGGGGACATCATTGTTCGAGATCACCTCGCCGACGCCGATCAGCGCATATAGAGCCGCGCCGATCGCCGCTGCTTTCCCATAGCGTGGCCGGATCAGCGCTTGCGGCCACAGCGCGAGTAGCGCGGCGCCCAGCGCCGCGCCGCCGAGAGCGCCGCCAAAATGGCTTGCGTAATCAATCTTGCCACCACCGGGCGCAGTGAGAAGCGGGATCAGCGAAGGCACGAGGGTCTGCGCCGCCGTCGTCACCATCAGCGCCCGCATCCGACCCGGCGGAAAATGCCGGCTCGCCAGCGCCGTCGCCGCGAAGAGCCCGACGATGCCTCCCGACGCGCCGACGCTGACGAGATTGGGGGGATTGAACGCCAGCGACATCAGCGATCCTGCAATGGCGCTGCCGGCGAAAACCGCTCCGAACCACCCCGAGCCAACATAGCGTTCAAAACGCACGCCGACGATCCACAGCGCAATGCAATTCAACAGCAGGTGTTCGAAACTTGCGTGCAGCAGCGGCGCGGAAAATATGCGCAGCCATTCTCCTTGGTCGACCGCCAGTCTGAAGACGCCGCCAAATTGCACCAGCGTCTCAATCGAAGGCGTTTTCGCGTCGCCTGACGAACCTTTGTTTGCGCCAAGCTCGGCGAAATAAATCAAGACGAGCAGTGCGGTTAATCCCGCTGTGACATAGGGGAAAGTCGTGGCGTCTTCGCTTTGCGCCTCATGCGCCTGCGCCTGCGCGGCGAAATTGGCCTGGCTCGCATCGATCTGACGTAAATGCGAGTTTTCAGGCTGATCTGCTTTGGCTTCGTTCACCTGCGCGATGAAGGCGTCTACGAATCTGGCCTCGTCTTTGGGAGTCGAATTGAGCGGGATGGCGAAACGCGCCGCCGTCTTTCCCCGCAGGAATAGCGCCCAGCGGGTGAAGCCCTTCCAACACATATCGTCGGCGACGTCGGGATAAGGCGTCACACAAAGGACGCGGGCGCTGCCGCGGTCTATATATTCGCAACTCTGCACGGCGCTCCATGGAAGCACGCCGTCATAAGCCGCAGGACAAGTGACGCCTTCGTTCGTCAAAATGGCTGTGGCGCGCCGGGCCGCGATGAGCCGACGTAAGAACACCAGGCCGCCCAGCCCGAAAAAAACGACAATCATGATTCCGAATGTTGCGTCGGGTTGTCCTGGTCGCGGACTTGCGAGCATCGCCGCGCCGATCGTGGCGAAAAGCAGGCTGATGAGAAAAAATCCCAACAGCCGGCCGCGTGATTCGCGCAGTGTGAGGAATGTTTGGTCGGTTTCAATTTGCACCACAGGCGCGGCCTGCTGCGTGGTCGAGACCATTCCTATTCTTTCGATGCAATTCCGTTAAATGAATTTCGGCGAAGCCGTCGTCGACTTGGCGTAAGCTTGGTGCCGGTTGCAGGATTCGAACCCGCGACCTACTGATTACAAATCAGTTGCTCTACCAGCTGAGCTAAACCGGCCCGTGGCGTCATCGAGGCGCATCGCGCGACTTCTCTATGCGTCCAAGCCGGCGGAGAGGTCAATCCCGCGTCGGGCGCTCACCCGAGCCTCATCCCAGCCCCACGCTCACCCGAGCCGGGTCGTCACGACGCTCAACGCCGCGGCGCAGGCGTTCGACACGTTGAGGCTCTTGATCGGCCCGGGAAGATCGAGCCGCGCCACGGCGTCGCAGCGTTCGCGCGTCAGGCGCCGCAATCCCTTGTCCTCGGCGCCGAGAACCAGCGCCAGCGGCTTGGACAGCGGAATGATCGAAAGCGATTCGGCGCCGTCCGAATCGAGTCCGACGCGGGCGTAGCCGTGATCGGCGAGTTCGTCGAGCGCGCGCGCCAGATTGACGACGGAGACGATCGTCGTGAATTCCAGCGCGCCGGAGGCCGCTTTGGCGAGCACGCCGGAAAACTCCGGACTATGCCGTTCCGTGACAATCACCGCGTCGACGTTAAAGGCGCAGGCCGTGCGCAGGATCGCGCCGACATTGTGCGGATCGGTGATCTGGTCGAGCGCGAGCACGACGCCGCTGACGCTGACGATGTCGGAAATGTCCGCCTCCGGCAGCGGCCGCGCTTCGAGCAGCAGGCCCTGATGCACGGCCTCGGGACCGAGCCGCCGCTCGAGATCGCGCGCGTCGACGAGGCGCGGCTCAAGCCCCGCCGCCCGCGCGAGTTCGTTGATGCGCGGCAGCGCGGTTTCGGTCGCGTAAAGCGTCAGCAGCTTGCGCCTGCGCGCGGTCAGCGCGGCGCGCACCGGATGCGCGCCGTAAAGCGTGACAAGGTCGGGCGCAGCGGAGCGGAACGGGCTGCGCGTCTCGGATTGAGCGGCCGCCGCGCGCCGGCCCCTCTCATGCGCGCTGCGGTCCCTGGGCGGGGGCCGGCGGGTCATCTAAGCACGGCCGTCTTGACCCACCATCCCGGATGCTGGGCGCGAATGACGCCGGCGGCGCGCACAGCCTCGCGCCGCGTCGAAAACAGCGCGAAGCATGTCGCCCCCGAGCCGGACATCCGCGCGAGCCTGCAGCCGCGGGCGCCGCGCAACAGGGCGAGCGCGTCGACGATCACGGGCGCCTGCAGACAGGCGGCGTCTTCGAGGTCGTTGCGCCCCCTCGCCAAGGCCGCAAGGAGTTCTTCCGCGCTTGGCCGGGCGGCGACGTCGGCATGCGCGGCGTCTTCGCGCGTCGCGCCGGGCCGCAGTCCGAGCGCGGCGAAGACCGGGCCCGTCGCCACCGGCGCCCCGGGGTTGATCAGCACGGCCGGCAGGAGCGGCAGGCGAATCGGTGCGCCGAGAATCTCTCCGGCGCCGCGCATCATGCGCGCCCTCGCCTCGAGGCAGACCGGCACGTCCGCGCCGATCGCGCGCGCGACCTCGATGATGCGCGGGTCGTCGGGCGCGAGATGATTCGCCTTGGTCAAAAGGCGCAGCGCCGCGGCGGCGTCCGACGAGCCGCCGCCTATGCCGGCCGCGACAGGCAGGCGCTTCTCGAGTCGAAACCGGCCGAGCCGCAGGCCCTTGATCTCTTCGGCGAGGCGCCGTGCGGCGCGCAGCACGAGATTGTCGTCGCCGGCGCCGGCGGCGGAGGAGGTGGGGCCCGAAATGTCGAGCGACAGCGCGTCGTCCGGCGTGAGGGACAATGTGTCTCCCGCGCCGGAAAAGGCCACGAGGCTTTCGAGCGCGTGATAGCCGTCTTCCCGACGGCCGAGGACATGAAGCGTGAGATTGATTTTCGCGGGGGCGCGCGTCGTCAGCATCTAACCCCGGTCTCCGCAGTGGGGGCGAATTCGCGGAGCGCGTTGAATTGGAGCGGGCGAAGGGATTCGAACCCTCGACCCCAACCTTGGCAAGGTTGTGCTCTACCCCTGAGCTACACCCGCATCCGTCGCGCCGGCTGAGCGTGTCGCCGAACCGTCGCGGCGTCGTTATGCCGGAAACGAATTTGCTTTGCAACTGGCGCGACGCGCCCGCGTCGACGCTCCGGAAGGGACGGCTCCCGGAGCGTCGCGCGACGTCACTCGATCATGCGCGCCGTATTGCCGGTGTTTCCGGTGATGTTCGCGCTGTCAGGCGAGATCCAATGCGGCACCCAGGTCAGAGCGACGATGACGAAAGCGGTGAAGCCAATCAGATACATGAGGATCTTGCCGACTTCGCCGTCGTGAACATTCACGGCCATTTGCCTCTCCCATTTTATGTTGTTCGGCTTTCGCCGGAAGGACAGGGACGGCGACGGATGATGCAGCGATGAAAACCGTCGCCGTCCACCAGGACAGCTACAGGGGGACTGCCATGGCTGGGCGTAGTCTGCGGAAACGGTTCATGAAAACAAGGACCACAGACAGTATTTCTGTTGGTCAAATACTTGGTATCATAAGATTTATACTTGGTGGACCCAGGCGTCGCCCGATGCGCCGTTCGGCGCGCCCGCGTGTTATCAAAATCTCCGCCGTCGCCATTGGCTCAAACCGAAGGGTTCGCCATGTCCGAATCTCTGAGCTATGAAGAGATCGTCGATCTGCTGGCGCTCGAGCCCAACGCGACATGCGGCTTTGTCCGCATCACCTATACGAGCAGGCTGTTCTTTGGCGCGGACGCGTTGCCGCCGCCTTTCGCGCGCAGCGGGCCAGCGGGTTCAGCGCTCTACTTTCTGGTGACGCCGCACGCGCCGGTTCGGCTGCACCGAATCCGCAACGATCAGCTCTATCATTACTACCTGGGCGATCCGCTGGAGCTCTTCATGCTGCATGGCGACGGCTCAACCGCGCGCGTGGTGGTCGGACCGGATCTGCGCGCCGGCCAGAGCGTTCAGCTGCTGATTCCCGGCGACACTTTTCATACGGCGCGGCTTCTGGGCGGCGGACGCTGGTTTTTCGGCGCCAGCACCGAATGGCCGGGCGTCACGCCGCAGGACGTTGAAATCGGCGATATCGATCAACTGGCGTCGAAATATCCTGGCGTGGCGACGCAGATCCGCTCGATCGCGGAGTCGGTCAAGGACGTCCCGCCAACCGCGGTCCGGCCGCGATGACTACTTGCATTCCTGCACGGCGCGGGCGAGCGCGTCCGACAATCCCTTGAGCGAATAGCTGTCGGTGGTGCTTGTCCCTTTAGACGAAGCGGCCTTGACGATGAGCTTGGCGCCGCCGCGCATCGCGCCGACGAATTCGCGCTCCCGCGCCTGATCCTTCACCCAGGCGTTGGTTCCCTTGGTGATCAATTCGTAGCTGTCGCCGTCGATGTCGGCCACAGCGGCCGAGCCGTCCTTGGTCGGATAGCCCAGATTGATCGCGACCTCGTTGTGGATATTTTCCGCGGGCCGCGTCGAGATAAAAATATAGGCGGAGGCGTCTTTGAGCTTCGCTTTCGGCGTCCGCTCTTTCGGCTGCCCAAGCGCATAGCAGGTCCTGTTGCGGCCGCTCTGCGCGGCGTAGGCGCCCCATTCCCCATAGCTGCCGAGCTGCTCCGGCTTGTCGGCGCCTTTGTCCGCCGGCTTCTCGGCTTTCTCGTTTTTGGCCGGCTTTCGCTTTTTGGCGTTTGCATCCTCGGCCGGGGCGTCTTCGGCGCCCGGCTTGGGTTTCGCTTCGGCGGCGTTGACGGCGAAGGCGATCGCCAGGCCGATGGCGGCGACAGCGACGAGAAGACGGGAGCGCGTGCGAGAATCTCTAAGCATAGGCTCAGATTTTACCGAGGACAGCGGGCGCGAACAAGAGCTTCAGCGCATTCTCGCGACCCGGCCGACCGGAGCCTAGCCTTGTTTTCGAGCCGCCATCAAGTAATTGACGTCCGTATCGTGGCTTTTTCGCCAGCGTCTGGTCAGCGGCTGGAAGCTCATCCCGACACGATCGATTTCCCGCATGCCGCCCTGACGCACCCACGACGAGAGTTCGTCCGGGCGGATGAATTTGTCATGGTTATGGGTGCCTTTCGGCACCCAGCCGAGCACATATTCGGCGGCGACGATGGCCAGCAGATAGCTTTTCGTCGTCCGGTCGATCGTCGCCAGAAAGAGCAGGCCGCCGGGCTTCAGCAGCCGCCCCAGCATGGCGACGAATTCCCGGGGCCCTTCCACATGCTCGATGACTTCGAGCGCCGCCACGGCGTCGAACTGCTCGCCGGCCGCGTCGAGGTCTTCGGCGGTTATATTGCGATAATCAATGTCCAGCCCGGAGGTTTCGGCGTGCCGTTTCGCGATGGCGATGTTGTTGGGCGCGGGATCGACCCCGGTCACATGCGCGCCGAGCTGCGCCAGCGACTCGCTCAATATGCCGCCGCCGCAGCCGATATCGGCGATGCGCACGCCCGCCAGCGGTCGGTCTCCGGGCGTGTTTAGCGCGCCGGCGTCATGTCGGATGAAGCGGCGCACGTGATCGCGGATATAGGCGACCCGAATGGGGTTGATCTCATGGAGAATCCCCATCTTGCCGTTCTTGTCCCACCAAAGTTCGGCCAGGCGGTTGAAACGCGCGACGTCTTCGGGATCGACGCTGGCGGAGTGGGGAGCGGAGCGTTGGGGCAAGAGGGAGCCTCGCGAAATTTTTGAGAAGTTACTTCCCCTGTCCTCGTCCTTCGAGGACGCCGCCTGCGGCGTCTCCTCAGGATGAAGTCAGGGGAACGATGCGAAAGCTCCTCATCCTGAGGAGCGCGCGAAGCGCGCGTCTCGAAGGACGAGGAGCTTAAGCAAGATTCCTTGGCGCCGCCGCCGTTGACAGGCCCGCCGACGCGGACACATATAGCGCCGCTTCCCGCGGGACGCGAGCGCCTCGCCCATTTTCGGTCTCCATGTCACGCCTGGTTATGAAATTCGGCGGCACCTCGGTCGCCACCGTCGAACGCATCCACAATGTCGCGCGCCATGTGAAGCGCGAGGTGGATGCTGGGCGTGAGGTGGCTGTGGTGGTCTCGGCGATGGCCGGCAAGACCAATGAGCTTGTCGCCTGGTGCAAGGAGGCGGCGCCGCTTTGCGACCAGCGCGAATATGACGCCGTCGTCGCCTCGGGAGAACAGGTGACGGCCGGTCTTCTCGCGATGGCGTTGCAGAAGGCGGGGGTGCCCGCGCGCTCCTGGCTCGGCTGGCAGGCGCCGATCTACACCAACGCCACGCATGGCGCGGCGCGGATCGAATCAATCGACGGGTCGGGCATCGTCGAAGGCTTCAGCCGCGGCGAAGTCGCCGTCATCGCGGGCTTTCAGGGCGTGCACCGTGAAACCGGGCGGATCACGACCCTCGGACGCGGCGGCTCGGACACGAGCGCCGTCGCCGTCGCGGCGGCGATCAAAGCCAAGCGCTGCGACATCTATACGGACGTTGACGGCGTTTACACCACCGATCCGCGCGTCGTGCCGAAGGCGCGGCGCATGGACAAGATCGCTTTTGAAGAGATGCTGGAAATGGCGTCGCTCGGCGCGAAGGTCCTGCAGGTGCGCTCGGTCGAGGTCGCGATGGTCCACGGCGTGCAGACCTATGTGCGCTCGTCCTTCGACGATCCGGAAAATCCGGGGCAGGGGACGCTGATCTGCAACGAGGAGGACATTGTGGAAGCCCAGGTCGTCACAGGCATCGCCTTCTCGCGCGACGAAGCGCAGATCACGCTTCGGGGGGTCGCCGACAAGCCGGGCGTCGCGGCGGCGGTGTTCATGCCCTTGGCCGAGGCGGGAATCAACGTCGACATGATTGTGCAGGTCGTCTCCGAGGAGGGCATGACCGACATGACCTTCACCGTGGGAACCGCTGATTACGAGCGCGCCTTTGCAATCATCGAAAAGGTCAAGGACGCGATCGGCTTCGCGAGCATAACCGGCGAAAAGGACGTGGCCAAAATTTCCGCGATCGGAATCGGCATGCGCAGCCACGCCGGCGTGGCCGCCGAGGCGTTTCGCGCTCTGTCACAGAAGGGCGTCAATATCCGCGCCATCACCACGTCGGAGATTAAATTTTCGGTGTTGATCGACGAGGCCTATACCGAACTCGCCGTTCGCACGCTGCACTCGCTCTACGGCCTCGACGCCGCTTAGCTGGGTGGCATAGCCACGCTTGAACGCCAGCGTCGCCGCGACATCTACCGCAACCACAATGGTTCGCGTGGAGGATGTCCCATGGAAGAACTTACCAATAACGTCGTCTCCCAGACGAAGCTCGATCCGACGGTCGCCAAGGCGGCCATCGGCCTCGTCCTCAGTTTTCTTCGCGACAAGGACACGACCGGCAATATGCAGGTCATGATCGCCAAGATGCCGCGCGCGCAGCAAGACATCGAAACGGCGCAGTCGGTTGGCGACGGCGGCGTCACGCAAGTCATCGAAGGCATGACGAGCTTTATCGGACACGGCCGCGCCGATGTGAACATTCTTGCCGGACAGCTTGAAAAGCTCGGAATCAGCGAAGCTCAGACCGATGCTTTGGTGCGCGAAGTGTTAAGGCGCGCCGAAAATATCCTTGGCGCCGAGGGCGCCGAGAAGATCAGGAACATTCTGCCGGCCCTGCGTGAGCGCACCGACTCGCCGACGGATCTGCGTCACTCGGCGTAATGATCTGGCTGACGCGCCCGTCGCGCGCGTCAGCCATCCGGCGGACTTATAAGCGCAAACGAAACGCGCTTGATTTTCCTTTCTGTGGCGGCGACAGTCCGGCGTCTTTCGGTTTGCGAAGGGGAGGCCTGCAATGGATGAACTGGTGGCGCGCGTCTCGGCGGCCCTTGGCGTTGACGCAGAGGTCGCCAGGACCGCGGTGGGCCTCGTTTTGGGATTCCTTCAAAAGGAATCGCGTGACGGCGCCGTATCGGAATTGCTCGCTCAGCTTCCCGGCGCCCCTGAGGCGATCCAGTCCGCCGAATCAGCGGGCGGCGGCGGCGGGCTTGCCGGCTTGATGGGGGGTATGGGCGGGCTGATGGGCCTTGCCGCCAAGCTGAACGGCGCCGGCGTCGATATGAGCCAGGTTCCAAAACTGGGTCATGAGATTTTCGGCTATGCCGAAGAGAAAGTCGGGCCGGAAAAGCTGCGGGCGATCGTCGATTCGATCCCGGGCATCGCGCAGTTCGTCTGATCCCTATCGTCTGAGGCTTGCGATCGTCACGCCGCTCGCGCGCAGCGCCCCGAGAAGGGCGCCCGCGTAGACGAGCGCGCCGACGACCGCGAGCGCGGTGAGCGCGACGAGATTGGCGAGAGCGCCGAAATGCGCGCCAAGCGCCAAGGCGGATGAACGCCCGAAAATGGCGACGGCGGCGAGACAGGCGCTGGCGACGAACGTCGCGCCGAGCGTCTTCACGAAAATGGCGTCGAATCGCATGCCGTCCCGGGCGAGCGCGAGTCCGACGAGCGCGGCGAGGTTGATCCACAATCCGACGGACGTCGCCGTCGCGAGGCCGACCGCGCCGAGCGGTCCAAACAGCACGATCTTCAACGCGACATTCGCGGCGAGCGCCGCCAGCGCGATGAGCATCGGGGTTCTGGTGTCGCCGCGCGCCTGAAAACTCGCGCGGGCCGAGGCGATCAGCACGAGCGCCATCAGACCGGCGCCATAAGCGGCGAGCACGTCTCCGGCGGCGTAGGCGTCGGCCGCCGAGAATTTTCCGCGCTGGAAGAGCCCCGCGACGATCAGTTCGGGAATCGTGTCGAAGGCGATGAAAAACGGCGCCGTGGCCGCGACGGTAAGCGCCATGGTTCGGCTCTGCGCGTGAAGCGCGCCCGCCTCATCGCCCGCCGCGAGCCGGCGGCTCATTTCGGGCAGCAGCACAGTCCCGGCGGCGATGCCGATCACGCCGACGGGAAGCTGGTACAGCCGCTCCGCGTAAGAAATCGACGACACGCCGCCGTCGGGAAGCATCGACGAGAGAATCGTGTCGGCGAGCACGGCGATCTGCGGACTGGCCGAGCCGATGATCGCCGGCCCGAGGCGGATGAAGAAATCGCGCACGCGCGACCAATGCGGCCTGCGCAAGCGTTGCAGGACGCCAATGCGCCGCGCCTGCCACATCAGTAATCCGAGTTCCAGAACGCCCGAGACGGTGACGCCCCAACTCGCCGCATAGCCGGCGTTGGGAAAAAGGAAGGCGACGGCGAGCGCCGCCATGACCGTAAGATTCATCAAATTTTGCGCGAAGGCCGGAAGCGCGAAGCGCCCATGAGCGTTCAACGCGCCTTGGTGCAAGACGAAAAGGGTGATGAAGAGCAAATAGGGAAAGGTGATGCGGGTGAGATTGACGGCCAGCGCGAATTTTTCCGGACGGTCGTCGAGACCGGGCGCGATCAACGAGACGAATTGTGGGGTCAACGCCCAGACGATCGCGAGCAAGATGATCTGCGAGGCGAGGAGCAGCGTGTAGACTTCGCCGGCGAATTCCTCGGCCGCGGCGTCGCTCTCCTTTTCGATCGCCATTAAGTAGGTCGGGACGAAGGCCACGCTGAAAGCGCCTTCGCCGAAGATCGCGCGAAAGCTGTTGGGCAGGCGCTGGGCGATGAAGAAGGCGTCTGAGACGGCGCCCGCGCCCATGATCGCCGACTGCATGGCGAGCGACAGAAATCCCGTCACGCGCGAGAGCAGGGTGAAGCCGCCGACCGAGAGCAGATTGCGAATCATCACAATCGTCCTAGCAGGATTTGGTTAAGCCAGCGCTCTTGTCAGTGCTGCGGGCAGTGGAGGGAGTATCCGCCAGTGATCGTGGCAAGCTCGTCGCCCTCGCCTCGCGACCAGTGAATGTTGGCGCTGCGACGGCACTTGTCGGAAATGTCGGCCCGGCGTTCGTATGTGGCGACGCCCTGATCCGCATCCACGGTGAATCCGTCGTCGCGCAGTTCGCCGATGAGATCTTCGACTTCCGTGGAGCCGGGATGGAAGCGTTGCGTCAGCCGGTCCTGGAAGAGCCGCTGGTCGGCCTCGGTTTTCGATTCGGGCAGGCCGGCGAGCAGGGTCGGCAGCGCCGGGGGCGATGCGAAGCGCCACAGGCGGACGCCGAATGCGCCGAACAGCGCGATCAGCGCCGCGGCGATCAGGAGATTTCTGCCGCGCAAGGGCGAACGGCGGGCATCGGTGTTCATGAATTCGCGCCTCGTCCCCTGTGTGCCGCTGCAGCGCATGACGCATCTGCGAAAGCCCGCCCGCTCAGTTTGTCGACGCCCTAGAGCAGGTTCCGAAAAAGTTGACAGACTTTTTCGATGAGAACCTGCTCCAACGTTTTGATTTGGAGCGATTCCTTATCGATCACATGATTCCATGTGATCGGGAAGCGCTCTAGTCGTCCGCTTTGCCGTTGGCCGCTTCGTTCTCGCCCAGCCTCTCGGCGACGAGATAGAGCGGCCTTCCCTTTACCTCATTAAAGATGCGCGCGACATATTCGCCGAGCACGCCGAGCGAAATCAGCTGAACGCCGGAGAAGAAGGCGATCGAGACCACCAGAGTGGGGAAGCCCGGCGTATCCACGCCAAAAATCATGGTGCGCGCCCAATAATAGACGGCCATGGCGATCGCGAAGGCGGAGATCGCCAAGCCTACATAGGTCCACACCTTGAGCGGAATCGACGAGAACGACATCAGCCCGTCGAGCGCAAATTGCGCAAGCTGAACAAAATTGAATTTTGACGTTCCGCCGGCGCGGCCTTCCACGTCGAAGGGCACGCCGATCGATTTGAAGCCGATCCAGGCGAAGAGACCCTTATTGAAGCGCGCGCGCTCGCGCATCGTCAGCAGCGCGTCGACCGCCTGCCGGTCCAGCAGGCGGAAGTCGCCGGCGCCCGGCGGCAGGCGCACGTCGCCAAAGTTCTCCAACAAACGGTAAAAAACATGTGTGAACGCTGTGCGCAGCTTGGGATCGGTCGCTCGGTCGATGCGCTGGCCGTAGACGTTCTTGTAGCCTTCCCGCCACTTCTCGATGAATTGTGGGATGACTTCCGGCGGGTGCTGCAGGTCGGCGTCCATGATGACGACCGCGCGTCCCTGCGTCTCGTCGAGTCCGGCGACGATCGCCACCTCTTTGCCGAAGTTGCGGGAAAGCGACAGGGCGCGAAAGCGCGGCTCCTCGGCGCAGAGGTCGCGCAATATCTCCAGACTTTCGTCGCTCGAGCCGTCGTCGACGAAGATCGCTTCATAGGAGACGTCGCATGCGTCAACCGCCGAGGCGAGTCTGGCTGCGAGCGAGCGAAGATTTTGCGCTTCGTTGAAGACGGGGATCACGAGCGATACATCGGGCCTGTTCATGGCGGCGTTTAAACCAATATTTATAGGCGGAGCATAGGATTAACGGGCGCAGCGGAGGCGAAGTCGCCTGTGCGGCGCAGAGGAGCGGGCGATGGTTGATAACCAGATTGTTGCCGTATGCGCGGACGATTACAGCCTGTCTTATGGAGTTAGCGCCGGCATTTTGGAAGCGCTTGACGCGGGGAGGCTCACTGCGGTGTCGGCTTTGGTGAATGGTCGCCGCTGGCCCGCCATGGGACTCGAATTGTCTCGCCGCAGTCGAACCGCGGACGTCGGCCTGCATTTCAACCTCACTCTGGGGCGGCCTCTAACGTCGATGCCGAAGTTCGCGCCGAACGGAGAGTTTCCCCCGCTCGCCAAAGTTGTTCAGATGGCCTTCGGCCGGCGTCTGCCAATGGACGAGATCCGCGCCGAGATTGATCGGCAGTTCGACCGGTTCGAAGCGGTGATGGATCGCCCGCCGGACCATGTCGACGGCCATCAGCATATTCACGTGCTTCCTGGGATCAGGACGGCGCTGCTTGACGCCATGGAGGCGCGAAGGCTCGGCGGCCGGGCCTGGGTTCGCGACGCCGGGGATGGGCTGCATCGCATTCTTTTGCGCGGCGTCAACGCCCGCAAGGCGCTCTCTGCGCTCTCGCTGGCTGGCGGCTTTCGCCGAGAGGCGCGCCAGCGCGGCTTCGGCGTCAACGACGGCTTCGCGGGATTCTCGAATTTTCACCCGAGCTTTGACTATGCGAGAATCTTTCAAAGCTATCTTCGAGCGCCGGGCCGCAGACATCTCATCATGTGCCATCCAGGCCATGTCGACGAAGAGCTGTGCAAGCTCGATCCGGTGACGATCACGCGTGAGCAGGAGCTTGCTTTCCTGCTGTCGACGCGACTGCCGGAGATGCTGGAGAAGCGCGGCCTGCGTTTGGGTCGTCTGTCGCAGGCCGACCGGAACCTCAGCGCCGAGCGCGCGGCGGCTCAGTAGATTCCTTCGAAGGAGATCGGCGCCCGTTTCTTGCCGTCCTCCAGATAGATGTCTTTCAAAAACGACGCGCGTCGGCGGTTGAAGGCCTGCAGCCACCAGCCATCGCCCAGCGGATCGAAGACCGGCGCGTCGGTTCGGCGGAAGATCGCGGTCGAGCCGACAAACTCCACCTTTTCGAACATGTGATCTTCGCTCAGGAAGTCCGCGAGCCGGCTGATGGTTGGAATATGAATGTCGTCGATGACGAGCAGCCCGTCCGTCTTCAGGTGCGGATAGAAGTAGTAATATTCGAGCTCGGGGAACGGAAATCCGTGCGGACCGTCGATCAGGACGAGGTCGTAGCGAAAATGGTCTTCGTGTCGCGGCAGCGTGAGCTGAGTCGGCCCAAAGACAAGGTCAAGGCGGTCCGGACGCGTCGCGGGACAGTTGAGGAAATAGTCGACGCTGGACGCTTTCTGTCCGCGGTCGTCAAAGCAGAAAACCTTGTGCCGTTGGGCGATGCGCGAAAAAAAAATCGTGGATTTTCCGCAGCCCGTTTCGGCCGAGAAGATTTCGGATCCGGTCAGCAGCCGCTCAATGCGCAGCAAGGTGCGCAGGGGCATCGAGCCCGCGCTGTGGGCGAAGCCGAAGGCGCGCTCATAGTCGCCGATTTCGGCGGCGATATTTTTATCGCGCGTCGCCTGGGCCCGCAGGGGCGACGGCATTGACGAGAGGGGAGAGCTCCAAAGCCTTCGCCGCACTCGATTGATCAGCTTGCGGGCGAAGAATGAGGGCATGGCTCAGGATGTTTCTCGAGAGTCCGCGGAAGCGGTTGACGGCTTATAGCAGCGCGCGCCTTGACAAGGAAGCGCTCGGCGGCAGCCGGCCGCTTTATCCCAGCGCCGAATAATTTCAAACGAATTCAATATCTAAACCGAAATCGAAGACCGGCGCGGAATGCGTCAGCGCGCCAACTGAAATAAAGTCGACGCCGGTTTTCGCGATTTCCGTCACGCTCGCCAGCGTGACCCCGCCGGAGGCCTCGCAGATCATCCGGCCGCCGACCAGCGCCACGGCGCTGCGCAGATCGTCGAGCGTCATATTGTCGAGCAGCACCGCGTCCGCCCCCTCGTGGAGGACCTCGCGCAGCTGGTCGAGCGTATCCACTTCGACCTCGATCTTGACGAGATGGCCAATATTCCGCTTGGCGGCGCTGAGCGCCGGAATGACGCCGCCCGCGACGGCGACGTGGTTATCCTTGATGAGCACGGCGTCGTCGAGGCCGAAGCGATGATTGACGCCGCCGCCGCATCGCACGGCGTATTTCTCCAAGGCGCGCAACAGGGGCGTCGTTTTGCGCGTGTCGCAGATGCGCGCGGAGGTGCCGGCCACGGCGCTGACGTAGCGCGCCGTGAGCGTGGCGACGCCGGACAGCCGGCCAAGATAATTGAGCGCAACGCGCTCCGCGGAGAGAATGGGCCGGGCCGGGCCGGAGATGATGGCTGCGAGCGTTCCCGGCTCGACGCGGGCGCCGTCGGTCGCCTGCGCTTCGAAGATGATCTGAGGATCCATCAGCGCGAAGGCGGCGCGCGCCGCCTGCAGCCCGGCGACCACGCCCGAGTCGCGCGCCACAATCCCCGCCCGGGCCTGCGCCCGCCGGGGGATGGTCGCCTGCGTCGTGACGTCGCCGGCGTGGCCTAAATCTTCGGCGAGCGCGGCGCGAACCGCGTCCTCGATCAGCATCGGGGGCAAATCGGGGATCATGAGTCCACCTCGTCGGCGACGCGCAGGACGGCGTCAAGCGTCGTGAGCGAGCGGCGCGCGCGCGCGGGGTCCGGCTGCGGAAAGTCGGAGCGGAAATGCGCGCCCCGGCTCTCGCGTCGCTTGAGCGCGGCCGCCGCTATGAACAGACCCGTCGTCAACATATTGCGCGCCTCAATATCGCTCGTTCGCGAGATCATGCGGCGGATCGACCGTACCGCGACCGCAAGCCCGGCGCCGTTTCGGATGACGCCCACATTCGCCGACATCAGATCGCGCATCTCTTCGATCACCGCGAAATCCTTGTCGCGCGGCGCCGGCTCGAGGCGCTCCGCCTTCGGGCGCCATTCGACCGGCGAGAGCGGCGTCGCGCGCAGGTCCGCAGCCACGCGGGCGCCGAAAACGATCGCCTCGAGAAGAGAATTGGAGGCGAGCCGGTTCGCGCCGTGAACGCCGGTCGAAGCGACTTCGCCGACCGCCCAGAGGCCATCGAGGTTGGTGCGTCCGCGCTCGTCGGTCCAGACGCCGCCCATATGGTAATGCGCCGCGGGCGCGATCGGAATAAGTTCGCGCGAAGGATCGATCCCGGCGCTCATGCAACTTGCGTAAACGGTCGGAAAGCGCGTCGGGAATTCGGCGCCGATCGCCGAACGGGCGTCGAGAAAGGCGCCCTTGCCAGCCTTGACGCTGGCGAAAACGCCGCGGGCGACAATGTCGCGCGGCGCAAGCTCCCCCTTGGGGTCGATGTCGAGCATGAAGCGGCGGCCATCCCGATCGACGATCGTCGCGCCCTCGCCGCGCAGCGCCTCGGTCGCCAGCGGCGCCGGATCGGCGTCAATGTCGATCGCCGTGGGGTGAAACTGCACAAATTCCGCGTCAGCGATCAGCGCGCCCGCCCGCGCCGCCATGGCGACGCCGACGCCGCGCGCCTCCAACGGATTGGTCGTGACCCGGTACAGATGGCCGACGCCGCCCGTCGCGAGGATGAGCGCCGCGCAGGGCGTCTCGTGGATCATGCCGGCGTTATCGCGCGCGCACACGCCGACCACGCGACCGCCGCGCACCACGATCTCCTGCGCGGAATAGCCTTCGACGATATGGATCGATGGGGTTCTGGCGACTTCCTTGGCCAGAATGTCCATGATCGCCCGCCCCGCGACATCGCCCTGGACACGCACGATGCGCCGACGCGAATGCGCCGCCTCCTGCGATGGGAGAAAGCCGCCGAGCGCCGACCGATCGAAGGGCGTTCCCATCGCCGCGAGATCTTCGACGCGCGCGCGCGCTTCTCGCGCCATGCCGAGCGCGACGTCGCGGTCGACGAGGCCGCCGCCCGCCGCCGCCGTGTCGTCGGCATGGCTTTCCGGCGTGTCGCCTTCTTCCACGGCGGCGGCGATGCCGCCCTGCGCCCAAAAGGACGAGCCGCTGTATCCGACGGGCGTCGGCGCGAAGATCGCCACGGGCGTCGGCGCCAGTTTCAGCGCGCAGAACACGCCAGCGAGCCCGCCGCCGACGATGAGGATGGGAGGCAAATTCTCGCGCATCGACGCCTAGTCGACCGCGACGGCGGCGAGCCGCGCGAGCGCGGCGGCCTCACGGGCGACCGCCGCTTCGACCAGGCTGCGCGCGCGCGGCGGCAAGGGCAGGGCGAGAGCCGCCGCATGGCCCTTGGGCGACATTTTGCACAATGTCTTGCCGAGAATGTCGACGAGCTTGTCGTCGGGATAATCCCGATGCTTTTCGAGAAATTCGTCGAAGTAATGCTCGAGAAAGACAATCGCGGCGATGTTTTCGAGCGCCTGCGACTCCGGGTCTTTCTTGAGCTGCTCCTTACGGATCAGCGCGCCGACATGCGCGACGGCCGCTTCGTCATAGCCATGCGCCCGCATGATCTGCGCAGCAAGATCGGCGTGGTGGATGCGGCAGGCGCGCCGCCAATCGTTGTAGCCGCGACGGCCCTCCTCATAATCGCCGCGCGCGATCTCCCAGCGCCGCAGATGTTGCGCGCGCGTCGCAATCTTGAGGAGATCGGAGGCGTCGGGATAGAGCGCCGCAAGCCGCGCGCTCATGCGCGCGGCGTAAACCAGCTCGAAGGCTCGGCCCTCGACGCGGCGCGGATCGTCGGCATTGGCGGCGTCGATGGCCGCAATCGTCGCATCGAGCGCCAGCATTGTCCGCCCTGTCCAAGTCAGGCCAAGCGGCCCACAGTCTAGCCTAGATCGATCATGCGTTGCACGCTGCGGCGCGCGCGCTCGGCCACTGCGGGGTCAACGGTCACTTCTTCGCGGACGTAAAGCAGGCTGTCGAGGATTTTCGGCAGCGTGATGCGCTTCATATGCGGGCAGAAGTTGCATGGTCGCACGAATTCGACGTCCGGCGTCTCGGCGGCGACATTGTCGGCCATCGAGCATTCGGTGACGAGCAGCACGCGGGCCGGCTTCCTGCTGCGCACAAAATCGATCATCGCCGCCGTCGAGCCGGCGAAATCTGAGACCTCGATCACCTCGCGCGGACATTCCGGATGCGCAAGCACCTGCACGCCGGGATGATCGGCGCGATAGTTCTCGATCTCCTCGGCGGTGAAGCGCTCATGCACCTCGCAGGCGCCGCTCCAGGCGATGATCTCCACCTTCGTCTGCGCGGCGACGTTCTGCGCCAGATAGCGGTCGGGAACCATGATGACGCGCTCGGCGCCGAGACTCTCGACGACCTTGACCGCGTTCGACGACGTGCAGCAGATGTCGACCTCGGCCTTCACATCGGCTGATGTGTTGACATAGGCGACGATCGGAACGCCGGGATATTGCTTGCGCAGGGCGCGCACGTCGGCGCCGGTGATCGACTCGGCGAGCGAGCAGCCCGCCTTCATGTCCGGGGTGAGCACAACCTTGTTCGGATTGAGCAGCTTCGACGTTTCGGCCATGAAATGCACGCCGCCCTGAACGATGATGTCGGCGTCGGATTTCGCGGCGAGCTTGGCGAGCTGCAGGCTGTCGCCGATGTGATCGGCGACGCAATGGTAGATCTCCGGCGTCATGTAGTTATGCGCAAGGATGGTGGCGTTGCGCACAAGTTTGAGATCGTTGATCGCCTTCACGTAAGGGGCGTGGAACGGCCACTCGACGGGCGGAATGACTCGCGCCACGCGTTCGTAAAGATGCGCGGTCGCAGCTTGAACCTCGGGCGTCCATTCCAGATCAGGGCGTGGCAGCACGGGAAAGCGGCTCGCGGGGCGGACGCCAAGGGCGCTCGCCGGAGGCTCGCGCCTCGCGCTCGGCGCGTTTCGAACGTCGCTGGTCAGGAGTGTCATTGTTTGGCGTCTCTCTCTTATACTCAGATTGAGTATAAGTAGCCCCCATAAAATCTCCGAGACGGATGCCGCTCGGAGCGCTCAAGCTTTCAAGACTAAGCCGCGGATGAGGATCTCGCAACCTCGTCACGCAAGACATGTGCTCGGCCCGAGTATATGTCAAGGGAAGGACGGGCGAGCGACTGCTCTGCGCTTTGGCGGATGACGCTTTCGGCGCTGGTCAAAGCTGCTATAGACGGCGCATGCAATCAGGGGCGCCGCCAGCTTCTTTCCCGCACCGCCACCTTCTCGGCATCGAAGGATTGACCCGTCCTGACATCGTCACCCTTCTCGACATGGCCGAGGAGGCGATCGAAGTGTCGCGGCGGGTCGACAAGAAGCGTTCGAGTTTGCGCGGGCGGACGCAAATCAATCTGTTTTACGAATCGTCGACGCGCACGCAGGCGTCCTTCGAGATCGCCGGCAAGCGCCTGGGCGCCGACGTGATGAACATGTCGGTCGCGCGCTCCTCGGAGTCGAAAGGCGAGACGCTGATCGACACCGCGGTGACGCTGAACGCGATGCGCCCCGACATCATCGTCGTGCGCCATGCGCACGCCGGCGCGGCGCATCTTCTGGCGCGAAAGGTCGACTGTTCCGTCGTCAACGCCGGCGACGGCGCCCATGAACATCCCACTCAGGCGCTGCTCGACGCGCTGACGATCAGGCGGAACAAGGGCCGCATCGAGGGGCTGACGATCGCGATTTGCGGCGACATTCTCCATTCGCGCGTCGCGCGCTCAAACATCCTGCTGCTTGGCGCGCTTGGCGCGCGGGTGCGCGTCGTCGGGCCTTCGACGCTTGCGCCGGACAGTCTTTCGCGGCTGGGCGTCGAGGTGTTTCACGAGATGAGGCGCGGACTCGAGGACGCTGACATCGTGATGATGCTGCGCCTTCAGCGCGAGCGCATGGCCGGCGCGATGACGCCGAGCGCCCGCGAATATTTCCACTTCTTCGGGCTCGACGAAGAGAAGCTCGCCTATGCGGCGCCGGACGCGCTGGTGATGCATCCCGGGCCGATGAACCGCGGCGTGGAAATCGACACCGCCGTCGCCGACAGCGCGCGCTCGCTTATTCGCGAACAGGTCGAGATGGGCGTCGCGGTGCGCATGGCGGTGCTCGAAGCGCTCGCGCAGCACCTGCCAAATGTGTAAGCTTCTCCAAAATCAATGATCGTAGGGGAGTAGAAATGATCAAGCTCATCCGCTTTGTTGGGCTCATCATCCAGTCAATCTTGATCGAGTTTATACACGTCTTCGGCCTCGTGGCGTTTCTTCTCGCCGCAGCGCTCGGCTATTTTCGGCTGCCGTCCTGGCTCGTGCCGATCGTCGGCATTGTCTGCGGAATCATCGCTGACAAATTCATTGACCAGACCGAAGTCGTCAGTCTTCTCGAAAGGGCGGCGTCCGCCAATCAGCGTGGCGGCTTCCTGGTGATCGTCTACATCATCATTGTCGCCGTCGGCTATGTCACAGGCGCCTACGCGCGCGCGGCGGTGCATCGCCGCAAGATCGCGCAGGCGACGCCTCGTCAGGCGGCTCAGCAGCCGCAGGCGGCCAAGCAGCCGCAAAAGCGCAACAAAAGCGGATCGTCGAAGGCCTGAGGAATGCGCGCCGGTTTTCGGCGCGTTTCCGTCACAGCCCTTGGAACAGCGCCGTGGAAAGATAGCCTTCGGCGAAAGAGGGAGGCTTGCGACGTCGACGCTTCGCTTTGTAAGCTGTTGTCGACGCCGACCCTGACGCGCTCAATCGTCGTTTGGTTTGGCGTCTGACGTTTTGGGCGGCGCCATGACGTATTTTCTAAGAACTTTCGCTTTTCTCCTCGTGTTGCTGGCCGCGCCCTCGGCGCGCGCCTGCTCCTGCCGGTCGCCGGTCGTGAAGGACTGGGCCGGGAATCTGCGCCAAGCGGATGTCGTCGTCGATTACGTCGTCGAGAAGCTGCGGCCGGGCTCCGACCGTTTGTACACAGTCGCGACTGTCAGAGTCACGCGGGGTTGGAAGGGCGTGAAAACCGGCGCGCGCCTCGATGTCGAATTTGGCGGCGAAGACAGCTGCCCGACACCCATTCCCCAGATCGGCGAGACGGCCCAAAAGGCGCCCTTAATTCTGCTGAAACGGACTCGCGTGGCTCTCTATTTGTCGCCCATCTGTCTTGGCGGCATGTCGGCGTCGGTTGTCGAGAATTTCGCCGCCGAACGCGAAGCTCTGGAGGCGAAAGCGCGCGCCGCGCCGGATGACGGCGACGCGCAGCTCACGCTCCTCGCCCATCTTCTCTATTGGCAGGAGCCTGCGCTCGCCCTTCCTCTCGCGAAAAAGGTCGCGCGCCGCTGGCCCGACCGTCCGTTGGCTCAGCTGCGTCTCGCGGAAGCGCTTACGGCGGCTGGAAAGCCCAAGGAAGCTTACGCCGCGAAAAGCAAGGCGTGGGATTCGCGCGATCTGCGCGCGCGAGCGAGATTGCTGGGAATAACGATGGAGCAGGTGAATAAGCAGACGCCTGAAGGCGCCAGGACCAGCTTTTTCCCGCTCAACGGCAGGAATGATTTCAGCCGCACCGACCTATCGAACAGTATTTTGAGCCATGCCCTTTTTAGTCCTAATTTCGATGGGCGCGGCTCGGATTTCACCGGCGCGCGCTTCGCCGATGTCGGCTTCAAGGGGGGTGATTTCGTCGGCGCTCGATTGAACAAGGCGTTCTTCGAGTTCGTCGAATTCAACGCCGCCGATCTGTCAGGCGTCGAAGCCCTAGAGTTCACTTGCGTTTTATGCGTCTTCGCCGGGGCCGATCTTCGCGATTTCGTCGCGCCGCAGGCGTCCCTCTTCGGCGCCGGGCTCACTCGCGCCGATCTGTCCCGCGCCAAGTTGGAAGACGCGGATCTGCGCAATGCCGACCTGCGCGCCGCGCGGCTGGCTGGCACGAAACTCGACGGCGCCAATCTTTCCGAAGCAAATTTGCGGGAGGCGACGTTAGACGGAACGTCGCTTCGCGGCGCCAATCTTCGCAACGCCGATTTGCGCGGCGTCGACTTGCGCGGCGCCGATCTGTCGCGTGCGGATCTGTCCGGCGCGAATTTGAAAAACGCGTCGGTGGATTGCGCGACAAAATTTCCCGAGGGGTTTGACGGCTCGAGGTTTGCGCTCATTCGCACGCAGGCATGCCCGTAGGAAAGGCCGCTCATCGCCCGAGCGGGAGTAGCGGTCGGAATCCTCGATCTCGCTTTTGCGCGAGAGTTCGCCTCGCTCGGCGCCTCGAACAAACTCGAGAACGACTGCGCCAATGCGATCGAGCTTTATCTGTCCGAATATTGCAAACTCGGCAGGGCGAAGGCGGGCTCCGCTTATGAATGCCCGCCCGCGCCGTGACTGTCACAGCCCTTCGAACAGCGCCGTCGAGAGATAGCGCTCCGCGAAGGACGGGATGATCAGGACGATGTTCTTGCCCTCGGCCTCGGGGCGGCCGGCGATCTCCAAGGCTGCGGCGACGGCGGCGCCCGACGAGATGCCCACCGGAATTCCCTCCACGCGCGCGAGCAGCCGCGCCGTCTCGAACGCCGTCTGATTGCCGATGGTGATGATCTCGTCGATGACGCTGCGATCGAGAATGGGCGGCACGAAGCCCGCGCCGATGCCCTGAATCTTGTGCGGACCGGGCGGGCGCCCGGAGAGCACCGCCGAATCTTCCGGCTCCACGGCGACGACGCGGAGGCCGGGCCGGCGCGCCTTCAGCGCCTGGCCGACGCCGGTGATCGTGCCGCCAGTGCCGACGCCCGACACGAAATAGTCGACCTCGCCATTCGTGTCGTTCCAGATTTCCTCGGCCGTCGTTGCGCGGTGAATCTCGGGGTTGGCGGGATTCTCGAATTGCTGGGGAATGACGGCGCCGGGATTCTCGGCGGCAAGTTCAGTGGCCTTGGCGAGCGCGCCCTTCATGCCCTGCGACGCCGGAGTGAGCACCAGCTCGGCGCCGAGCAGGGCCAGCATCTTGCGCCGCTCGATCGACATCGATTCCGGCATGACAAGAATAAGTCGATAGCCGCGCGCGGCGGCGACGAAGGCGAGCGCGATGCCGGTGTTGCCGGAGGTCGGCTCGATCAGAACAGATTTCCCGGGCGTTATCGCGCCGCTCTTTTCAAGCGTTTCGATCATGCTCACGCCGATTCGATCTTTGACGCTCGCGATCGGGTTGAAGAATTCGAGTTTGGCGAGGAGATTCGCCTTTACGCCGCGCTCGCGCGCCAAGCGATCCAGCCGGACGAGCGGCGTATCGCCGATCGTCTGCGTGATGGAATCATAGATGCGGCCTCGGCCAGGTTTGGCCGGCGGCGTGAAGCTCGGTGCTGCCTGCGACATGTTTCGCCCCCAGGGAAAGAAGAATGAGGTCTAGATTGAGAGTTTGATTCCGACCAGAGCCATGACGCTTGCAAGAGCCGGCCGCAAATAGCGGTCGGGAACCCGAGTAGCGAAATGGGCGCCAATGGCGATGCCTGGAAGAGAGCCAATGAGGAGCGATAGAAGCAGCAACCAGTCGACGCCGCCCATCAGCCAGTGCCCGAACCCCGCGATCAGCGTCAGCGGCACGGCGTGGGCGATATCGGAACCGATCAGACGCGCGGTCGGCGTGTGCGAATACAGCGCCAGCAGCACGGTCATGCCGATCGCCCCCGCGCCGACCGAAGAGATCGAGACCAGCACGCCGAGAAGGACGCCGAGAATCGCCGTCAGCCACAGCAGGCGCCGATCGCTCATGTCGTTCGTGTGTCTCGAGATGTGATCCAGGATCCAGCGCCGGAAGAGAATCGAAAAGGCGGTCAGCAGCAGCGCGAATCCAAGCGCCGAGGTGATGAGCCCATTGGCCGCATCGCCGCCGGTCTTGCCGAGCCAAGAGAGGACGAGAAGACTCGCGATGCTCGCAGGCACGCTGCCATAGGCCAGCCGGCGGGTGATGCGCCAGTCGACGGTGCCGTGCAGGGCGTGAACGAGCGTGCCATTGGTCTTGGTTACGGCGGCGTAAAGCAGGTCGGTGCCGACGGCGGTCGTCGGGGGCACGCCGAAAACCAGCATGAGGATCGGCGTCATCAGCGAGCCGCCGCCGACGCCCGTGAAGCCGACGAGCGCGCCGACGAAGAAACCAGAAGCGGAATAGAGGAGATTGATCGCGCCGAGCGCGTCCGACAAGGCGGGCATTTCTCTCTTTCGTCGACAATGGTCTTTTTACTCTATAAATCTAGTCGACTTTGTCAATTCTGCCGCGCGCCGGATTTTGGGAAAAGGTGAATATGCCGGTCGACTGCAGTAGTATGCCGGCGCAAAAGGGCGTCCGGTTCGGACCTAGCCCTGAAGGTCATAACGGGAATGCTGACGAAAAAAGCTAAGTATGGCCTCAAGGCCATGGTGCATTTGGCGGGGGTGCGGCCGGGAGAAACCGCATTGGTCGCGGATATCGCCGCCTCGAATCAGATTCCAAAGAAGTTTCTCGACGCGATTTTGGGCGAGCTGCGCAACGCCGGCTTCGTCCATTCGAAAAAGGGCAAGGGCGGCGGCTATATGCTGGCGCGGCCGCCTTCAGACATAGGCGTCGGCAATATTGTGCGCGCGCTCGACGGACCGCTGGCGCCGATCCAATGCGCAAGCAAAACCGTTTACCGTCGTTGCGACGACTGCACGGACGAGACGCGATGCGCGGTTCGCCTCGTCATGCTGCGAGCGCGAGAGGCGATCGCCGAAGTGCTCGACAAGACGTCGCTTGAGCAGATGCGCGGATTGGGCGAGAGCGGCGACGGCGTCCGTCCGCTCGTCGGCGGAGAAGCTGCGCGCCAAGCCATGGACATGGCGTGAGTCGGCGCCTATAAACGCCGGCGCGGTTCCGCGCCGCAGCATCTCCTCCAAGGGGCCGGCTAAGCCGGAAAGCGAATGTTGGACAGGGTGGCGCAAGTGACGAAGACGGGCGAGGCGACAGCGACTTTGCGCCACACCATGGTCGAGCGCCAGCTTCGTCCGTTCGACGTGACGGATGTGCCGTTGCTGGAGCGCTTCCTCGAGACGCCGCGCGAGATTTTCCTGCCGGACTCCCTCGCCGCGCTCGCCTATTCGGATATGGCGATCTCCGTGAAAGGCGCCAGCGGACGCAAACGCAGCCTGCTGCCGCCGCTGGTGCTGGCCCGGATGCTTCAGAGCGCCGACGTCAGAGCGACGGATAGAGTGCTCGACATTGGCGGCGTGGGCTATTCGTCCGCACTGCTCTGCGGCCTCGCCGACAAGATTGTCGCGCTGGAATGCGATTCCGGTCTTGCCGCCTGCGCCAAGGCTGGGCTTGCGGCATTGGGCTGCGCCGACGTGCAACTCGAGCTGGGGCCTTTGGAAAAGGGCTACGCCGGCGGCGCCCCTTACGACGTCATCATCATTCACGGCCGCGTTCAGGCGGGACTCGAGGCGTTGTTCGAACAGCTGACGCCCGATGGTCGGCTGCTGGCGATCGTCACGCCGGAGCCGCGCGCCGGCCAGCAGGTCGTACGCTTCGAGCGCCAGGACGGCCGCGCGGCGGGCGAACTGCCGTTGTTCTCGGCGACGGCGCCGGTGCTCGATGGCTTCGAAGAGGCGCCCGCCTTCAACCTCTAGCGCCGCCATTTCGCCTCAATCGCGTTTCTACCGTTACGTTCGGTGTCATCGTTTAGACTGGTCGCTGCCGTAGTGTGGCGCGAATGTCGACACGCGGGATAGGTTGAGAGCAATGAGAAGTGACGGGTTTGGCGTCGGGTGGCGGCGGTCGGCCAACGTCCTGTCCTGCGCGTCCGCAGCATTGGCGCTTGCGGCGGTGGCTCTTTGGCCGGGCCGGGCCTCTGCGGAGAGCCTTCTGTCGGCTCTGGCGCGGGCCTATTACGGCAACCCGGATCTCAACCAAAGCCGCGCCAATGTGCGGGTGCGCGACGAGGACGCGCCGAAGGCGAAATCAGGCCTTCGACCGAAAGCCAGCATCACCGCGCAGTACGGCGCGCAATACGCCGCGATCAAGATTCCCTTCGGCGGCAACAGCAGCCAACTGGCCGGCGCCGCAGCCGGCGGGAGCGGCGATTTTCAGGACACCTACGTGGGGTATCCGCGCGGCGCGACTCTGAACATGTCGCAGACGATCTTCGACGGCTTCCGCACGGAAAATTCCGTGCGTCAGGCGGAGTCGGGGGTTTTTGCGGCGCGCTCGACGATGCGCCTGACCGAGCAGGCGACCCTTCAGAACGGCGCAACCGCCTATATGAACGTGCTGCGCGACACGGCGGTGGTGTCGCTGCGCAAAAACAACATTTCGGTGCTTGAGGAACAGCTCAAGCAGAGCCGCGACCGGTTCCAGGTCGGCGAAGTGACTCGAACCGACGTCGCCCAGGCGGAAGCCTCGGTCGCGCTGGCGCGTTCGGAATTCTACGCCGCGCAGGCGCAGCTCAAGAACAGCATGGCGAACTACCGCCAGATCATCGGCGCTGAGCCAAAACACCTTGAGCCGGGGCGCAGCCTCGAGCCGTTGTTGCCCAAGTCGGTGGAGCAGGCGATCGCCATCGCATTGGTGGAGCATCCGGGCGTGACCGCGGCCTTTCATCAGGTGGACGCGGCGGCGCTCGCGGTCAAGGTCGCGGAAAGCGCGCTGGCGCCCAATCTCTCGGTCAACGGCCAGGTGTCGAATCAATATGATTCTTTTCTCGGATTGCCGGGATCGAGGCAGTTCACGGCGTCAGCGATCGCGCAGTTGAATGTCCCGCTCTATCAGGGCGGCGCCGAATACGCCTCGATTCGCCAAGCCAAGGAGCAACTCGGCCAGGCGCGGCTCAATGCCGATGTTCAGCGCGAGAGCGTCCGCGCCAGCGTCGTGTCGAGCTACGGGCTTCTCGACACCGCCAAGGCGTCGATCATCTCCGGTCAGGCGGCGGTGAAGGCGGCGGAGACGGCGCTCGCCGGGGTGCGCGAAGAGGCCAAGGTCGGGCAACGCACGACCCTGGATGTGCTGAACGCGCAGCAGTCTCTGCTCAACGCCAGGGTCAATCTGGTGACGTCGCAACGCGATCGCGTCGTGGCGTCTTATGCGGCGCTGGGATCGATCGGGCGCTTGTCGGCGCAAGAACTCAACCTCGCGGTCGCGCTCTATGATCCGGGCGTTCATCTCGATCAGGTGCACGACTTGTGGTTCGGTCTCGACACGCCCGACGGCCGATAAGAATTTTGCGAATGCGGGTGACATCATAGCGCGAAAAGTGTGGAATTCGTCGGGACCAAGTTGATTCGCGGGTTTGCTGCGGTCAGAGATCCGGTCCACCTTCATGCGCGGCCTTTCCGCGCAAAGCGGCAGAACTCCATGAGCGCAGCGAACGCATCCGCCCCGTCGCACTCGTTGCAGGACGAAGCGCGCGCGAACGAGCCGTCAATGGAGGAAATTCTCGCTTCCATCCGGCGCATCATCGCCGATGACGACAACCTGCCGGACGCGCGTCGCGATGATCGCCGCCGTGCGCGCGATAGCGACGCGGCGCGCCGCGCCTATCCGGCGCCGGTGCTCGAGCGACGCGAGGACGAACCGCCGTTGTCGCTCATTGACGACGACCTCGACGAGATCGAGGAAGCAAGGGACGTTCGGCTGGTGTATGTCGCCGGCGACGCTTCTCAGGAGAAGGGCGCCGAACGGGCGGACGCCGAAGAATTATCGGAGGTTGAAGACGTGGTTGAGCGTCAGGAGCCCGGCATGGAGATCTGCGATGTTTCGCCGGTCGAGGATAGGGCGTTGCTTTCGGATGACTCCGCTGCGACGGTCGCGTCGAAATTCCAAGCGCTCGCCGCCGGCGTAGCGTTCAGCGAGAGCGACATTCTCGACCGATGCGCAAGAGAGATGCTGCAGCCGATACTGCAGCAATGGCTCGAGGCGAATCTGCCTGCGCTCGTCGACCAGCTGGTGCGCGCCGAAATCGAGCGGCTGGCGCGGCCAGCAAACCGTATGGCGGCCGCGGCGCGCAAATCGAGTCAGCCTTAACGACGCTTTAAACGGGTCGAAGCTATCCTCGCGGCCATGCATCGGCTCCGAGTCCTGATTCATACGCTCGTGTTCCCGCTCAGCCTCTACGCAGTGGCTGGGGTCATGGCCGCCTATTTCATCTGGCACGGCGTTAACGGCCAGCGCGGGCTGAAGACCGGCGAAGAATTTGAGCAGAAGCTCGAGCAGTTGCGTCTGGAGCGCAACTTGCTCAAGCTTCAGCGCATGCTCTGGGAAAGCCGCCTGGCGCTCATCAAGGGCGAAACCGTGGACGCCGACATCCTCGAGGAGGAGGCGCGCAAGCGACTGGGGCGGGCGCACAAGAACGACGTCGTGATCTTTTTGCCGGCGCCGGGCGCGCCCTAATCTCGGCGCGGCGAGAAACGCGCCTGCAAAACCGGCTGTCCCGCGCAGTCGACAAGGCCGCGCGCGATCAGATCTTCGAGATGGGCGAGCGCGGTCATCCCCGCCGCGAGGTGGAGACGTTTGTCGACGCCCTCGTAAATATGCGCGACGATTTCAGCGATCGTTTCGTCGCCCAGTTCGAGACGCTGAAGAATGGCGGCCTCGCGCGCGCGCCGGTGATGAAGCAAGGCGCGCAGAAATCGCTGGGGATCATGCACCGGTTCGCCGTGCCCCGGCCAGTAGATGCGGTCATCGCGCCCGCGCAGCTGTTCGACCGACGCCATATAGGCGCCCATGGAGCCGTCCGGCGGCGCGATCACGGTGGTCGCCCAGCCCATCACATGGTCGCCGGTGAAGAGCGCCCGCTCCTTCGCAAGCGCGAAGCAGAGATGGTTCGCCGTGTGACCCGGCGTCGCCAGCGCCACAAGAGTAGCGTCGCCGATTTCGAGCGCAGCGCCGTCTCGCAGCACGATATCCGGCGCGTAGGTCGGATCGTGGGCGGCGTCGAGATTGGGGGCGCCGAGGCGTTGCGACCCGCTGGGCATGTAGGGATCGCAGCCGGCGATGATTGCGCCCGTCGCCTGCTTCAAGGCGCGCGCCGCCGGCGAGTGATCGCGATGCGTGTGGGTCACCAGCACGTAACGCAGTCTTTCGCCGCCGATGCTCGCAAGCATCGCCTCGATATGACGCGGGTCGTCAGGTCCGGGGTCGATGATCGCCACATCGCCATTTCCGACGATATAGCTGCATGTTCCGGTGTAGGTGAACGGGCCGGGATTTGGCGCGACCATGCGTCGCGTCAGCGGCGAGACGCGCGCCGAAACGGCTTTGTGTGGTCCCGCTTGAATGACCGCGCCCTCATCGCGACCGAGGGGGCCGCGCCTCATCATATGGCGTCGCAGGCGCGCTCGAAAGAGCGGCGCGGCGGTGGGACGTTCCTCCGCCGCGCCGCGCGGATTACATCGGGAAAAGCGAGTTCTGACGCTGCAGCTCGGATTGCAGAGCGTAGCCCTTTTTTCCGCCGTAGTTCACTTTGCACCAGGTCGTCTCGCCCCAGCCCAGAACGCAGCCGCCGATGTTGACCGTCGTGTTCTCGGGGATGCTGCCGAGGATCTTGTAGTTAACCCCGGGGCCTTTGTAGATGGCGACGTCATTGTTGGTGGTCACCGGCGCGACGACGACATTGTTGCCCTGCGTGCCGAGCACGCCCGCGGCCACGAAGCCCTTCATGTCGCCGGCTTGGATTTGGCACCAGTCGCGTTTCCAGCCGCCGCCACAATCGAGCACCGTCACGTCGACGCCAGCGGGCAACTGGCCGATGACGGGCCACTTTGGGCTGGGGCCGGACCGGACATTCGCGGCGCTGGTCAGCGGGCTGGCGAAAGCGGAAGCGCCGAACAGGACGGCGGCCGCCGTAGCGAATCCGATAATTTTCTTCATTTCTATCCTCCCCAGATGAAAACTGGGCCGGTAACAAGGCCCGGTTCCGAGGACTAACGAAATCCGAGCGAAACGGTTCCGCCCAGGGCCGCAGTCCACGAAATCAGTCATATTCCTACGCTTGGCTTTAGAAAAGCGAAAGGCCGAGCCGGCCGCCGATCAAATTCCATTAGCGTTATCAAGAACGTTCGGGGCAGGGACGAGAGCCGGCGCGCAAAAAAGCGGCCTCGCCCGCCTGTTAAGGAGACTCAGCCGCCAAGTTTCTCACGCGCGAACTCGAAACGCACGCTTCCGTGCCGGACGCGCGTACGTGCGACGCCCGGCGCGAAATTCAGGTCAGTCGAACACCGCGCCCAGCGCGACGCCAAGCAGGCCGATGACGACGGCCGCCGGCAGGATGGCGTAGCCGCCCATCAGCAGCGCGCCGATCGTGCCGCCGATCGCCGCGGCGATCGCGCCGCCAACGATCTTGCCGGTGTTGCTCTCAGGTTTTTCCGTCGCCGAACCGCCGGCGTTCTGCATCGCCTCTTTCGACATGGCATCCTCGCGAGAACATTACTGATCGCCGCATCGCCGCGTCGGTAGCAAAATCATGTGAGAGCGTGATGAGAGTTTCGTGAAGGCCGCGTCACCGAGGCGCCACTTTAGGTTCACATGCGCGAGGCGTCGCCGCGGTCGTGGATGGCGAATAAAACAGCGCCGCGGAAGCTACAGCGGCCTTACGGCGCCATGCCGCGCACCACCAGCACCGAGCATTGCGCGTGATTGACGATGGTCGTTGCGTTGGAGCCGATGAGAAAACGGTCCATGCCCGGCCGGTGCGAGCACAGCACGATGAGATCGGCGCCCCATTCCTCGGCCTCGGCCAAGACCTTCTGATAGACCGGACCAAACAGCAGCGTCGTGGACACGCGTTCCGGCGCGCGGTCGATCTTGGCGGCGACCGCCGCTATTTCCTTCTCCAGGCCGCGGCGAGCCTGAACGGTGAAATTTTCAGGCACATAGTCGAGAAATGAGATGGGCAGGAGCGACTGCACGTTGACGACGCGCATATCGCTGTCGAAGGCCTTCGCCAATTCCTGAGCGACGGAGATCGCCCGGTCGGTCATGTCAGATTCGGTGATATCGATCGGCAGGAGAATTTTGCGATACATGGGCGCGCTCCGGGAATTCTCTCACCGGATATGGCGCGGGCCCCCCTCGAAACAATGAGGCGGCCGGGTCCCGCGCGCTCGCGGGTGACGGCGCCCTGCGCGGCGAGAGCGCGCCCTCCGCATGGTTTTGAATGGCTGGTGGAGCTGCGGGGAATCGAACCCCGGACCTCTGCAGTGCGATTGCAGCGCTCTCCCATCTGAGCTACAGCCCCGCTCCGGCGCGTGGGGTACACGGGGGGCGATATCCTGTCAATCGGGTTGGCCCCGCCAAGCGCTTGCCACAGCGGTTTCTTGTTGCATAATGTTTGGGTTGACGACTGAAGCTGCGTGTTCGGCGAAGGCTAACCCCGCCACGCGTCGGCCAAGGAGAAGATCGAAATCGACTCACGCTTTTTTTGAGCGTCGCCGATCGCCATGGCGCCCTTCAGGCGCTTGAAGGGATTTTTCTCGCGGACGATTTGCGTCCGATTCCCGACCGATGCGCCGGGCTACGCGAGACCTGTTTTTTAATGTTGGCGCCGCATGGCGCAAAAGTGATTTCGGAGTGGCGTCATGGCTGAAGACGAGAAGAAAAGCCCCCAGGGATTTGGCGCCAATAGCGCAATCTTCGTCGCCCTCGTCGCTACCGGCGCATATCTTTACACTCAGAATGCGCCCCTGACGGCGCTGCGGCCGCCGCCGTTGGAAACCCGCATCGAGGAGAGGTTTAGCGCGCAGGACGTCGAAGCCCGGCTATGGCAGGACCCTTTCGATACGGTCGCGCGTCAGATCAAGAACGCCGACCCGAAGGAAAAACAGGACTGTGAACGGGCGTGGTCGGCCAGGAAGGAATCTCGCGCGCTTGTGGCGCCTTTGCATTGCCGGTCGCCTCTGATCAAAGCAAACGGTGAATTCCGATCCGACGCGAACGGCGTGCGCGTTATCGGCGTTACGGTTCCTGGCGCGCCTTATTTCGAGGACGCTGAGATGCGCCGGCGTCTGCGCTACGCCGTGCTGAGCGGTTTGCATCTCGAGGGCTATGAACCGCGCAACGAGCAGCATATCGGATATTTTCGACCAGAAGACCAACTTGGAAACGGGCTGCCGCTCGCGGTTCCTTTCGAATGGTTTAACGACGAACGCCATGGTTCGGGGCCGCTCCTTCTTTTATGGATCGACGAGGACGTACTTTCCGACGACGACGCGCCGTTGGACAAACTTCTGCAGTTGCGGCGGGAGCTCTGCGAAAATAGCGCAGTTTCGATATGCGAGGGCTTTAAAATTCGAATACTGGGTCCTTACTCATCGGGCGTTCTAAAAAATTTGACGCAGCAACTTGCAAAGAGTGTGGACGCCAAACAGGAGATGCAATTCTATTCGTACGGCGCCACGGCGAGCGAATCCGGTTTGCAGGGCTTGCCAGAAAACGTCTTCAGGACAATCGGCGAAGATGTCGTTCTTGCGCGTGCGATCGCGGAGGAGTTGAAGCTTAGAAGAGTAAAGAGACACGGCGATATCAAGCCGCATATCGCGCTGGTGACGGATCGCGACACGCTATACGGTCGCATGATCGCGCAGACTT
The DNA here is from genome assembly GCF_000304315.1 of Methylocystis sp. SC2. Classification (NCBI taxonomy): domain Bacteria; kingdom Pseudomonadati; phylum Pseudomonadota; class Alphaproteobacteria; order Hyphomicrobiales; family Methylocystaceae; genus Methylocystis; species Methylocystis hydrogenophila. Next base: position 399,459 of record NC_018485.1, on the reverse strand, counting down.
TTGAAAAGGCTTTTACTGACCTCTCGACAGAACGCATTACCTATCTTCGGGGTCTCGATGGAGTCTTGCCGGCGGGCGACCGAAGCGTCCGGTCAACAAAAAAAGAAGAAGAAAGCGGCAGAGACTCGAAAGAATCCTCTAAATCGCGAGACGGTTCGGGAACCTTCGAGCAAGCTTTCGGGCAGGATCAATTTGATTATTTGCGTAGGCTTGCGGCGAGACTGAAGGAGAAGGACGAAGAATTCAGGCGCCGAGGCGAGGAGGGGATCAGGGCGATCGGCGTGTTGGGCAACGATGTCTTCGACAAGCTGCTTGTCCTGCGCGCGCTCAAACCGCTATTTCCCGAGGCGGTGTTTTTCACGACCGACTACGATGGCGCGCTTGCAGGGCAGGACGAACTGCAGTGGACCCGCAATCTCATCGTCGCTTCGAGCTATGGACCAACGCTAGCGGAGGATCTGCAGAAGGACATTCCACCCTTTCGATCGACCTATCAAACCTCCGCGTTTCTGGCGGCCCGTCTGGCGGCGATGAAAGAAGGTTCGCCGGAGAGCATAGCGCTGCGCAAGAAAATCATGAATGGGACCGCATATCCTTTGGCGTTTGAAATCGATCGGCGCGGCGCGTTTTTGGCCTTGCCGATAAAAGCGGCGCCGAACGCCGGCGCACTGTTGGCGGAAGATGAAATCCACCCTGTCATACCGCCGCTTTATGCGAAACTCTCCGGATGGAGCGCAGTCGGGATGGTCGCCATTTTTTCGCTTGCAACGGCTATCCTGGCGTTCTTCCATCAAAGCAAGTCGCTCTTCCCCTTTTTGCGATCCACTTGTTTAGGGCTGGGCGGAATTCTTTTGATGGGGATCGTATTGATTATGGGGTGGGGCTTTTACGCCGATGCAGCCACCGAAAGCGGAATGGGTGAGCCGATAGCCTGGACGCAGGGCGTTAGCATCTGGCCGCCGATCTCATTGCGAGCGATCGCCGGCGTATTGGCCCTGTGCTTGGCGTTCGACGCTTGGTGCGAGCTGCAACGCAACCTCGGCAAACTACAGGACAGATTCTTCAAAGGCGCGCCAAAGACTCCCGAGAACAATACACCTGCTGAGGGTTTAAAGTCTTTAATGGATGCTGGAAGCTTCTGGACGCTCGTTTCATACCGTCTGCCCCAGCCGAAGGACAGCAACGACAAGGTCCAAGTCGATAAGATCTGGGAAGCGTATGTCGCAAAAAGCGCGCTCGCGCCAGTTGCTGTGCGTATCGGGTTTTTTATTATTCTGATGTTCACGCTATTTAAGTCTTTGACCTTGGTCTTTGATCGTCCCAATGTGCCTGTCCGCGGCGAGCTCGGCGACGTATACAGCTTCGTCACGCTGCCGGTCGTGACGTTTACGCTTGTGCTGGTTTTCCTTGTGTTCGATTCAACGTTGCTTTGCCTGCTTTTCGTCGACGCTTTGCGCAAGCACAAGACCGTTTGGCCTGCCAACACGCATAGAATTTTCAAAGATAAGCTCGAATTTGAAGATCCGCTGCTGGACGAGTGGCTGGACCTCGATTTCCTTGCGCTTCGCACGAAATGCATCAGCAAACTGATTTATTTCCCTTTTGCGATATTTGCTCTGCTTATCGTGTCTCGCAGCACTGCATTTGCGGATTTCGCTCTAAGCCCCCCAATCATCGCGACGCAAATCTTCGGATTTTCGATCGTCTTTGGGTGCGCGATGGCGCTTTGCTTCAGCGCCGAAAAGGCGCGGGAAACCGTTAGGACGCGTCTGACGAAAAGGCTCGTCGCCATGAAGGGGGCTGATGGATCTGGTAAGAAGGTCTCCCAGCTCGAAACGCTTCTCAAACTCGTCGACGGACTGCGCCAAGGCTCGTTCGTGCCGCTTTCGCAGCAGCCGCCCATTCGCGCGCTGCTGCTGCCCATCGGCGGACTCGGCTGGACGGCGCTGCTCGACTATCGGCTCCTGCCGGGACTGTAGCAGGGCAGGCTTCGAAGGAGGGGCGGCCAAGGATTGCCGCGACGCGGCAGGAGGGCTAGACAGGGCGGAACCTCATCCGCTGGAAGCCGGTCATGTCCTACGCTATGGTCAAACTTCTTCTCACGATCATCGATATTTACTGGTGGATTCTGCTTGCCACGGTGGTCGTGTCCTGGCTCACCGCCTTCGACGTCATCAATATGCGCTCGAATGTCGCCTATTCGATCTGGAAATGGCTGAACGCCATGACCGAGCCGCTGCTGGGTCCGATCCGCTCGGTGCTGCCCAGCGTCGGCGGCCTCGACATCTCTCCGCTTATTCTGCTGCTGCTCATGCAGTTCCTGCGCGATCTCATCGCCAGCAGCGCCGGCGCCTACGCGCTTGGGTGAAGGAGGCGCGGAGAAACCATCCTGCGCCTGGACGATCGAATCGGGCGGCGTCGCCGTTTACGTGCGGCTGACGCCGAAAGGCGGACGCGACGCCGTCGAAGGCGTGGAGACTCTCGCCGACGGCCGCAGCGTCCTGAAGGCGCGGGTGCGCGCCGCGCCGGAGAACGGCCGAGCGAATGCGGCGCTGATCGCGCTGATCGCCGCGACGCTCAGAACTCCTAAAAGCGCGGTTTCGATCCGCGCCGGCGCGACCGGCCGCGTCAAAACAGTTTTCGTTGCGGGCGCGCCCGCGCTTTATCTCGACGCGCTGGGCAAGCTGGCGCCAACAAACGGTTAGGACATGAGCAAGTCGAAGATCAACGTCGGCAATTTCTTCGAGGACTTCAAAATCGGCCAGGTCATTCGCCACGCGGCGCCGCGGACGGTCACGGTTGGCGAGGTCGCGCTGTATACGGCGCTGTATTTGCCGCGTTTCGCCGTGCAATCCTCGACCGCCTTCGCGCAGGCGATCGGCTATGAGCGCGCCCCGATCGACGATCTGCTCGTCTTCCATCTCGTGCTCGGCAAGACCGTGCCCGACGTCTCGCTCAACGCCATCGCCAATCTCGGCTACGCCGATTTCAAATTTCTGATCCCCGTCTATCCGGGCGACACGCTGTCGGCGACCTCGGAAGTCATCGGCCTTAAAGAGAATTCCAACAAGGAGACCGGCGTCGTCTATGTGCGCACGACGGGCGCCAATCAGCGCGGCGAGACCGTGCTGAGCTATGCGCGCTGGGTGATGGTGAAGAAGCGGGACCGCGACGCGCCCGTGGGGCCGGAGGTCGTGCCCGATCTGCCGAAGTCCGTCGCCCCTTCCGAGCTTGGCAGGGCGGCGCCGGCGATCAATGTCGCCGCCTATGACAAGGCGCTCGCCGGCTCCCGCTATTTTTGGGGGGATTACGAACAGGGCGAGAAAATCGACCATATCGACGGCATGACAGTCGAGGAGGCGGAGCACCAGCTCGCCACCCGGCTCTACCAGAACAACTCGAAAGTCCATTTTAATCAGTACTATGAGGCGCAGGGCCGCTTCGGCAAGCGGATCATCTACGGCGGCCATGTGATTTCCCTCGCCCGGGCGTTGTCCTTCAACGGCCTGGAGAACGTCTTCCATATCTCGGCCGTGAACGGCGGACGCCACGTCAATCCGCTGTTCGCCGGGGGCACGGTCTTCGCCTGGTCGGAGGTTCTGGAGAAGGCGGAGATTCCCGGGCGTCAGGATATCGGCGCTTTGCGGCTGCGGCTCGTCGCCACCAAGGACAAGCCCTGCGCCGATTTTCCGCTCCACGGCGCCGACGGCAAGCCCGACCCGGCGGTGCTGCTGGATCTTGATTATTGGGGCGTGCTGCCGCGATGAATCAGCTATGATCGCGGTCGTATCAGGGACGTTGGGGAGATTGGTCGAATGAACAGAACTTTGCTTGTCGCGCTCTCATTCTGCATGGCCATCGCCGTCGCCCATCCTGTCCGCGCGGAACCCGCGGCGCCGGACAGCAAGGTCGTCGTGCCTATGGAAGCGTTGCCGCGTTATGGCTCGCTGGTTTCCGCTTGGTACAAAAAGCCTGTCTATGATTTGAACGATAAGAAGGTCGGCGTGATCACCGACATGCTGTTTTCAGGCGGCGAGATCAACGCCGTCATGCTCGACGTCGGCGGCTTTCTCGGCATCGGCGCGAAGCACGTCGCCATTCCGGCCAACGACATCAGCGTCACAGAAAAGAACAACAAGACTTGGCTGACCATCAATACGACGAAGGACATCGTGAAGAAGGCGACCGGCTACAAATATGATGCGGCCGAACACGCCTGGAAGGTGAAGTAGCAAGGGCGCCGCGTCGTGAGAGTTTCGCGCAGCGCGCAGTCCGGCTGCCGCTCGTTCCAAGAAGGATTCTTTTCTATGCTGAAACCCGTCATCGTCGCAGCCTCGCTCGCTCTTGCCGCTTTCGCGCCGCTTCCGGCCGGCGCGCAGGGAGCGCAAACCGAAACCGTTGCGGTCGTGCCGCTCGAGAGGCTGCCGGTCTATGGTTCGGTGGTCTCCGCCTGGTACAAGCAGCCGGTCTATGATCCCAATGAAAAGAAGCTCGGCTCGATTGCGGACATGCTGTTTTCCGCCGACGGCTCCATCAACGCCGTGATGCTGAACGTCGGCGGCTTTCTCGGCATCGGCGTGAAGCATATTGCGATTCCCGTATCCGCGATCACCATCACTCAGAAGAACAACAAGACCTGGCTCACGCTCAATACGACGAAGGAGCTGCTGAAGAAGGCCCTCGCGTATAAGTTCGACAAGGCCACCGGTCTGTGGGACCCGATTTGATCGGCTGAACTGTTCCAGCGCGCGCGGGCCGGAATCCTTGGATATCTGCCGCGAAGCTTGGAACTTCGGTCTTCGATGCTTGTTCTAGGCGCACACGAACGGCCGTTCGTTGTGGCGCTAACAACATGTACGGAGACAGCCATGCTCAAGTCCTACATCCTCGCAGGCGCGCTGATCGCGACTCTGTCAGGCGTTGCTTTGGCCGAGCAGATGAATCGCACGACCGATCGCCCCGCCGGCGCCATGGACCGCTCCACGACCGGCGCTATGGATCGCTCGACCACGGGGACAGCCGGCGCACAGCCGCAATTTCTGACCACGCTTCCGCAGAACGCGCTGCTCGTTTCGAACATCCACAATCAGAACGTCTACGATCCGCAGGAAAATAAGCTTGGCGAAGTCAAGGATCTTGTTCTGGATCGCGGCGGCAAGGTCAGCGCGGCGATCATCTCGGTCGGCGGCTTTCTCGGCATCGGCGAAAAGGATGTCGCCGTCGCCTTCAGCGATCTGCAGGCCACTGAACGCAACAATAAATGGTGGCTGACCGTGAACGCCACCAAGGATGAGCTGAAGAACGCGACCGGCTTCCGCTTCGATAAGAACAGGGGCCTTTGGACCCTCGGCAGCAAGTAACAGGCGGCTCGAAGCTGGCCTGCCGTCATTCCCGACGCGCGGAGCGCGATCGGGAGTCTGAGCAAAACCAGCGTTCTTGAATCGGCACTGGATTCCCGGTCAGGCCTCCGGCCTGCCGGGAATGACAGGCCGCGAATGCGAATTCACGTCACATGCGCGCCGGCAGCTTGTCCTCATCGGCAAGATTGGAGAAGCGGGTGACCTCGGCTTCGAAGGCGAGCTGCACCGTTCCCGTCGGACCGTGACGCTGCTTGCCGACGATCGCTTCGGCGCGGCCATGCGCGCGCTCCATCTCGGCCATCCATTGGATGTGTTCTTCAGTGCCTTCGCGCGGCTCGCGATTGCGCAGATAATATTCCTCTCGGTAAACGAAGATGACGACGTCGGCGTCCTGCTCGATCGAGCCTGACTCGCGCAGATCGGAAAGCTGCGGCCGCTTGTCGTCGCGGTTCTCCACCTGGCGCGAGAGCTGCGACAGCGCGATGATCGGCACATTGAGCTCTTTGGAAAGCGCCTTGAGGCCAGTGGTGATCTCGGTGAGCTCCTGCACGCGATTGTCGTTGCGAGAGCGCGATCCGGCGAGCAATTGCAGATAGTCCACGACGAGCAGGTCCAGGCCTCTCTGGCGTTTGAGGCGCCGCGCCCGCGCGGTGAGCTGCGCGATGGAGATGCCGCCGCTCTGATCGATGTAGAAGGGAATGCTTTGCATCTCCCGCGCGGCGTCGGCGATGCGGCGAAAATCGTCTTCGTTGATGTCGCCGCGGCGAATCTTATAGCTCGGCACGCCGGACTGCTCGGCGATGACGCGCGTCGCCAATTGTTCGGCCGACATTTCCAAAGAGAAGAAGCCGACGATCCCGCCATTGATCGTCTTATGCGTTCCGTCGGGCTCAGCTTCGAATTGATAGGCGCGCGCGACATTGAAGGCGATATTCGTGGCGAGCGCGGTCTTGCCCATGCCCGGTCGCCCGGCGACGATGATGAGGTCGGATTTTTGCAGGCCGCCCATCTTTTCGTCGAGATCGAGCAGGCCCGTGGCGACGCCGGACAGATGCCCGTCGCGCATATAGGCGCTGCTCGCCATGTCGAGCGCCGTGGTGAGCGCTTCGGCGAATCGCTGAAAGCCGCCGTCATAGCGTCCCGTCTCGGCGATCGAATAGAGCTGCCGTTCGGCTTCTTCAATCTGCGCGCGCGGCGGCGAATCGATCGGCGAATCATAGGCCGTGTTGACGATATCCTGCCCGATGACGATGAGCTCCCGGCGAACCGCGAGATCATGAACGGTGCGGCCATAGTCTTCGGCGTTGATGATCGTCGTCGCCTCGGCGGCGAGCCGCGCCAGATAGCCCTGGATCGTCACGCCGGCCGGAAGCTCGATGTCGGCGAGGAACGTCTTCAGCGTCACGACGGTCGCGAGCTTGCCGGCGCGAATGAGCTGCGCCGCGATTTCATAGATGCGCCGGTGCAAATCCTCGGAAAAATGCTCGGGCCTTAAAAAGTCCGAGACTCTGTCGAACGCGTCATTGTTGACGAGAATTGCGCCGAGCAGCGCCTGCTCGGCCTCGATATTGTGCGGCGGCGCGCGATAGGCGGGCGCGTCCGGCTGCGCGACCTGAAACGCGCGCCGGCCCGCCAATTGTTCGATTGGTGGCATCGATGATCGGACTTGTTTGAGACTGTTCCGGGCTGCGAACGCGACGCGCGAGCCTGAGACGCCGTTAACAATACATTAACGCGTCGGCGCCGCCAGAGCCTTTTGTCCGCCGCAGCGAGAAGCGAGTCTTTTCCACATGGTGAAAAAGATTCGTTCGGCGCGCATCCGACTCTTCTTGCATTTGAAGAGAATCAGAGAAGGGCCCGGGAAAACGAAACCGGCGGCCGAAGGGCCGCCGGCGATGGACGCGTGGGCGCTTAGAGAGCTTACATCTCGACGTCGCCGGCTTCCGCCAGCGCCGCGCCGACCTCGAGGCCGAGATCGTCCATCGACGTCTCTTCCCTGATCGTCGCGCTTTCGCCGCGCGCCTGCCGCTCGGCCTCTTCTTCCGAGCGGGCCACGTTGATCGTGATCTTCACATCGACTTCCGGATGCAGATGCACGGGCGTCTGATGAAGGCCGAGGGTTTTGATGGGGTGCACCAGGACGATCTGATCGCGATTGACCGAGAAGCCGCCCGCGGTCGCCGCCTCGGCGATATCTCGCGCCGAAACCGAGCCGTAGAGCTGGCCGCTCTCGCCCGCCTGGCGAATGATGTTGAAGCTTTGTCCGTTGAGCTTTTCGGCGACGGCTTCGGCTTCTTTCCTAGCCTCGAGATTGCGCGCCTCGATCTGCGCCCGCTGCGTCTCGAAATGCTTCTTGTTGTTTTCCGTCGCGCGCAGCGCCTTGCCGCGCGCCAGCAGGAAATTACGGGCGTAGCCATCGCGCACGCGCACGGTCTCGCCCATCTGGCCGAGCTTGGCCACGCGTTCCAGCAGAATGACGTCCATCTTTGCTACTTCTCCGAGATTGCGGGCTATGTCGAGAAAAACCGGGAGAAAGTCAATCCGGTTTTTGCATCGCGGTGGGCCCGGCGTCCGTCTTTCGGACGCGATAGTTGAAGATCAGGTCGGCGACGCCGAGCGCGGCGAAAAACAGGAGGGGCCACCCCAAAAGTCCGAGCGTGAAATAGATGATCGCCAGCACCAGGGCGCTTGAGCGCGAGCCGCGCAGGTAGACATGCGCGACGGCGAGCCCTTGGAATGCAAGGAGCAGCCCCATGGTCGTCGCCAGCACCAGTCCGATCGCGCCGGCGAGTCCCTGGAAGAAGGCCAGTGCGATTCCGCTCAGAAACAGGCCGCCCACCGGCTTCGGCAGACGGAATTCATTGGCGATGTCCGGCCAGGGCCGGCCGAGCAGCTTGGACGCTTCCGCGATTCTTGCGGCGAGCCACAAATTCATGACGTGGATCAGCAGGCCGTAGCCGGCGAGAAAGGCGGGAACGGCGCGCGCGACGGACCCGGAAAGCGTCGTCGGATCGATCTTATCGCTAAGGTCGCGCTCCTTCACCATAATGTCGAGCAGGATGAAGGCGCGCGCCCGGATCGGATTCAGCGCTTCGTCGAGCGATCCGAACGCGAGGGTGGCGACGATCAGCCAGAGAATGATCGCCATCGCCAGAAAGGTCGCTGGCGCGAGCGCCGCCCATCCCGGCAGATTGCGCGTCAGCCTGTCCCGGCCGCCACGCGGCGCGCCAAGCGCTGCATAGACGGCGCACCAGGCCGGCGCGGCGATCAGCAGCGCATATCCCATGCCGATCACCGGATGCGGCCAGAAGGTCAGGATGATCGATGCGAGTATCGCCGACGTCGCCCCGTGAATCAGGCCGAAGGCGAAGGCGACGATCATGATCGGCAGGGGCGCGAGATGCGCTATGAGGAGTCCGCCGAAGCCGCCGCGCGCGACGACGGCGAAGATCACGGCCGCTGCGACGCCGCCGAGAATCGACACCGCGAAATTCGGCCAGGAGAGGGCGTTCTTGTCGGACAAGATTGGGTTCCGCTGACGGCGCGTCGCGCATGTGGCGCATGACGCAATAGGCGCCGCCCGGCGGACCGTCGACGCTGAAGCGTTTTAGGAGGTCGCAGCCCAAAGGGCAAGGCGGCGCAGCGCAAAGGGCAAGGCGGCGTAGCCGTTGACGAATTTCGCGCAAATTTTCTGTCGCGCCGCCGCGCCTTTTGCGTGCGCTCGCGCTCGAACAAATCGCGCGAGGGAAAGTTATTTCTCCAGGCATCTAAGGCGGGCGTCGGTGCGCTGGCCAGGAGAACGACAATGAAGTTAACAAGTTGCGCTTGGGCGGCGGTCCTCGCCGCCGGGCTCGGGTTGTGCTCCGCGACGGCCGCGCTGGCTCATCATCAGTTCCTCGTCGAGTCGTTCCCGGCGTCAAGACAGCGGGTCATCAAGCCTGTGCGTCAAATCAGGCTGGTGTTTGAAGGGAAGGCTGACGCCGTCATCTCAACGATCACGCTCAAGAGCAGAAACGGCCTGGTGATCGCCAAAGCGACGCAGAAGCGAGCCTCCAAAGAGTTGATCCTCGACACGCCGGTTCTGCAGCCCGGACTTTATGAGGTCGATTACCGTGTGCTGGCGACGGATGGCGCGATCGTCGAGGGCGCGTTTCCCTTCATCGTCGAGCCGTCGCTCTCCGCCTAAGGCTGGCGCAGTTCCGGTCCGGGACGTCTGGAGAGCGCCCGCCAGGAGCCGGCGAGGCCGAGGGCGATAGTGACGGCGAGAGTGGCGAGCGAGATCAGCGCCGTGGTCCAGGGCAGGAAGGCGAAATCGAGCTTCATGAGGATCGTCGTCATCGCGTAGGCGGCGGCGGATCCGGCGGCGACCGCGATCAGCGAGGCGGCGAGGCCGACGAGTCCAAATTCCAGAGCGTAGGCTGTGGCCAGCCAGAGTCGGGTCGCGCCGAGAGTCTTCAGCACCACCGAATCGTGCAGCCTTGCGCGCTGGCCGCTCGCCAACGCGCTCGCCAGCGCCAGCGCCGCCGTAACGATGGCGAGACCTGCCGCGGCGCGCGCGGCCAGCGCCAATTGTCCGGCGATCTTGTCGATCGCCGCCAGCGCGTCCTTGACGCGCACCGAAACGATGCTCGGAAAGCGTTTCGCCGTCTCTCGCGCGAGCCGCGCGTCTTTAGCGTCGCGCGCCGCGACCGATGGCGCGCCATAGGCGACGGTGAAGAGCTCGGTGTAGGGCGCCCCGGTAAAAACATTGGGCGAAAACACCATGATGAAGTTGATGGCGTAACTGCGCCAATCCACCCGGCGCAGATTGGCGACCTTCGCCGTCACCTCCCGGCCGAGCACATTGACTCGGATCGAGTCGCCGATGGTCAGGCCCAATCCTTCGGCGACCTTCTGCTCCAGCGACACGAGCGGCGGACCGACGTAATCCGCCGGCCACCATTCGCCTTCCGCGAGCGCGGAGTTCGTCGGAATTGTGGGGGAGAACGTCACGCCGCGGTCGCCTTCGAGCGCCCATTTGGCGTCGTCGGCCACGGCGATCTTCTCGACCGGCGCGTCTTTCACCGCGACGATGCGCCCCCGCATCATCGGCACATGTTCGATGCGGGCGCCGGGCGCCTCCGCGGAGAGGAAATCAACAAAGGCCTCGGTTTGCGCCTTCGGCGCGTCGATGAAGAAGAAATTGGGAATCTCGCCGGCGTCGGCGCGCGCCAGCTCCTTGTGGATCGCGCCTTCCACCAGCGCGAGCGAAACGAGCAGGGTTTGCGTCAGGCCGATCGAGATCATCAGCGCCGGCGTCAGGCTTTTCGGCCGCCAGATATTGGCGAGCGCGAACCGCAGCCGCGCGTCGCGCGAACGCGGAAGGCCGCGGGCCAGCCGCATCGCGACCCAAGCCGCGCCGCGCAGCAGGGCGAAGGCCGCGACAGCGGCGGCGACATAGGCCGCGCCGAGCTTCATGTCGAAGGACGTGGCCATGACGAGGACGGCGAGCGCGATCGCCGCGGCCCCTGCGCCGGCGCGGTAGCGTGCGAGCGTCGCGCCCCGCCGGTCGTCGCGCAGCAGCGCCGCTACCGGAACTTCATGCGCGCGGCCGAGAGGAACAAGCGCGAAAACGAGGACGACGAGCAGCCCGTACAGAGCGCCATAGAGCGCGCCTTGCGCGTCGAGCGACGCCGACACGGGGAGGTCGGCGAGATCGCGCAGCGCTTGCGCCGCGCCCCAGGGAATCGCCGCGCCGGCGACGAGCCCCAGCAGGATGGCGAAAGACGCCGCCGCCAGAACCTGGGCGAGGGCGATCCTGAAGACCCGAGAGCCCTCGGCGCCGAGCGCCTTCAAAATCGCGAATTGCGCGCGCTTGCGCTCGACGAAGCCCTGTACCGCGTTCGCGACGCCGGCGCCGCCGGCGACGAGGGCGGTGAGCGCAACGAGGGTGAGCAGTTGGGCGAACCGGTCGAGATTGCGCGAGAACTGCGGCGAGACGGCGTCCCGCGTGCGCGACTCCCATCCGGCTTGCGGAAAGGCGTTGGCGGCGTCGGCGGCGAACGCCTTGAGGTCGGCGTCGGCGCCTTCGCGGAGCGTGACGCGAACGACATGCCGCACGATCGAGCCCGGCGTCGCCAGTTCCGCGTCTGAGAGCGCGGCGCGCGTCATTAGAACGCGCGGCCCGAAGCCGATGCCGCCCGCGAGCTTGTCGGGTTCGCTGCGCAGCACTGCGCGCAGCGTGAAGCGCGAAACGCCGATCATCACGGCGTCGCCGAGCTTGGCGTCGAGGCGCGCGAGCAGCATCGGATCGACCGCGACGCCCGGCAGCCCGTTTCGTTCCTGCAGCGCCTCCGCCAAGGGCATGTCGGGATCGAGCGCGACCGCGCCGAAAGTTGGGTAAGTCGCCGGATCGACGGCTTTGATCTCCACCAGCGCGGCCTCGCCGTCGTCGCGCCGGGCCATCGCCCGCATCAGCGAAATTTCGGAAAGCCGGCCGCGCGCCTCGAAGAAGGCGCGTTGCTCCGGCGAAAACTCCCGCGAAACGAGGCTGAAGGAGGCGTCGCCGCCCAAGATCGTTCGGCCTTCCCGCGCGAGCCCCTGCGCCAATGAGCGTGAAAGGCCGGAGACGCCGGAGATCGCGGCGACGCCAATCACGATGCAGGCGATGAAGACGCCAAAGCCGCGCGGGTCGCCAAGCAGGTCGCGCAGGGCGAAGCGCAAGGCGAAGGGCAGGGCGGCGAAGCGCATCGGCTTCATGACGGCGCCCGCTCGCCCGCCTCGATGCGGCCCGAGCGCAGCAGAACGCGTCGGCTGCAGCGCGCGGCGAGCGCCGCATCATGGGTGACGAGCACAAGCGTCGCCCCGCGGCGGCGTTGTTGCGCAAAAATGAGTTCGATCACCGCCGCCCCGGTTTCCGAATCGAGATTGCCCGTGGGCTCGTCCGCCGCGAGAATCAGCGGGTCGGGCGCGAGCGCCCGGGCGAGCGCGACCCTCTGCTGCTCGCCTCCGGAAAGCTGAGCCGGGTAGTGGGCGATGCGCTCGGCGAGCCCGACCGCCGCAAGCTCGGCCTCGGCCCGCGCGATCGCGTCTGATTTCCCGGCGAGCTCCAGTGGAATGGCGACATTCTCCAGCGCCGTCATGGTGGGGATCAGCTGGAAAGACTGGAAGACGATCCCTATGTTTTCTCCGCGGAAACGCGCGAGCGCGTCTTCCGAAAGGGCGCCAAGATCGCGCCCGTCAATCCTGACGCTTCCGGCGTCGGGTCGCTCCAATCCGGCGAGGGTCATGAGCAAAGTCGATTTGCCCGAGCCGGAGGGTCCCAGTAGAGCGACAGTTTCGCCCCGCGCAACGCTCAGGCTGACGGTCTTGAGCACATGCACGCGGGCGGCGCCTTCGCCGAGCGTGAGATCAACGCCTTCAACTTCGATGACTTGTCGCCGCACGGAGTAAAACCTTGATTGATGCGCCGCGTTCGACGCCCACAGTCCAGTCGCCTTATTGCGCTTTCCGCCGTCCTCTCCAAGCCGCGGCTCTCGCGTCCTTGGCCCTGCTGACCATCGCGCTGACGCCCGCGCGCGCCGAACCCGTGCGAATCCTGGCGTTTGGCGACAGCCTGACGGCGGGGCCCGGCATCGACGCCGCGGATTCGCTTCCGGCGCAACTCAAGAGACGCCTGAGCGAGGACGGATATAATGTCGAGGTCGTCCAGGGGGGCGTTTCCGGCGACACGACGACGACCGGGCTCGCGCGCCTCGACTATACGCTTGGCGCCGGGCCGTTCGACATCGCCGTCGTCGAGCTCGGCGCGAATGACATGCTGAACGGGCACGATCCAAAAATTACGCGCGCCAATCTCGATCGGATTCTTGCGACCTTAAAGCAGAAAGGCGTTCGCCCGGTGCTGACGGCGATGGTCTCGAGCGCGAATCACGGGCAAGCTTACAAGAAGGAATTCGATTCGATTTATCCGGATCTTGCCGCCAAACATGAGGCGCCGCTTGTGCCCTTTATCTTGGAAGGCGTCTGGGGCTCGCCCGCGCTCCTCATATCGGACGGCATTCATCCCAACGCCGTCGGCGTGGCGAAGATCGTCAAAAAAATCGCACCCTATGTTGAAAGAACGCTCGTTTCCATGGGGGCGCGTAGGACCTCGCGCGCGCAATGAGGCTGCGCGATCCCGCTTGGGGAGGATGTGATGCCCAGACTATTTACGGCCCTGGAGATTCCCCGCTCAATCGCCGAAAGCCTCGCGCGTCTGCGCGGCGGAATCCCCGGCGCCCGCTGGATCGACGTTGAGAATTATCATGTCACCTTGCGCTTCATCGGCGACGTCGACGACGCTTTCGCGCGCGACGCGGCGAATGCGCTCTCCTTCATCCGCCGTCCGGAAGTCGTCGTCACCTTCGACCAGCTGACGTCGTTTGGCGGCGACAAGCCCCGCGCCATCGTCGCGCGCGCGCGGCTGGAGCCGAGTCTCATGGACATGCAGGCGGAGCAGGAGCGGCTGTTGCGCCGGCTCGGCGCGCCGCCCGAGCCGCGCAAATTCATTCCGCATGTGACGCTCGCGCGTCTGCGCGGCGCCAGCGCCGGCGCCGTCGCCGCCTATCTCGGCGCGCGCGGCTATTTCCCGCCGTTGCGCTTCACCGCGGAGCGCTTCGTGCTCTATTCGTCGCGCGATTCCGTGGGGGGCGGCCCCTACATCGTCGAGGCGGAATATCCGCTGCTTGTGGCGCCGCAAGCGCTGACGGGCACGGCGGGGGGTTAGGCGCACGCAGAAACGGGCAAATATTTTGGCCGAGCCGCCCGAAAGTCCGATCCCGCAGCTGCTTCGCGACATGCGCGCGGAAGTTGATGAATCGCGCGCCTTGCGCGCCGATGTCGCTTCGGATCTGACGTCGCTCGACGCCAAAATCGATGCAACGCGAAAGGACCTAAGCGAGCAGATCGTCGGATTGCGCCGAGCGGTGATCGAACATCATCCGTCCGCGATCGGCCGCGGCGTCCTTATCAGCGAATTTGAAGCGCGTCTTCGGCGGGTCGAGCGGCGTCTCAACCTTGAACAGGACACTCTTTAGAGTCGGCCGGAGAATGCCGCGTCCTTCATTCCTGCGCCGGCGCCATACTTTCAGCGCTCGCACGGCCTTTTGCGACGACTGGCTCAAGCGACGGGTCTTTCGCCAGCGCTTCGGCGATCAATCGGTCGGACGCGGTCTCGATCTCCGTCGAGAGCTTGTCGAAAAATTCACGCGGCTCCATGCCCGGCGCGATCAAGGGCAGGAACTCGATCACGATGGTTCCTGGCCGGACGAGGAACGAGCGGCGCGGCCAAAACAGGCCGGAATTCACGGCGACGGGAAGCACCGGCGTTTCGGTCGCCGCGTAAAGATGCGCGATGCCGAACTTATATTGCGGCGGCGCGCCGGCCGGGCGGCGCGTGCCTTCGGGAAAAATGAAGAGCTGCCGGCCCTGGGCGAAAATCTTCTTGGATTTGGCGATCAGCTGCGGCAGCAGCTTGCCGCCCTTGGCGCGATCGATGGCGATCTGCTCGGCCGCCAGCAGGTACCAGCCGAAAAAAGGCAGCCAGATCAGTTCGTGCTTCAGAATATAGCTGAAGTCGGGAAACCGGATCGGCAGAACGAAGGTCTCCCAGATCGACTGATGTTTGCAGGCGACGATCACCGCGCCTTTCGGGATATTCTCGAGACCTCGCCAATCGATCTTAGCCCCGCAGATCTTGTCGAGCAGCCAGAGCGTCGTGCGCCCCCAGGTGCGACCAAGCTCCTGGTTGATCTGGCGCCGCATCAACAGGCCCGGCAGCCAGACGATCATGAGCGTGAACATGTTCAGGAAGAACACGATCTGGAAAATGAGGGAGCGCAGGAGGAGCATTGGGCGAGATCTGGGTGAAGGGGCGTGGCGCGCTTTTACGGCGCCAAGTGGCGTTGAAACAAGATTTCACTCAGATGCGACGCTGTGGCGAAGCTGCGGGGGAGGCTCCGACTCCTCATATTCCTTGAACAGCTTGGTGCGCAGCAGCGATCCTATGTATTTCATATATTCCTTCCCGACAAAACGGGCGACGCGCAGATCGCTGATCCAGTCGGCGACGTCGATATGTTCGCTGACGACCGGAAAGGGATAGAGCTCGACCTTCGGCAAGGCGGCTGAGATTTCCACCAGCGCGCGCGGCATGTGGTAGTTCGAGGTGACGACGATGAGCGTGCGGGTGATATTGTGCTCGCGCGCCCAATCGCGCGTCTCTTTGGCGTTGCCGGCGGTGTCGAGCGCCTGGTAGCCGAGGTCGACGCAGCAATCGAAGAGTTCGCGCGACATGGGCAGTATTTTCGCCAGCAAGGAGCTGCGCGTTGAGGGATTGACGCCGGTGATCAGCATGCGGCGCGCCTGGCCGCTGGCGAGAAGGGTCGCCGCGTCGAGCACGCGATCCGAGCCGCCGGTCAGCGCGACCACGCCTTCGGCCTGCACCGGAATGGAGAACTCCTCTCGCGGCAGCGACAGCGCGAAGCCGACAAAACCCAAGAGGAGCGCCGCGGCGAGAAAAGCGCCGCCAGCGAGGATGGCGCAGGCGGCCTTGCGGACGGCGCTACCCATTCCTCACTCCCTGACGTGCGGGGGTCGACAATCGTGGAGTCCTTCGCCCATGCTTTCTGACCAGAACGCGCGAGGCGCGATTCTGATGCGACTATAGGGGTATTTCTGCGCCGATGTTATCGGCGAGGCCGATTTGGGCGAATGCGCTTAACCGAGCCGCTGCAGGTGGCGCAGCACGATGAACTGCGAGAGATAGCCGGTCAGCGCGGCGACGCCGCCAGCGAGCAGAACGATGACGACGAAGCCGCTTGCGCCAATGGTGAAATCGCCGAACATGGCCTCCATCTGATCGCCGCCGCCGGTCGCGCGCCACCGCCGCACGAAGAACTGCGCCAGGGCGAAAAAAGCGATGGCGCCGCCGCCGCCGATCAGCGCGCCGCGAAAGCCGAGCGCCATGAAGCGATGCTGAAATTCGCGCGCGATGAACGAGTCGGCCGCGCCAACGATATGGAGCACTTCGACGATTTCGCGGTTTGTCGCGACGGCGGCGCGGGTGGCCGAGGCCACGGCGACGGCCATGGCCGCGAGGATAAAAACGAAGATGAGGGCGGCGATGGCCACGGCCGCGCGCGCCATATCGCCGAGACGCTCGATGAAGACGTGATGATCGTCGAGCACGGCGTTAGGAACGGCGCGCTCGAGCTCCATGCGCAACTTGTCCATATCCGCCCGATTTTCGGCGTCGAGCTTCAGCACGATCATGCGGGGAGTGGGCAGCTCAGAAAGATTCAGGCCCTCGCCGAGCCAGGGCGTCAGCAACGCCTCGGATTCCGACTTGGCGTAGACTCGCGCTTCCCGCACGCCGGGCGCTCGCCGCATCGCCTCCGCCGCGTCCCTAACATCGGTCTCGATGTTGCGGCCGGGAACCGGACGCACCTGCACGGTCGCTTCGCGCGCGACGTCGCCGCGCCATTCGACGCTCGCATCCGCGACGAGAATGGCGACGTTCGCGGCGAGCGCGGCGAGGAAGGTCATGATCGCGATGACGATGACGAGCGAGCGGCCGGCGACGGAATCGGCGGGCACCAGCGCGCTTTGCGACGGAATCTCTTCGGCGTCTTCGTCGACATCGGACGCGGCCGGGCGAATCGAGGACCAAAATCGCATCAGGGCTATCGTCTGCTCATTCGAAGATGTGAAGCCGGCCGTCGGCAAGCACAAGACGCCGCGCGTCTTCATACTGGTCCATGAGGCTCAAGTCATGAGTGGCGATAATGACGGCGGTTCCGGATCGGTGGAGCTCGATGAAGAGGCGCAGGATCCGGCGCGCGAGAGTCGGGTCGACATTGCCCGTGGGTTCATCGGCCAGCAGCAGTTTGGGTTGCGAAATCAGCGCACGGGCGATCGCCGCGCGCTGCTTCTCGCCGCCCGAAAGGATGGTCGGGAACGCATGCGCGCGCTCGCCGAGGCCCACCCAGCGCAACAGTTCGACCACCTCGGCGCGATAGGTCGACTCCTCGCGGCCGAGCACGCGCAGGGGCAGGGCGACGTTTTCGTAGAGCGTCAGATGATCCAAAAGGCGGAAGTCCTGGAAGACGACGCCGATTTTGCGGCGCGTCGCCGCGACGTCTGCATTGCTGAGAGCCGCCGTGTCCTTGCCGAAGATGTTGATCAACCCGCGCGTCGGCCGCAGCGCCATGATGATCAATCGCATCAAGGTGGTCTTGCCAGCGCCTGACGGGCCGGTCAGGAACTGGAAAGAACGCGGTTCGATCTGAAAATTCACGTCTCGGAGGGTTTCGGCGCCGACGCCATAGCGCAAGCCGACATTCTCAAAGCTCAACACGACGCCGTCTCTCCCCGAAGCTGGCCCCAACGGCTGGGTTCGAATGACGCTCTGAACGGATGCGCAACGCACGACAATAGCAGTTCATCCGTGCTTAACCATAACGACTCCTAACGATCTCTTGTTTTTTTCAGAACGGCCTCGGCGCTTTTTTGCGCGGCGCGGCAGGAGGCAAGCGCGCCGACTGCGCCAGCGCCGGCGACGGCCTCGGCGCCGCCGATCCGGCGGCGCCGCCGCTCCGCCTGACCGACCGGTCAGCGATGTTCCAGAGGCAATACGAAGCTGAAGATGGTTCCGCCCCCGGGGTTGGGCTCCGCCCAGATCTTCCCGTTATGCGCTTCGACGATCGAGCGCGAAATGGAGAGTCCGACGCCCAGACCGTGCGGCTTCGTCGTCGTGAACTGCTCGAAGAGCCTGTCTTTGATCTCCTCGGGCAATCCAGGCCCGGTGTCCGCGACATCGGCGCGAATGAGATTGCCTCCAACGAGCCGAGTCGACACCCTCATCTCGCGCCGCTCGCTGTCTTGCATCGCCTCGACGGCGTTGCGCTTAAGATTGACGACGACCTGCTGAATCTGAACTTTGTTGATCACCACCGTGTCCGGCGACGCTTCGAGGTCGATCGCGGTTTTGACATGATGTTCCTTGGCCAGCGCATCGGTGAATTCGCAGGCGGTTCGGATGACGGCGTTCAGACTTTGGGGAGCTTTCGAGGTTTCTCCGCGCGCGATGAACTGGCGAAGATTGTCCATGATTTCCGCGACGCGAAAGACTTGCGCATCGGCGTTGTCCAACATCTCCTCGACCTTCTCGATCGAGAGGACTTTTTCGTTCAGACGCCGACGCGCGAAATTGAGATAGGCGCCGATGGCCGTCAAAGGCTGCTTCAGCTCATGCGCCAATCCGGCCGCCATATTCTCAATCAGTTCAAGGCGGTTGGCCTGAAGCTCCTGAACCCCCTGCTCGAAGCTGCGCCTGGAGCTGAGATCGCGGACCAAAGCGATAAACAGCCGTTCTCCGTCGCAGGCGACTTCGCTGACGACGAGCTCCACGGGAAAGACGGAGCCGTCCTCGCGCAAGCCGTCGATCCGTCGGCGAATGCTTGGCGGTCCCCGGCGCAGATCGTCGCGGCGACGTTGGCTCGCCTCCGCCGTCAGCATGCTGAAATCCCGTCCGATGACGTCGCCAGGCGCGTAGCCGAACAGCGACGCCGCCTCGGCGCTGATGGAGCGCACCGCGCCGCGCTCGTCGAGCGCGATGATTCCGTCGAAGGCGGCGTTCATCATCGCCGGAAGATCAGGGCGTCCTTCGCCTCCCGCCAAATTTGGCGCGAGAGGAGATTCTGGAGGGCTGAGGGAACGCATACGTTCTCCCAGGGGCGCACGCGCCGCTCGTAGCCCCAACTCGCGGTAGCTAGGCGCTGCCGGGACGAGTTCAACCCCAATATCCCGTGGCCCGGGCGCATTTTCAACGTCCGAGAAATGGCCTAAGCAGACGCCATGTCGCCGCCACAAGCTCCAGCGCCGCTGTTCCTTCTCAACGCAAGGCTGATTGATCCCGGCTCGGGTCGCCAAATGCGCGGCGGTCTGGCGACGATAAACGGGGTCATCGCGGAGCTCGGCGAATCCGTTCGACAGGGCGACGCTCCCGAAGGCGCGCGCGTCATCGACTGCGCCGGCGACGTG
The DNA here is from genome assembly GCF_000304315.1 of Methylocystis sp. SC2. Lineage (NCBI taxonomy): Bacteria > Pseudomonadati > Pseudomonadota > Alphaproteobacteria > Hyphomicrobiales > Methylocystaceae > Methylocystis > Methylocystis hydrogenophila. The sequence continues at coordinate 380,038 of NC_018485.1, read as the reverse complement.
GTCGCGCCGGGCCTCATCGACATGCAGGCCTTCGTCGGCGAGCCGGGGGCGGAGCATCGCGAAACCATCGCCAGCGCGACTCTCGCGGCCGCGGCGGGCGGCGTGACGACAATCGTGTCGACCGCGGCGACGGCGCCGCCCGTCGACGACCCCGCCGTCGTCGATTTCGTTTTGCGCCGTGCGCGCGACACCGGGCGCGTCCGCGTCGCGCCGATGGCGGCGCTGACCAGAGGCCGCGAGGGCAAGGAGATCGCCGAGCTGGGGCTGCTGCGGCAGGCGGGCGCGGTGGCCTTCTGCGACGGCGCGCGCTCGGTGCGAAGCGCGCTCGTCATGCGGCGCGCGCTCACCTATGCGCGCGATTTCGATGCGCTCGTCATTCATTTCGCCCAAGACCCCGACCTTTCCGTCGGCGTCATGAACGAAGGCGAATTTGCGCTTCGGCTCGGCCTATCCGGCGCGCCGCGTGAAGCGGAGGCGATCATGCTCGATCGCGACTTGCGGCTCGTCGCGCTGACCGGCGCGCGCTATCACTCGGCGATCGTGACGACGACGCTTGCGCTGGACGCATTGCGCAGAGCCAAGGACGAGGGCTTGGCCGTCACCTGCGGGACCTCGATCAATCATCTGACGCTGAACGAGAACGACATCGGCGACTACCGCACCTTCCTCAAGCTCCGACCGCCCTTGCGCCATGAGGATGAACGTAAGGCGCTCGTTGGCGCGCTGGGCGAAGGCCTGATCGACGTCATCGTCTCCGACCATGACCCGCAGGACGTCGAAACCAAACGGCTGCCTTTCGCGGAAGCCGAATATGGGGCGATCGGCCTCGAAACGATGCTCGCGGCGGGACTTCGGCTCGTGCATTCGGGCGACGTCCCGCTGACGCGTCTGCTCGAAGCGATGACGTCGCGCCCGGCGGAAATTCTGGGATTGCGGCAGGGCAGGCTGCAGAAAGGCGCCCCGGCGGACATCATCCGTTTCGATCCTGACGCGCCCTTCGTCGTCGATCCCGGAGCGCTCCACTCGCGCTCCAAGAACACCCCGTTCGATGGGGCGCTGCTGCAGGGCGTGGTCAGGACGACCATCGTCGGGGGCGCAGTCGTCTACGAAGAATAGGCTCCAGGCGGGCGCGAGCCAGGATGCTCTCCTTCGTTAAATCCCGGCTCGCCTTCAGTCGCGGCGATCGATCGGGGCTCCGTCGGGCGCTTTCTTGCCGGTCGCTTGCTCCTCATCCCAGTCCGAAAGCGAATTTGTGCCGCGCCTTCAGCGCCTGCATGCTGAGCCAGACCGCAGCCCCAGCTCCAATGAAATGAGCAAGAAGCAAGTTAAAGTTCGCCATTAAGATGAAGACGTCGAGCGCGCGCACGATCCTGTCCGGATCGGTAATCGCGATCCCCGGCGGCTGCGACACGGTCTTGGCGACAAGCAGGGCGATGCTCAAGCCGACGCCGATGAACGAGACCACCGAGCCAAGCACATTGACGAGCGAACTTGCGCCCAGAAACCAGAGCGCCGCCGGCTGATCGGCGGCGAGCATGCTCGCCGGATCGCGCATCAGCCTGCCGGAGGCGATCGTCGAAAAGAGATCCAGGAACAGCGAAGCGAATAGGAGTCCCAGTCCGAAATACCCCCAATGGATCGGATCGCTCACCCAGACGGTGGAGCTGATGGATTGGCCTACCGCGCCAAAGGCGAGGAGCGGGGCGGTCAGGAACGCCAGGATGAAATCCAGCCAGAATCCGATCCAACCCATAAGGCGGATGCGACGGCCAAGATCATGCCCGACCAGAGCCGACTCCGGCGAGAGCGCCAACGCCCGCCGTTGCGGCGCGGCGGCGACAAGCGCCGTGGACGTCGCGCGCCGCGCCGGTCCGGCCAAAGCGACGAAGCCCAGATAGGCGACCAATCCGGCCGGGAGCGCGAAGGCGGCGATCCGGTTCATCGCGCGTGCGGCGTCGGCGAAGCCTTCGTCCGCCAGACCCGGCGATCCTGTCGAGACGCCCATGACGTCAAACGAAACGCCGCTGAATATCGCTTCGACTCCGCTGCTGACGACGAGCAGGCCCGCGGCCGCATAGATGAATTGGCGCAGCGGATAGGCGGCGAACCGCCTCCAGGCCGGCCCGACGCCAAAAGGGTAATTCGGAAACCAGGCGCGCCACAGATATTGCGCGGCGAGCAGGATGACGATCAGCGCGGCGAAGTTCAGCGCCAGTTGTGTGAACGGACCGCCGATCGACGGCTCCCAAAGCCGCACTCCCCACGCGGCGAGGGTGAGCAAGGCGAAGAGGGCGGCGAACGCCCAATCGACCGGATCGTCAAAGAAATCGTAGCGCAATTTCTAACGCCGCATTTAGGCCCCGCCACACAACCAGTTGGCGCGCGCGGCGGCGATTTCAACGCGCAGCGCTTTAGTCGCGGCCGCGCGGGGCCGGTTGCGAAGCGCGGGAAGGCGGGCCATTATCTCCTCATGGCGAAAGGCTCCAAGAAAACCCTCGGCGCTAGCGAAGTCCGCAAGCTTGCGGCCAGCGCGCTCACAAACACGCCCAAGGTTCTTGGCGTGACCAAAGACGGCGTGCGCATATTGAAGCCGAAAAGCGGGGCGACGCATTTCTCGGCCAAGGAAATCCGCGACGCCATCGCCATGGTGCGCGCCGCCAAGCGGGCTGGATGAAGGATAAGGACGTTTTTATCAATTGTCCGTTTTCGCCGGACTATGAAGAGTTTTTTCAGGCCATCGTCTTCACTGTCGTGAGGTCCGGCTATACGCCGCGTTGCGCTAGAGAAAACGACGATGGCGGCGAAGCGCGGATCGAGAAGATATGCCGCATTATTGGCGAATGCCGATATGGCGTCCATGATATTTCCAACACTGAACTGGACGCGGCGTCGGGTTTACCGCGCTTCAACATGCCCCTTGAACTGGGCCTTTTCCTGGGCGCGCGCAATTTCGGACCTAAACGTTCGAGAAAGAAGGCGCTCATCTTCGACCGACAGAAATATCGCTATCAGCAATTCATCTCGGACATCGCCGGGCAGGATATTCATGCGCATGAGGGGAAAATCGACCGGCTTGTCGAGGAGATCGCGACTTGGTTTCGGGACGAGGCCGGGGATGCGCGCGTCCCGGGGGGTCGGGCGATAGCAGCCGAATTCAAAAGATTTCAAGCGGATTTGCCGGACATATTGCGGGTCCGGAAGCTGGAGCCGCAGGAATTGACGTTCAAGGACTTTCATATGCTCGCCGCGAACTGGATCGTGGCGGACAACGGCGATCCGTGACCGGAGAGCCGCGACCCCTTGCCCTCCGCCGTCATTGCCCTTAAAGCCTCGCCGCGCGCGAGCGACGGGCTCGTGACCACTCGGAACGAGGATCATGGCCAAGGAAAAGTTTTCACGCACGAAGCCGCACTGCAACATTGGGACGATTGGGCACGTCGACCATGGCAAGACGTCTTTGACGGCGGCGATCACCAAGGTTCTGGCGGAGACGGGCGGGGCGACCTTTACGGCCTATGACCAGATCGACAAGGCGCCGGAAGAGAAGGCGCGCGGCATCACCATTTCGACGGCGCATGTCGAATATGAGACGCAGAACCGTCACTACGCCCACGTCGACTGCCCCGGCCACGCCGACTATGTGAAGAACATGATCACCGGCGCGGCGCAGATGGACGGCGCGATCCTCGTCGTTTCGGCGGCCGACGGCCCGATGCCGCAGACCCGCGAGCATATTCTGCTCGCCCGCCAGGTCGGCGTGCCGGCGCTCGTCGTGTTCTTGAACAAGGTCGACATGGTCGACGATCCGGAGCTTCTGGAGCTCGTCGAGCTCGAAGTGCGCGAGCTGCTCAGCAAGTATGAGTTCCCGGGCGACGACATTCCGATCGTCAAGGGTTCGGCGCTGTGCGCGCTCGAGGGCAAGAATCCCGAGATCGGCCATGACGCGATCCTGAAGCTGATGGCGGAGGTCGACAAATATATTCCGCAGCCGGAGCGGCCGAAGGATCAGCCCTTCCTGATGCCGGTCGAGGACGTGTTCTCGATTTCGGGCCGCGGCACGGTGGTGACGGGGCGCATCGAGCGCGGCGTGGTGAAGGTCGGCGAGGAAGTCGAGATCGTCGGCATCCGTCCGACGACGAAGACGACGGTGACGGGCGTCGAGATGTTCCGCAAGCTCCTCGATCAGGGCGAGGCGGGCGACAACGTCGGCTGCCTGCTGCGCGGCACGAAGCGCGAGGACGTGGAGCGCGGCCAGGTGCTGTGCAAGCCGGGCTCGGTGAAGCCGCACACCAAGTTCAAGGCCGAGGCCTATATCCTCACCAAGGAAGAGGGCGGCCGCCACACGCCGTTCTTCACCAACTACCGTCCGCAATTCTACTTCCGCACGACGGACGTGACCGGCATCGTCACGCTTCCCGACGGCGTCGAGATGGTGATGCCGGGCGACAATGTGACGATGGACGTCGTGCTGATCGTGCCGATCGCCATGGAGGAGAAGCTGCGCTTCGCCATCCGCGAAGGCGGCAGAACGGTCGGCGCCGGCGTCGTCGCCAGCATCATCGAATGACCGCTGACGCGCGCTAAGAATTTAGCAGAGGGGCAGGAGCCGCGCTCTTGCCCCTTTGCTTTTGGAGTGACCCGATTTAGATCGCGGCAAGAGATTGAGCTCCGCCATGAAGCCTTCCGTCGTCAAATTTGAACGCACGCACAAGCGCTGGGCGACGATGTCGATCGCGACCATCCGCATGCCGGACGGAAGAACCTTCCAGCGCGACGTCGAGGACCATGGCTGCGCGGCCGCCGTGCTGCCCTACGATCCGGCGCGCAGGACGGCGCTGCTCGTGGAGCAGCTGCGCGCCCCGGCGCTGATCGCCGTCGGCGCGACGCAGTCGCTCGAAGCGATCGCCGGTCGCGTCGAGGGTGAGGACGATGCGGCCGCGACGGCGAAACGCGAGGCGCTCGAAGAAGGCGGATTGCGGCTCGGCGCGCTCGAACATGTCGCGACCGCCTGGTCGATGCCGGGCGTCTCGACCGAGCGCATGACGCTTTATCTCGCCGAATACCGGGCCGAGGATCGCGTCGGCGAGGGCGGCGGCGTCGCGCATGAAGATGAAGAGGTTCGCGTCGTCGAATTGGGCCTCAAAGAACTCGCCGCGCTGATGGCGGCGGAAGGCGTCGTCGACATGAAGACGCTGGTCCTCGTTCAGGCGCTGCGTCTTCGCCGCCCTGAATTCTTCGACTGACGCAGATCGACTCGGCGTAAGCCGACACATGCGAATGACGGTGAACGCTAGCAGCCTCCGCCGCTGACCCCCGGCGCGAGCCGCAGCGCGTCGCAGAGACTGCGCGACTGGAAGTCGTCCATCATCTTGCGCGTGACGACGCTCGTTGAGCCCGGCACTTGCATGACGGGCGTCGGCGCCCCCGTCGGTCCGGTCACATAGTCCGAGAAATAGCTGTCGTCAGTATATTGCGGCGGCGGCGCGACGCGATGAACCCGTGCGTGCGCGCCGCGCACCCGCACGTCGGCGGCGGCGGCGCTTGTCAGACCAACCGTGGCGACGATGAGCAGGAACAGGGCGACAGCCTTGCGCATGGCGGTGTCCTCCTGCCCGAAGCATATAGGGATCCGGGGTCACAAGGAAGCAGGCCGGCGAACGCAGGGCGATCGGGTGAAGGGCTTCCTCATCCTGAGGAGCGTGCGTAGCACGCGTCTCGAAGGGCGAGGAAGCCCACCTTCGCGTAGTTTTTTGCCCTCGTCCTTCGAGACGCCGCCTTCGGCGGCTCCTCAGGATGAGGGCGAGGAAAACAATCCGTCACCCGATTCCCCTGCCGGCGAATGGCGGCCGAAAGGGCCGTGTAAGCTGGCCGCCGTGCTTGGCGCCAGATCAGGCGGCGAGGTCGTCGCCCAGAAGCATCGCGGGCAGGCGGCGCTCGTCGAGGCGCTCGATCGAGGCCGTCGGCTGCTGAGCGAATTGCTCGACCTCCAGCGCCGCGGCGACGGCGGAAATGCCGATCTCGCGATAGAGCCGCGCGAGAAGGTCATGGGGATGGCCGCCGGATTGGGGCTCGTTAAACTCGACGGAATACTTGTCGGACATGGGCGGGCTCGACGACAGGAGGGGAACTCAAGTGGCGTATTCCTAGGATTGTCCTGGGCAAGTTAACGACCTGCTAAGGAACCGGCCCGAAGGCGGCGCCCGCCCGACTTTTTTTCAAATGCGCGAGAGCCGTTGCATTCGCCGTGAAATTGCGAAAAATGCGCCCGAGCCGTCCCTTGGCCCCTTGGCCCCTTGGCCCCTTGGCGGCGGTCACGCGAGTCATTGAACCGATGCGACGTCATCTTCCGCCCGAGCCCTGGTCGAAAGTCGCGCTTTGGAGCCGACGGTTCGCGATTTTCGCCGCGACTGTGGCGATCTTGGCGATCCTGCTGGGGCGACTTGGCGCCCTTGATCCGGCGTCGGCGCTCGCCTCGCTTGGCGGGGCCATGGCCTTGGCGCTGATCGCGCTGCTTTTGTTTTGCGCCGCTTGCAGCGTGATTTGGCGGACAGGACGGCGCGGAGCCGGCGCCGCGGCGACCGCGTTCGTCATCGCGGCGTTGACGCTGGGCTACCCCGCCTATCTGGCCTTCGAGGCGGTGCGGCTGCCGGTGCTTTCCGACATTTCGACGGACGTCGCCGATCCGCCATTTTTCTCCTTTTCCAAAGCCGCCTTCGAGGCGCGCGGCGGCTTTCAGCCTCCTGGCCTCCCATCCCGCGCGCGGGAGACGCAGCGGCCGGCCTATCCGGACGTCGAACCGATCGTCGTCGATCTGGATACGGACGAGGCCTTTGCTCTGGTGCTGAAAACGGCCAAAGCCCGCGGCTGGACGCTCGTCGACAAGCGGCCGCCGGGCGGACGCAGCGGCGACGGTCATATCGACTTCATCGACAAGACGCTCGTCATGGGATTTGACGACGACATCACCGTCCGCTTCAAGCCGCTGCCCGGCCAGACGCGCATCGATCTGCGCTCGGCGTCGCGCTACGGACGCCATGACTTTGGCGTGAACGCCAAAAGAATCGCCGCCTTCGCCGAGGAACTCCAATCGCAGCTCGACACGCGCTGACGCGCTCCCCAAATTGAACGGCAGCGCGAGGCGCTCGTTTTCGGCGGCGTCTTGGATTAGTCTGCACGGCAAAGCTTAGCGACGGGAGCGGTGAATATGGTCGAGGAAAGCGGCGTCGTTCCAGCAAGCGCGCCCACGATTCCCCCCTTCACCCGCGAGCAGGAGCTCACCGCCTTTCGCGACATGCTGCTCATCCGGCGATTCGAGGAGAAGGCCGGACAGCTCTACGGCATGGGCGTCATCGGCGGATTCTGCCACCTCTACATCGGCCAGGAAGCCGTCGTCGTCGGCGTCAAGATGGCGGCGCGCGACGGCGACCAGTTCACCACGAGCTACCGCGACCACGGACATATGCTCGCTTCCGGGATGGAGCCCAGGCGCGTCATGGCGGAACTCGCCGGAAAACGCGGCGGCTATTCCAAGGGCAAGGGCGGCTCGATGCACATGTTTTCGCGCGAAGCGAATTTCTATGGCGGACACGGCATCGTCGGCGCGCCGGCGCCGATCGGCGCGGGGGTGGCCTTCGCCAACGCCTATCGCGGCGACGGGCGCGTGTCCCTCACGTTTTTCGGCGAAGGCGCCTCCAACCAGGGCCAGGTTTACGAGGCCTTCAACATGGCGGCGCTGTGGAAACTGCCGGTCGTCTTCATCGTCGAGAACAACCGCTATGCGATGGGCACGGAGATCTCCCGCGCCTCCGCGCAGATCGACTTTTCGAAACGCGGCGCGGCGTTCGCGATCCCCGGAAAGCAGATCGACGGCATGGACGTGCGCATCGTCAAGGCGACGGCGGACGAAGCGATCGACTGGTGCCGCAACGGCAACGGCCCCTATCTCATAGAGGCGCAGACCTATCGCTATCGCGGCCACTCGATGTCCGATCCCGCGAAATATCGCTCCAAGGAAGAAGTCCAGAAGATGCGCGAGGAGCATGATCCGATCGAGCAAGTCCGCGCGCGGCTGATCGCCGACGGCGTGAGCGAAGACGAACTCAAGAAGATCGACGCTAATGCGCGCAAGATCGTCGCCGAAGCCGCAGATTTCGCCACTGCGGACAAGGAGCCGGATCCGAGCGAATTGTGGACGGACGTGCTGGCGTGAGAGATTGATTGAATGACCGTGAATGTCCTCATGCCCGCGCTGTCGCCCACGATGGAGCAGGGCAAGCTCGCCAAATGGCTCAAGAACGAAGGTGACGCGGTCAAAGCTGGCGACGTCATCGCCGAAATCGAGACCGACAAGGCGACGATGGAGGTCGAGGCCGTCGACGAAGGCGTGCTGGCGCGCATCCTCGTGCCGGGCGGGACGGAGAATGTCGCCGTCAACACGCCGATCGCGGTGATCGCCGAGGAGGGCGAAGAGGTCGCCGACACCGCCGACCATGCGCCGGACGATCGCGTCGGCGAAGAGGACAAGGCGCAAAAACAGGCCGAGGCGGCGCCGCCGGTTCCAGGCCAGACCGCGCCGCAGGACGAGCCCGGCGAAGCCAATAAGGCGCAGACCAAAGCCGCGGTGAAAGCCGCGACGCCCGCGCCCAAGGCGACCAGCGTCGCCGAGCAGCCATCCCCGCGCGTCGCGCCGGAGGTTCCCGAAGGCACGACGATGGTGTCGATGACCATGCGCGAAGCCTTGCGCGACGCCATGGCCGAAGAGATGCGGCGCGATCCCAGCGTCTTCGTGATCGGCGAGGAGGTCGCCGAATATCAGGGCGCCTATAAGGTCACGCAGGGCTTGCTGCAGGAATTCGGCGCCAGACGCGTCGTTGATACGCCGATCACCGAATATGGCTTCGCCGGCGTCGGCGTCGGCGCGGCCTTCGCCGGGCTGCGGCCGATCGTCGAATTCATGACCTTCAATTTTTCGATGCAGGCCATCGACCACATCGTCAATTCGGCGGCGAAAACGCTGTACATGTCCGGCGGACAGATCAATTGTCCCATCGTCTTCCGCGGGCCGAACGGCGCCGCCGCGCGCGTCGCCGCGCAGCACAGCCAGGATTATTCCGCCTGGTATTCCCAGGTGCCGGGACTGATCGTGATTTCGCCGTCGAACGCCAGCGACGCCAAGGGGCTGCTGAAGGCGGCGATCCGCAACGACAATCCGGTGGTGTTTCTCGAGAACGAGATTCTCTACGGCAAGACGTCGGAAGTGCCGGCGCTGGAAGACTTTGTCTTGCCGATCGGCAAGGCGCGCATCGCAAGGCCGGGCAGGGACGTGACGCTCGTCTCCTTCTCGATCGGCATGACCTATGCGCTGCAGGCCGCCGAACAACTCGCCAAAGAGGGGATCGACGCCGAGGTGATCGATTTGCGCACGCTGCGACCGATGGATACGGCGACGATCATCGAGTCCGTCAAGAAGACCGGCCGCTGCGTCGCGATCGAGGAAGGCTGGCCGCAGTGCGGAATATCGGCCGAGATCGCCATGCGTGTGCAGGCGGAGGCGTTCGACTATCTCGACGCGCCGGTGCTGCGCGTCACCGGCAAGGACACGCCGATGCCCTACGCCGCCAATCTCGAAAAGCTCGCTTTGCCGAGCGTCGCGGATGTCGTCACGGCGGCGAAGGCCGTCCTTTACAGGTCTTAGTGATGGCGCTCGTCACTTCCGACACTGGCGCGCCGCGCATCTTCGCTTCGCCTCTCGCGCGCCGTCTGGCGAAGGAGGGCGGACTCGATCTTTCCGCGCTGCAAGGCTCCGGGCCGCATGGCCGCATCATCGAACGCGACGTGAAAGCGGCGCTGGCGCGCGGCGAGACGGCCAAAGCGGCGCCGCTCGCCGCGGCGCCTACGGCGGACGCAACGCGCAAATTCTTCGAGGCCGGCTCCTACGAGGAAATTCCCCACGACAATGTGCGCAAGGCGATCGCGCGCCGGCTGACCGAGGCCATACAGACCATTCCGCTTTTCTATCTCAACGTCGACTGCGAGATCGACGCGCTGCTGCGCCTGCGCGAGGATTTCAACGCCGCCGCGCCGCTGGGGTCCGACGGCAAACCGACGTGGAAGACGTCGGTCAATGATTACGTCGTGAAGGCGCTCGCCATCGCCCTGCAGCGCAAGCCCGAGGCCAATGTCACCTACACGCCGGACGCGCTGCTGCGCCACAAATCCTCCGATATCGGCGTCGCCGTGTCGATCCCTGGCGGGCTCGTGACGCCGATCATCCGTAACGCGCAGGCGAAATCCGTTCGCGAGATTTCCGACGAGATCAAGGAGCTCGCCGGGCGCGCCCGCGCCCGCAAGCTGAAGCCGCAAGAATATGAAGGCGGCGTGTCGGCGGTGTCCAATCTCGGCATGTATGGCGTGCAGAGTTTCACGGCGCTGATCAATCCGCCGCAGTCGACGATCCTGGCGGTCGGGCAGGGCGAGCAGCGCATGATCGTCAAGAACGGCGCGCCCGTTGTGGCGACGATGATGAGCGTGACGCTGTCCTGCGATCACCGCGCCGTCGACGGCGCGCTCGGCGCCGAGCTTTTGGCCGAATTCAAACATGTCATCGAACATCCGGCGATGATGTTCGCCTGAGAGAGGTCGACTTGCAGCTTCAGTCGACCCTCACCTGTCCACACTGCGCGCGCGCCGAAACGCTCGACATGCCACAGGACGCCTGCGTCGTCGTGCATGTCTGCGTCTCCTGCGGCGCCCGGCTGACGCCAAAGACGGGAGACTGCTGCGTGTTCTGCTCTTATGGCGACATTCCGTGCCCGCCCGTGCAGAGGGAGGGCGATTGCTGCGGCGGTCCGATGGACGGGGCGCGCTAATCGCGGCATATGGCTTGCCTGGAAAAGCTCTAAACGGGCAAGGAGCGGGCGCGTGGCGACGGAAGCTGACATTTTGAAGGCTCTGGAAGGGCTCTACGGGCCGGGCGGCGCGCCGCTCGCCGGCGCGGTAAGCGGCGTCAATCTGTCGGGCGCCAAAGCCTTCGTTTCGCTGGCCGGCGATCCGAGCCAGACGCAGGCCTGGGAGGCGGCGCGCGTGGCGGCCGAGCGCGCGATCAAGGCGGCGCCCGGCATCGAGCAGGCGATCGTGACCTTGACCGCTGAACGCGCCGCGCGCCCCGAGGCGCCGCCGCCTCGGACTCAAGCGCAAGCCCATGCCCATGGCCATGCGCATGCCCACGGGTCCGGCGCGCCGCCGCCTCAGCAAAAAGCCGGCATTCCGGCGCTCGAAAAAATCCGCTTCATTGTCGCCGTCGCCTCGGGCAAGGGCGGCGTCGGCAAGTCGACGACGTCGGCCAATCTGGCGCTTGGCCTCGCCGCTCAGGGCTGGCGCGTCGGCCTGCTCGACGCCGACGTCTATGGCCCCTCGATGCCGCGGCTTTTCGGCTTGACGGACAAACCCAAGGTCGAAGGCGGCAAGCTCGCGCCGCTCGAAGCCTATGGCGTGAAGATCATGTCGATGGGCTTTCTCGTCGACGAGAACGTGCCGATGGTCTGGCGCGGTCCGATGGTGTCGCAGGCGATCTCGCAAATGCTCGGCGAAGTCGCTTGGGGAGAACTTGACGCGCTCGTCATCGACATGCCGCCCGGCACTGGCGACGTTCAGCTCACCATCGCGCAGCAGGTGCCGCTCGCGGGCGCGGTGATCGTCTCGACGCCGCAGGATCTGGCGCTGATCGACGCGCGGCGCGCCGTGGCGATGTTCCAGAAAGTCGAGGCGCCGATCCTCGGCGTCATTGAAAATATGAGCTACTTCCTGTGCCCCCATTGCGGCGGGCGTTCCGAGATCTTCGCGCATGGCGGCGCGCGCCACGACGCCGAACAGATGGGCGTGCCTTTTCTTGGCGAGGCGCCGCTGGACATCAAGATCCGTCAGACCTCGGACGCCGGGAGTCCGGTGGTGGGCGCCGAGCCCGACAGCCCGCAGGCCGCCGTCTATCTCAATCTCGCGGCGAAGGTGAAAACGCTGCTCGAAACGCAAAAGCAGCGCGCTGCGCCAAAGATCGTCGTCGGCTGAGCCGAGGGCGCAAAAAAAAGCGCGCCTCCCGTTCAGGAGGCGCGCCAGGCGGGCCGATCGCTGCGGCCGTCAGGGAGCGCTAGCGTTCAGAAATGACTCGGGATCCAGGACGTATCGCCTGCGTCCCATTTGTAGTTGTAGCCGACCGTGAACTGGGTGGCGCGTCCCCAGGCGGTGATGACGGCGTTTGTATTGTAATGGGGGAGCGCATTCAGTGGAATTGCGGGAGCGAACGCGCGGCCGACGAAGGGAGCGTTCTCGTAGTAGCTGACCGAGTTCTTGAAGTCGTAAAGGGCGGCGAAATCGATCGACGAATTCTTCGTCAGCTGATAGCCGAAGCCGCCGGTGACGGCGTGGGCGCCGACAAGAGGCGCCAGCGCCGCCAGCGTCGCGGAGCGCTCTCTCATCAGCAAGGTCGAGTAATGGTAGCCGACGCGCAGCGTCAGCTTTGACTCGGTGCGCCATTCGGCGCCGAAGGAGGCGGAATCGGTGTCGCGCCAATCAAAGCCAGCGCCGCCGGACGAGCCGAACGACCCGTACCAGATGGGAAAACTCGCGTTGCCAGCAGTGGTCGCCGAATAGAAGATGTGTCTCCAGTCGGCCATCAGCGTGACGTTGGGCAGAACGTCATAGGCGACGCCGGCGATCAGCGTCGCCGGAATGTCGAAACTGCCCTGGTCCGCAATAAGTCCCCGATACTTCTGCAGCTTCGACATGAACATGGGCGTCGCGCCAGCGAGGCCAAAGCGCAATTCATTCGTCGCGCGCCACTCGACGCCGACCCGGAACCCGCCGCCGACCGACCAATCATAGGCCATGTCGGAAAAGTTGTACATGTTGGAGGAGTAGGGCGAGAGGATTTTCAGTCCCTGCGCGTTGAACATCTGGATCGCGAGCGTGGGCGCGAAGCCCACGGTGATCGGACCAAATCTTCGGGCGTAGGTGGCGCTCATAAAGGACTGTTGCAGATCCAGTCCCGCCCAGCCGCCGCCGAGGACGCCGCCGAATGAAGGAGAGACCGTGATCGCGCCTCCCGGGCCCGCCTTAACCGGAGGCTTGAAATGCCCAAAGTCATAGGCGGTGTTGAGGCCGCCATTGCCGTAATTCGCGACGCCCCATGCGGAGTCGGCGTCAATCGGGTGGACATAGCCGGCGTTTGGCACCGGAAAGATCGGTCGACCGCTCCTCACGTCGCCGGGCGCCAGGACAGCTGGCTGGCCTATGGTTGAGTAACCGCGCTCGGGCAGGCTCGCGGCGATCCCGATCTGAAACTCCCGCTCGAGTCCGACGATGCCGGCCGGGTTGATCGACATGGCCATTGGATCTCGGGAGTCGGCCACGCCGGCGCCGCCCAAGGCTCTCTGACGCGGGCCGTAGCCTGTAAGGAAATAGCCGTCGGCGCCGAAGGAGAAGGAAGGCGCAAGCGCTGCGATTGCGGTCAGCGAGAAGAGGAAGCTGCGCGAATTTGGTTTTTTCATTGTCGGCGAGTCCCGAGGCGAACCGTCTCTTGAGCCTCGCCATCGGCGGGCATTCGCATGTCGCGCCGAAGTTCGACGCGTTTTTTACAGTGTGTTAAACATTACAAGACCCGCTCGCTTTTAGGGGCAAATTCGCCTTCACAAGCAAAGATTTCTCGTCTCTGTAACGTCTTTGCAACACATGTGCTGTTTGCGCCTTGCGCGCCTCAGCGCAAATCGACAGTAAGGGCCGCGTCTTCCCGCGGCGCGCTCGGCGCCGGAAAGAGCAACCGACGCCAGACGCCGTACCAGCTTCCCGCAATCGCTGCGAGCGTCAGCGCCAGAACCAGTTTTGGCCATGGGGGAGGCTCGAAGCGCAGAAGCTCCGAGATGACGGGCGCGTAAAGGCTGGCCGTCAATATCGCGCCGGCCGCGAAGGCGACGCCCCAGAACGGCAGATTGTCACGTGAAAACAGCGAGGCGCCGCGCGGAAGCGCATCCGAGAGCGCAAGCACGAGATTGCTGACGACGAGGGTTGCGAAGGCGAGACCGCGCGCCTGCGGCTCCGGCGCGCCAAATCCATCGTCAATGATGTAGACCGACATGACGGTCAGAAAGACGACGAAGCCCTGGACGAAGCCAAGCCAGAGTTCGCGCGAACCAAAAAGCGGCTCATCGCGCCGGTGAGGCGGTTTGAGCATGGCGTCGGCCTCATTGGGCTGCGACTCGAAAACGAGCGCGCAGGTCGGGTCGATGATCAGCTCCATCAGCACGACATGCGCCGGCAGCAGCAGCGGCGGCAGCCCCAGCAGGATCGGCGTCAGGGCGACGCCGGCGATCGGAATATGAATCGCCGTCACATAGGTAAGCGCGCGGCGCAGATTAGCGAAGATGCGCCGCCCCAACGCCACGCCAGCGACGATCGACGCAAAGCTGTCGTCGAGCAGCACGATGTGCGCGGCTTCGCGCGCGACGTCGGAGCCGCGCTGGCCCATAGCGATTCCGATATGCGCGGCGGCGAGCGCCGGCCCGTCATTGACGCCGTCGCCGGTCATGGCGACGATATGGCCGTCGGCTTTGAACGCCTCGACCAGCGCCAGCTTGCTTGTCGGCGTCACGCGGGCGAAGACGCGCATGTTGCGGATTTTTTCGGGACGAAGTTCGTTCGGCGTCGCCGCGATCTCAGCGCCGGTGAGCACGCCGGCTTCAGAATCGATGCCGGCTTGCCGCGCGATGGCGAGCGCCGTCGCAGGATAGTCGCCCGTGATCATCGCCACGGCGACGCCCGCGCGCCGCGCGGCCGCGACGGCTGCGGGGACATCCTCGCGAAGCGGATCCTCAAAGGCCAGCAGACCGATGAAATCGAATGACGCCGCTTCCGGCGGCGGCGCTTGCGGCAGCGGCGCCGTCTCCGCGACGCCAAGCACGCGCAGGCCGCGATGCGCCAGATCCTCGACTTTCGTCTGTAGGCGTGCGCGTGCTGCGTCCGAGACTCGCGCGAGTTTGAAGATTGCTTCCGGCGCGCCTTTCGCGGCGTAGCTCTCGCCCGACGCATCGCGCCAGCACTGAATGAAGGCGAGCAGGTCCGGGCGGATCGGGAAGCTGCAAAGGGGGGCGGCTTCGGATACGACGCCCCCTTCCGCCGCGAAGGCGTGCACGGCGCGATCCATGGGATCGAGGGGATTTGCCGACGAAGCGCGCAAGGCGGCGCGGATCAGCATGCGTCGCCTCGCATCCGCGAGCGGCGCATCGACCGCCTGGATGCTCTCGGAAATAGCGAAGGCGACGCGCATGCGGTTCTGGGTGAGCGTGCCGGTCTTGTCGACACAGAGAATCGACGTAGAGCCCAGCGTCTCGGTCACCGAAGAACGACGCACGAGCACGTTGCGGCGCGCCAGCCGAAAGGCGCCGAGCGCGAGGAAGATCGCCAGCACCATCGGAAATTCTTCCGGCAAAAGGCCGATGGCGAGCGTGATGCCGGCGATGGCGCCTTCGAACCAGTCGCCATGCGCGAACCAATAGGCGAGAAACACCAATACGCAAAAAAGGAGCGCGAAGGCGCCGAGCATGGCGACCAGCCTGCCGGTCCTTTGCTGCAGGGGACTGGGCTCGGCCTCTATCGCGGCGAGCGAGGCGCCGAGACGGCCCATCGCCGTGCGCGCGCCTGTGCGCACGACCTCGGCCAATCCCGATCCGCGCGCGATCATGGTTCCCGCAAAAAGAAAGGGCGTATGTTCGCCGCCAGGATCGGGAAACTCCGCCGCGCGGTCTTGCCTTGCGAGAGATTTCGTCACCGGGGCGGACTCGCCCGTGAGGAGGGACTCGTCGATGACGAGCGCGTCGCCGCCGATCAGCAGCGCGTCGGCGGGCGCGCGCTCCCCCTCGCCGACGAGGATCACGTCGCCCGGGACCAGGTCGCGCGCGGGGATGCGCCGCTCGACGCCGTCGCGCAGACACGTCGCGGTGGGTTCGGCCAGTCGGTTGAGCGCTTGAAGGGCGCGCTCGGTTCGCAGCTCCTGCAGAACAACGAGCGTGATCGAGGCGCCCGCGCCGGCGACCATGAACAGGCCCTCGCCCAGATCGCCGACGAAAAGGTAGAGCAACGCGGCGGACGCGAGCAGAAAGAACATGGGTTCCTTCAGCGTGCGCAGCGCAATCGCGAATATGCCCGGCGGGGGCGCTCTTGGCTGCTCGTTGGGCCCGTATTCGGCAAGACGCCTCTCGGCTTCCTCCGACGTCAGGCCCTGAAAACTTAAATTCCTCATAGTCTGGGCTCGTCGGGGCTATACGCTATTTTGCCGGTATCGCCACGCGAGCTTGCGACACGAGTGTGAACGCGGTAATTTTTCCATAATGGCGAGGGGCGCCGCAAGCGCGGCTGAGAAGCACCCGTCGAACCTGATCCGGGTCATGCCGGCGTAGGGAAGGCCAGCGAAGAAGCGAACGGCGCCTCGCGTCGACGCTGTGATAGCGCATCCCTCCTTCGTCTTCGTGACTCAGCGTCCGCTTCCCTTGACGAAGCGCGATGAAGGAGCGCGATCATGAATATCCACGACAAGCGCATGCCGGCGAGCGTCACCACCGGGCCGATCGGGACATCGCGCAAGGTCTATTCCTCGCCCATTGGCCGCGACGACATTCGCGTTCCCTATCGCGAGATCGCGCTCAACCCGTCCGCCGGCGAGCCGCCGCTTCGGGTCTACGACCCTTCAGGACCCTATGCCTGCGCATCCTTCACGCCCGACCTTTCGGCGGGATTGCCCTCGGCGCGTCCCTGGCTCGCGACGCGCGCCGGTCTGGAGCCCTACCAGGGACGTGGCGTCAAGCCCGAAGACAACGGCTTCGCCGAAGGCGAACGCCTCGTCCCGCCTTGCCCGGCCGAACGCAAGCTTTATCGCGCATCGGGCGCGCAGCCCGTCACTCAGCTTGAGTTCGCCCGCGCCGGGATCGTTACGGAAGAGATGATCTATGTCGCGCATCGCGAGAACCTCTGCCGCGAGCGCGCGCTCGACGTCGCCAGGGAGCGCATCGCCGACGGCGAGAGCTTTGGCGCCGCCATTCCCGAATTCGTCACGCCCGAATTCGTGCGCGCGGAAGTCGCGCGCGGCCGCGCCATCATTCCGGCGAACGTCAATCACCCGGAGCTCGAGCCGGTCATCATCGGCCGCAATTTCCTCGTCAAGGTCAACGCCAACATCGGCAATTCGGCCGTCACGTCTTCCGTCGCCGATGAGGTGGAAAAGATGGTGTGGGCGATCCGCTGGGGCGCCGACACGGTGATGGACCTCTCCACCGGCCGCAACATTCACAACATCCGCGACTGGATCATCCGCAACGCCTCCGTCCCGATCGGCACGGTGCCGATCTATCAGGCGCTCGAAAAAGTCGGCGGCGACGCGCTGAAGCTCGATTGGGAAGTTTTCAAGGACACGCTGATCGAGCAGGCGGAGCAGGGGGTCGATTATTTCACCATCCACGCCGGCGTGCGTCTCGCCTATGTGCCGCTGACCGCGAGCCGCGTCACCGGCATCGTTTCGCGCGGCGGCTCGATCATGGCGCGCTGGTGCCTGTCGAAGCACAAGGAGAGCTTCCTTTACGAGCGCTTCGACGAGATCTGCGACATCATGCGCAGATATGACGTGTCCTTCTCGCTCGGCGACGGTCTGCGCCCCGGCTGCAACGCCGACGCCAATGACGCCGCGCAATTCGCCGAACTGGAGACGCTTGGCGAATTGACGAAGATCGCCTGGGACAAGGGCTGTCAGGTCATGATCGAAGGCCCCGGCCATGTGCCGATGCACAAGATCAAAGCCAATATGGACAAGCAGCTGAAGGTCTGCGGCGAGGCGCCGTTCTATACGCTCGGCCCGCTCGTCACCGACATCGCGCCGGGCTATGATCACATCACGTCAGGCATCGGCGCCGCGATGATCGGCTGGTTCGGCACCGCTATGCTGTGTTACGTAACGCCTAAAGAGCATCTCGGCCTGCCGGATCGCGACGACGTCAAGACCGGCGTCATCACCTATCGCATCGCGGCGCACGCCGCCGATCTCGCCAAGGGCCATCCGGCGGCGCGCGAACGCGACGACGCGATGAGCCGCGCGCGTTTTGACTTCCGCTGGGAGGATCAGTTCGAGATCGGCCTCGATCCCGACACGGCGCGCGAATTTCACGACGAAACGCTGCCAAAGGAAGCGCATAAGGTCGCGCATTTCTGCTCGATGTGCGGGCCGAAATTCTGTTCGATGCAGATCACCCGCGATCTGCGCGAAGAGGCGAAGGAGATCGAACGCCAGAAGGGCATGGCCGAAAAGAGCGCGGAATTTTTGGAGAAGGGCGCGGAGATTTATGTGAAGGAAACCCTTCTCCCCTAGCGCGCGCGTAACCCTCTCCCTGTGGGAGAGGGTGGACGCCGAAGGCGGCCGGGTGAGGGGTCCGCCTTTCCGGCAAAGCGCCCACCCCTCTACCCGGACCTTCGGTCCGACCCTCTCCCGATGGGAGAGGGTTGCGCGCGTTTTTTCTTATCTTTCCTATTCTGAGAAAGGATTGCGCGGCTGA
Source organism: Methylocystis sp. SC2 (assembly GCF_000304315.1). Taxonomy (NCBI): domain Bacteria; kingdom Pseudomonadati; phylum Pseudomonadota; class Alphaproteobacteria; order Hyphomicrobiales; family Methylocystaceae; genus Methylocystis; species Methylocystis hydrogenophila. The sequence continues at coordinate 361,457 of NC_018485.1, read as the reverse complement.
ATTGTAAAGCTATGCTTTTGTTGCCCGCGCTTTCAGGATGAAATTAATGTCGGACCGCCGATTTGATGTTGCGGTTTACGTGAAGGAGTCGTGAGGCGGCTTACGGCGCGCGCCATCGCAGACCCGGAAAGCGCGCGAAATCGCGGTCGAGCGTAATCCACTCGCAATCCCACTCGATGGCGAGCGCAGCGAACCAGGCGTCCGTCACCATGGGTCCGCGCGTCTGCGTCTCGAGACAGAGGCGCTCAAAAATTCGCCAATGGCCGTCGCCTGGCTCGACGAGACGACAATTATGCTGCGCGAGAATGTCCGCGCAAAAGCCGAACGCTTCGTCAAGGGAGCTCGGCGATTGATAGAACCTCGTGCTGGTTGTAATCCGTACGACTGCGCTCAAAACGAGGCGTGATACAGCAAATGGCGCGCGGCTATCGAAAGCGTCATCAAGCCATCTCCGACAATGTGCATGACGAGGCGCATCGGCTCGAAACGCCTCTACGAGCACATTGACATCGGCTAGATTCAATTTTCTGAACGGCTATATTGCGATTTGAGGCGCTCATGGCGCTCGATGTCGTCCTGCTCGTCGACATCGCGCAATCTGGGAAAATCTACGCCTCTCGCGGGGCCTCCCGTCTCCAGGCTAATCCGCGCGTAGCGAGGCGGCGTCGGCGAGGCGTGCCGTTCTCCCGCAAGGACAAGGCGAAGACCTTCCTCGATCATCGACGTCAAGGTGCGATCATCGGCCGCCGCTCTTTGGCGCGCGCGACGCAGGAGATCCTCTGGAAGGCGGACGGTGGTTCGTTCAGTCACACGAGTGACATAACGTCTATATGTCTGTATGTCAAAAACAGGCATGGGAAACGCCCGGCCGAAGCCGGGCGTTTTAAATTGCTTAGCTCTTTCCGATCACCTCGACGCGCACCTGTCCGGTGCCGCGTTCGATGAGGCCGAGCTGGGTCGCCGCGCCGCGCGACACGTCGAGGCTGCGTCCCGTCCAGGCCGCCGGTCCGCGGTCATTGATGCGCACCACCACCGAACGCCCCGCGTAGGTCAGGCGCAGACGCGTGCCCATCGGCAGCGTGCGGTGGGCGGCCGTCATGTCCCACATGTTGAAGAGTTCGCCATTGGCGGTGTGGCTGTTGGGTTCGTAGCGGCGCGGGCCGCCGCCGTAGAATGACGCGTTGGCGGTGAAACCCTGCGAAGCTTCCGCGTGGCGCGAAGCATCGTGCGAGGCGTCGTGCGAGGCATGGCGCGAGGAATGACGGGAGGCGTGATGCGCCAGAGCCGGCGCGGTCGTCAGTGCAAGGATCGTCATTACGCCACAGATACGATTCATTCAGGATTGCTCCGTTTACCCACAATGCGTGAAGGAAGCTGACGAGCGCATTCGCTTCGTCAAGCGCACAGTTTCCATCCGTCTGAATGGAGGCGAAGTCAAATTAGTTAATTGTGAATTGTGGCAAAATATGTGCTGGCAATATCCTGGCGCATATGTTCGACGCAGCGCACAATATTCTCGATAGCGAGTCGATTTATTCAAATTCTTGTCGTTACAGGTCTTTGCAGAGTTGCATTTTGTGCGATATATGTGCAATCTATACTAGCTTAAGCGCTGCGGCGCGGGGGAGTGACAAGAGCGGGCGGAGGCGGCAAACATGCGCGCCGGGAGACTCGCCAATGACAGACGAAAAGCGCGCCGCGATCATCGGCGTCGTCACCGCCTCGGATCGCGCGAGCGCCGGCGTCTATGAAGATGAGAGCGGTCCGGCGATCGAGGCCTATCTGCGCGCGGCGCTGACGACGCCCTTCCGCATCGAGCGGCGGATCATTCCTGATGGGCTGGAAAGCGTGCGCGACACGCTGATCGACCTGGCCGACGTTGTCGGCTGCGACCTCATCGTTACGACCGGCGGCACGGGCCCGAGTCCCCGCGATCTGACGCCCGAAGCGACGCTCGCAGCCTGCCCGCGCGAACTGCCCGGCTTTGGCGAGCGGATGCGACAAGTCTCGCTGGCGCAGACGCCGACGGCGATCCTGTCGCGGCAAGTGGCCGCCCATCGCGGCAAGTGTCTGGTGATCAATCTGCCGGGCAAGCCGAGGGCGATCGAACTCTGTCTCGACGCCGTCATGCCGGCGGTGCCGTACTGCCTGGATCTTATCGGCGCGGCCTATATCGAGACCGATCCGGCGCGTGTCGCAAGTTTCCGTCCCAAAGCAAAATAACCGCCCGTTCGGGCAGCGTCCGACGTCGGGCCCAAGCTGCGCGCTTCTCATCGCGGCGCCTCGCCTGTATAGGAAAATGGCGCGTCACGAAATGCGAATCGAAGCCGCTAAGCTGCGGGAGGCGAGGGCGACTGAACATGAACGAACTGCGTTTGGTGGTAGTCGGCGCGGCGGGCCGCATGGGCCGGATGCTGACCCAGATCATCCCCGATACTTTGGGCGTCCGACTGACTGCCGCTCTGGAGCGTCCCGGCTCCGCGGCGCTCGGCGCCGACAGCGGCGGCGCGGCGCCCAACGGCGTGCCGATCACCAGCGACGTCGGCGCCGCCCTCGGCGACGCTGACGCGATCGTCGACTTTTCGTCTCCGAGCACCAGCGTGGAACTGGCCCGCGTCGCCGCGCGGGCCCGTGTGGCGCATATTATCGGCACGACCGGACTGTCTCAGGACGATCTCGCCGCCATCGCCGAATGCGCGCGGGAAACGGCGATCGTGCGTTCCGGCAATATGAGCCTCGGCGTCAATCTCCTCGCCGTGCTTGTCGAACGCGCGGCGCGCGCGCTTGGACCGGCATGGGACGCCGAGATCGTCGAGATGCATCACCGCCTCAAAGTCGATGCGCCATCGGGAACGGCGCTGCTGCTCGGCGAGGCGGTCGCGCACGGTCGCGGAATCGACCTCGGCGACAACAGCGCGCGCGGACGCGACGGTTTGACGGGTCCGCGGCGGATCGGCGAGATCGGATTTGCGAGCCTGCGCGGCGGCACGGTCGTCGGCGACCACACGGTCGTCTTCGCCGGGGCCGGCGAGCGCATCGAATTCTCGCACCGGGCCGAGGATCGGGGCGTCTTCGCCCGCGGCGCCCTGGCCGCGGCGCTGTGGACCCGCGGGAAGGCCCCCGGGCTCTACTCCATGGCCGACGTGCTTGGCCTTTCCGGCGCCTGATATCGACGAGAATTTATGAGCATGAATCGCACCCTCGTTCTGGTTCGCCACGGTCAAAGCGAGTGGAACGCCAAAAACCTTTTCACGGGGTGGAAAAACCCCGATTTGACGCCGCTCGGCGTCGAAGAGGCGCGCCGCGCCGGCCGCGAGCTGAAGAAGCGGGACATTCTCTTCAGCGTCGGCTTCACCTCCGCTTTGCTGCGCGCGCAACACACGATCGATCTCATTTTCGAGGAGCTGGGCCAGACGAGTGTCCCGACCATCAAGGACCGCGCGTTGAACGAGCGCCATTACGGCGATCTTTCCGGGCTCAACAAGGACGAGGCGCGCGACAAATGGGGCGAAGAGCAGGTGCACCTTTGGCGACGCTCCTATGACGTGCCGCCTCCAGGCGGCGAAAGCCTGAAGGACACGGTCGCGCGGGTGGTGCCCTTCTACGTCCAGCGCATTCTGCCGCCCGTGATGCGCGGCGAACGGGCCCTGGTGGCGGCGCATGGCAATTCGCTGCGCGCGCTCTGCATGGTGCTGGAGCAGATGACGCCCGAGAGCGTGACGACCCTCGAGCTCACGACCGGCGTTCCGATTATCTATCAGCTGAACGCCGATTCGACGGTGGCGTCGAAGACGGTGTTGGCTTAGCGCGCTTGCGGCGGGAAGCATCCTGACTCAGCGCCGTGTGGACGGCGTCGCAAGTCGGGTCACTCAGGTCCCTTTGAACATCGCCTGAACCCTCTCGGCCAATTCATCGAGCGTGAAGGGCTTGCGCAAAAGCTCCATATTCGGGGCCAGCTGTAATGTCTCCGTCGATTTACCCGCGTATCCGGTGATCAGCAGGATCGGCAGATCAGGTTGCGCGGCTCGGGCGGCGTCAGCCAATTGAAGTCCGCCCAACCCAGGAAGGCCAACATCGCTGATCAAGAGGCACAACGGCTCGCCTGATTCTATTATTTTCAGTCCTGCCGTCCCATCGCCGGCTTCGATTGTATTGTAGCCCATTTCAGCGATGGCGCCGACAATTAGAGAGCGCACCTCCTCTTGATCCTCGACGACCAGGGTTTTTCCTCGCTTCGCAGCGCAAGGGGAATCGAATTTCATCCCGGTCGTCCGCTGGTCTTTGGCGGCTGGGTATGGAAGCAGAGCGTGTCCCGGCAGATAAATTAGCGCTCTGGTCCCCTCGCCCGAGGCGCTTTCGAGTCGCACGTGCCCGCCAGATTGTTTGACGAAGCCGTAAACCTGCGACAGGCCCAAACCCGTCCCCTGTCCCGGGGGCTTTGTTGTAAAAAACGGTTCGAAAACGCGGCTGAGCAGATCATGACTCATCCCCACGCCGCTGTCCGTCACCTCGATCTCAATATAGTCTCCTGGCTCAACATCGGGATCGGAAGAATCGCTCGCTAACGTCCGATCGGCGGTCGCGATCCTGAGCACGCCGCCTTGCGGCATGGCGTCCCGAGCGTTGATTGCGAGATTCAATAAGACGCTCTCGAGTTGGGAGGGATCGCAGCTCACGCTCCAGCGGCAGCCCAAGCTTAGATCCAGATGGATTTCGGGCCCCAACGTTCGGCGCAGCATTTCCTCCATGCCTGCCACGAGCTTGTTGGGGTCGATCTCTCGCGGCAACAACGTCTGTCGACGCGAGAAGGCCAGCATGCGGTTGGTGAGGCTGGAGGCGGTCGTCGCCGCTTTCCGTATCGCCGACAGGGGCCGGTCTATCGCGTTCGCGCGCCCAAGCGTAATCTGGCGCTCGATCACATTAAGCGAACCGACGATGACTTGAAGCACATTATTGAAGTCGTGCGCGATGCCGCCGGTCAGCTGGCCGAGCGCTTCCATTTTTTGCGCATGGAGCAGCCGCTCCTCGCTCGCGAGCAGCGCAGCATTAGCGTGACGTAGCTGCTCCATCGAAGGAAGGGTGAGAAAATTCGGCATAGCCCACCATAACGCGACCGCCGTCGCGACGGAGACGATCGCAGTCGCCGCTTTGACGAGCCCCTGCAAGCCATAGAGCGGGGTCCAGAGAGTGAAAAGATCGAACAGATGCGTCATGCCGCACAGCAGGATGAACGCGGCAAACAGCCATAACAGCGGCCGAAATATGAGATCGCTCCTCCGCTTTCCCACGATCACGAGCGTCAGGGGGATTGAGAAATACGCCAGAGCGATAATGGCGTCGGAAACCGCATAGAGCCAGATCAGCCCCGGTTCCCACAGCAAGCAGTAACCATGCGGCGACAGGCCAGAGGTGTCAAAGAGCCACTCGCTCAGTGCAGACAGCATGTAACCAGCTCCAGAGAAGTATTGCGAAGCATTGAGAGCTGAGCGCGTGACGGACGAAGCCTTCAGCGTTGCTTTGCGCGAATGCTTTTAATGGCGCCTGTGCCTTTGCCCCCCAGGAGAGACCCCGCTTTAATCTTCCTAGCACGATCGTTGTCGCTGCGGCACCCAGCAACATTTCGGTCGAAATGCTGCTCACCCACAATGCGCTGCAAATTGGTTCAGCTTGCGCGAGTGCCTTTCAGCCATAGCGCCGGATAGACGACACGCCCGTTCGGCGCCACATGTCGCTGCATGCCTGAAATCGCGCCCGGCGCGTTCCACTATCCGAGCTTTCTCGACGCAGCGGCGCAGAGGGCGCTGGCCGAAGAGATCGCGCAGGTCATCGCGGCCGCGCCGCTTTATGTTTCGACCATGCCCAAGACCGGCGCCCCCATGTCGGTGCGTATGACCAATTGCGGCGCGCTTGGCTGGGTCAGCGACAAGGAGCGGGGCTACCGCTACGAGCCGCGCCATCCCCAGACAGGGCGTCCCTGGCCGGCGATGCCCCAAAAGCTTCTCGAATTGTGGAGCGAACTCGCGCATTACCACAAGCCGCCGGAAGCCTGTCTGGTGAACGTCTATGACGCAACGGCGCGCATGGGCCTTCATCAGGACAAGGATGAATCGGATTTCGCCGCGCCGATTCTCTCCTTGTCGTTTGGCGCGGACTGCCGCTTTAGACTTGGCGGAACGCGACGCAGCGACAGCGCGATGGCGTTGGCGCTTTCTTCCGGAGATGCGCTCGTGCTCTCTGGACCCGCGCGGATGCGCTATCACGGCGTGGACAGGATTCTGCCGACGCTCAACCCGCTTTTGCCGGACGCGCTGGCGGCGTTCGGCGTTCGCGTCAATTTGACGCTTCGGCGCGTCACTTAAGCCAAGGGTTCAGCGGGCGTTCACCGCTTCCGGGATAATGTCCCGAACAGTGAACGTAACCTCCGACGTAGTTGTCTTGAACGCCGGCTTCGTTGTAGTTTGCAACCCGTCTAAAGAGCGTCGGCGAGGCGCCAATATTTGGCCGGGCGCGTTTTTAAAAAGGGCGGGCGCGACGCGAACGCCGGATGAGGAAAGGAACAAGGATGAAGACAATTTCCCTGCTGACGTTCGCCGCGAGCGTCGCTTTCGCCGCATCCGCCGGCCAGGCTCTCGCCGCCGGCGATCCAGCTGCGGGCGAAAAGATCTTCGCCAAGTGCAAAGCCTGCCATCAGGTCGGCGAAACCGCCAAGAACGCCGTCGCGCCTCAACTCAACGGGATCGAGGGCCGCAAGGCGGGCTCCGTCGAGGGGTACAACTATTCCGAGGCCGACAAGAATTCCGGCATCGTCTGGGACGAAGCCAGCTTCAAGGAGTTCATCAAGAATCCGAAGGCGAAGATTCCCGGCACCAAGATGATCTTCCAAGGCCTGCCCAACGAAGCGGACCAGGAGAACGTGTGGGCCTATCTCGTTCAGTTCGGCCCCGACGGCAAGAAGAAGTAAGCGCGCATCATCTGACGCAACGTTGCTGGCGGTCCTGTTCTCAGGGCCGCCTTTTTTGTTGCGCTCTTGGATGAGGAGAAAATCAGGCGCGGGCCCCGAGGCGCGACTGAATCAAAAATACAACAGTCAATAAAAAGCGACGATTTCGTCTTTGTAAGACTTCCAGTCAAAACCTCCTTTATGTCGCAATTCGGCAACACTCAGTTACAATCTTAAATATTCGCATAGAAGCTTTCCAAGCGGCCGAGCCGCGTAATTGACCGTTCTGAAAAAGAAAATGACGTTCTCCTGGCTCACAACCAGGGGCAGACATGATTCGGAAACAATCGACATCGCGACGCGCGCGCTTCGCCGCCCTTCCTCCCGCGGTGGACGGAGGGAGAGGCGCGGCTTCGGTCGGCGCCCTCATTCTCGCCGCCACGTTGACGCCCACGCTTCCTGCTGTTGCGCAATCCCAATCCGGGCCCCTGCCGCCCATACGAGTCGAGGCGCCGCCTGAAAAGCCGCGCGCGGTCTCGCAGGCGAAGCCGAAGCCCGTCGCCTCGCAGGCGCGCTCCGCGAGCGGCGCGCAAAAATTGCCTCCCATCGACGTTGGGGGCGCGCGACGCAGCGCTCGGGTCGCGCCCGTGCGCTCCGCTGTGGTCACAGCGTCCACCGTATCGACCGGGACTGCCGGCGCGGCCTCGACCGGGGCGGGCAGCGCGGCCTTTGCCGCGGCTGTCGCCAATGTCGGCCGTAACCCGACCGACGTTCACGGCTACTTCGCAGGTCGAATTTCAACCGCTACGAAGACCAATACGCCGATCCTCGACATACCGCAGTCGGTCACGGTTCTGACGCGACAGCAGCTCGACGATCGCAACAGTCTCGCACTGGAAAATGCGCTGGCCTACGTCCCCGGCGTGACGGTGGCGCAGGGCGAGCGAAACCGCGATCAGATCACCATTCGCGGACAGAACACGACCGCGGATTTCTACATCGACGGCATCCGTGACGACGCGGAATACTATCGCGATCTCTATAACATCCAGGCCGTCGAAGTGCTCAAAGGCCCCAGCGCGCTGATCTTCGGCCGCGGCGGCGGCGGCGGCGTGGTCAACCGCGTCACCAAGAAGGCCGACGGCGAAACGATAAATGATCTGCGGGTCGTCGGCGGCAGTTTTGGCCGCAAGCGCGTCACCGCCGACTTTGGACGGGCGATCACCGACCAGGTCGCCGTGCGTCTTAACGCCCTCTATGAACAGTCCTACGGCTATCGCGACTTCGACAAGCTCGAGCGATGGGGCGTCAACCCCGCGGTGAGTTGGAAGCCTTTCGAGAACACCTTCGTGCTGTTCAATTACGAGCATTTCCGCGATCGGCGCACGGTGGATCGCGGCGTGCCGTCCTTCGGCGGGTTCCAGTTCCTCGGCGAGAATATTTACCCGGGCTATCCGTTGCCAACCCCGCGTTCGGCTTTCTTCGGCGTCGGCAATCCGTCCGTGCGCGACGTGAACTACTCCAGAATCAACATGGACCGCGCCGCTCTCGTGATCGATCACACGACTGAGTTCGGGTTGAACATCCGCAATCAGTTCGCCTGGGCGAATTACGACAAGCTATATCAGAACACATTCCCCGATCAGACGCTGGGACAGGTGTCGCAACAACTCAATCCGGCGTTGAACGGGCTAAGCCCGATGACGATCACGCCGGTGGGCGTCGCGCGACTCGACGGCTATCTCGCGCCGACGCCGCGGCGCAATATCTTCAATCAGACGGACTTGACCTATAAATTTGAGATGACGCCCGAGATCCGCCACTTGATGCTCGTGGGGACGGAGTTTGGCAATCAATGGTCTTTTACCGGAAGAGACATCTCGCGCTTCAACAATCCGCTCAACGGGCCGCGACGGCTGACGACGCCGTTCTGGGCGCCGACAGTTTACGCTCCGGTCTTCTTCGACAATTTCTTTGATACCGCGACGCGGCGCTGGAACACGAACCTCGACATTGGCTCCGCCTATGTGCAGGACCAGATCGAGGTGACCAAATATTTCGATGTTCTCGCCGGCGTCAGGTTCGACAGCTTCCATATGAGGTTCAACGACGGGATCACCTTCGAAAATCAGAGCCGCCTCGATAACAAATGGTCGCCGAGATTCGGTCTGATTTTCAAACCCGTGGAGATCGTCTCCTTATACGGAACCTATTCGCGCTCGTTCCTGCCGCAGTCGGGCGATCAGTTCAATCAGCTGCCGAGGTCGGCCGCGAGTCTGGCGCCGCAGGGCTTCGAAAATATCGAGTTCGGCTTCAAGGCGCAGCTCCTGCCGACGCTGCTGTTCACGGGCGCGATCTATCAATTGAACCGTTCGAACCAGGCGTTGACGCTGACTGCGCTGACCTCCGTTCTCGCCAATACGCGCACGCAAGGCGCCGAACTGGGACTCACCGGCAATGTGACCGACGAATGGCAGGTCTCGCTTGGATATGGAAACCAGGACGCGCGAGTGGTGTCGAGCAATTCCGCCTTCAATCCGCGGCAGCCCTTCCTGACGGATGTCGGCAAAGTCAATCCGTCGGTTCCAAGAAACACGTTCTCGTATTGGAACCGTTACGATGTGTCGTCGTTCGTTGGCGGCGGCCCGGGCGTGCTCGGATTGGGCGCCGGCGTGATCTATGCTTCGAGCTTCTATCCGTCTCTCGACAACAGGGTGATCGTGCCCGGTTACGCACGCATCGATGGCGCGGTTTTCGTCAAGGTGACGGAAAACATCTCCGGCCAGCTCAACATCGAGAATCTCACCGGCGCGTACTACTACGCCTCGGCGCACAACAACAACAACATCATGCCCGGCGCTCCGCGCTCGGCCTATGTCACTGTCAATGCGAGGTTCTAGCCGGCGAAACTTCGCCGGCCCGCGGATGGGCGCGCATGGACGGCCTTGGCGCCTGCGAATGTGCGCGCTCTCGAAGCCGCACAGGCGAGCGGCGCCGAGTTAAAGCTCTTGCGCCACGCCCGCTGGTCCTGCACCTAGGGCGCCGTGACCCGCAAGCCCGACGAAATATCCGCCGATCTGATGCAGCCGCTGGCGACCCTGCCGGTGTTCTACGCCCTTGCCGGGCGGCGCGTGCTCGTCGTCGGCGGCGGCGAAGCGGCGGCCTGGAAGGTCGATTTGGCGGCCGCGACCGGCGCGCGGGTCGACGTTTTTGCGCCTGCGCCCAGCGACAAGCTTCGCGAGATCGGCGCGGCGCGCGGCAACGTCGCCATTCACGAGCGCGCCGTCGAGCCCGACGATTTCGCCGGCGCCGCCATGGGGCTCGGCGCGATTGAGGACGATTCGCTCGCGCGTCAGGTCCATGAGTGGGCGCGCGCGGCCGGCGTGCCGCTCAATCTCGCCGACCGGCCTGCGCTCAGCGATTTCATCATGGGCGCCATCGTCAATCGCTCGCCGCTCGTCATCGGCGTTTCGACCGGCGGCGCGTCGCCGGTTTTCGCCCAGGCGGTGCGCGGCCGAATCGAGACGCTGGTGCCGGCGACGTTTCAGGCGTGGGCGCGCGCGGCGCAGGCCTGGCGGCCGCTGGTGCGCGCGTCCGGACTCGACTTTCTGGCGCGGCGCGATTTCTGGCGCCGCTTCACGCGGCTCGCCTTCCGCGACATCGAGCGCGCGCCGCAAGAGGATGACCGCGCGGCGCTGATCGAAGAGGCGCGCGCCGGCGCCGAGGCCACGGCGCGCGGACGCGTCACGCTGGTTGGGGCAGGGCCTGGCGACCCGGAACTGCTGACGCTGAAGGGCATGCGTGCGCTCGCCGGCGCCGACGTCGTGCTCTTCGACGATCTCGTTCCCGCGAGCATTCTCGATCTCGCCCGCCGCGAAGCGACCCGCATCAACGTCGGCAAACGCGGCTATGCGCCCTCGGTGCGGCAGGAAGAGATCAGCGCTCTGCTTGTCGAACTCGCGCGCGAGGGCAAAAATGTCGTGCGGCTGAAAGGCGGCGATCCGCTCATCTTCGGGCGCGCCAATGAGGAAATCGCCGCGCTGCGCGAGGCAGGCTTCTCGATAGAGATTGTGCCCGGCGTGACCGCCGCCTGCGCCGGCGGCGCCGCGATCGGCGCCTCGCTGACGAGCCGGGAGACGGCCCGGCGTTTGCAATTCATCACCGCGCACACGAAGGACGGCGAATTTCCCGAGGACTTCGATTGGGGCGCGCTCGCCGACGAACGCGCCACGACGGCCGTCTATATGGGCAACCGCACGCTGCCGGAATTGTCGCGTCGTTTGCTGCAGGAGGGCATGTCGCATGATACGCCCGCCTTCCTCATTGAACGCGCGTCCACGCCGCATGAGCGGGTGGTCAAGGGCACGATCGCGGATTTGCCGGGTAAAGCGGCGGAACAGACCATCGTCGGTCCGGTGATGGTGCTGATCGGCTGGGCGCTGGCGGAGAACTGATTTCGCGCTATTGTTTTGAAAGAAGCGCGAGCGGAGAAGGACGATGCCTTTCACGAGACGATCCGCGCTGCTTGCGTCGGGTTTCGGCTTGCTGTCTCCCAAAGCGCTCGCCAAGGCCCATTCCAAACCGTCGCCCCTTCGCGAGCCGAACCAAAAACATCTGGACGAACTCAACGGGCTCGTCGTCGACGTCATGAGAAAGACGGGCGTGCCGGGAATGTCGGTGGCCGTCGTCTCGCCCGATCGCGTGCTCTATTTGAAAGGATTCGGCGTGCGCCGCGCCGGCGCGCCCGAACGCGTCGACCCCGACACGGTTTTCCAGCTCGCCTCGCTTTCCAAACCGCTCTCGACGACGGCTGTCGCAAGCCTCGTCGGAGACGGCGTCGTTTCGTGGGATCATCCGATCGTGCGGAGCCTGCCGGATTTCGCGATGAGCGATCCTTGGGTCACGCGCGAGATCACGCTGCGCGACATGTTTTGCCATCGAAGCGGACTACCCGACCATGCCGGCGACCTTGTCGAAGACATCGGCTACGACCGCAACGAAATCATTCGCCGGCTGCGCTTCATCAAACCGGACACGAGCTTTCGCACGCATTACGCATACAACAATATGGGGTTTTCGGCGGCGGGCTTCGCGGCGGCGAAAGCTGCAGGTAAGTCCTGGGAAGATATTTGCGACGAATGCCTCTACAGGCCGCTTGGAATGGCGAACGCCAGTTCGCGCCACGCCGATTTCGCCGCGCGCAGGAACCGCGCATTCGGCCATGTGCGCCGCGGCGACAGATGGGTGGTCGGCGAACCGCGAAATCCCGACGCCCAGGCGCCGGCGGGCGGCGCGTCGGCGTCGGCGCGCGACATGGCGACTTGGGTGCGGATGCAACTCGGCCGCGGCGCGCTCGACGGCCGCGAGATCGTCAAGCCGGAGGCGCTCGCAGACACGCATTTCCCGCAGATCGCCACGGGACCCGCCCATGACCCGATGCGCGGACCAACCTTTTACGGCCTGGGTTGGGACATCGACTATGGCGGTCCGGCGCGGGTGCGCTGGAGCCATTCGGGCGCATTCTCACTCGGCGCCTCGACCTGCGTCTATGTCATGCCGGCGGAGCGGTTCGGCGTTGTCGTGCTCAGCAATTCCGCGCCGGTCGGCGCGCCGGAAACCATCTGCCGCAGCTTTCTCGACATCGTCCTGACGGGGAAGATCGAACGGGACTGGCTCGCGCTCTTTGGCGAGGCTTTTGCGCAGATGGCGGTCCCCACATATGGTCGGGACGCCGATTACGCAAAACCGCTCGCCAGCGCGCCGGCGCGCGCGCCGCGCGCGACATATGTCGGCGCCTACCGTAATGAGCTTTACGGACCCATCGGGGTCGTCGAAACGGCCGACGGGCTTTCGCTGACGCTGGGCCCGAGGCCCACGCCCTATCCGCTGCGTCACTATTCAGGCGACGTTTTCACCTTTCAGCCGCCAGGAGAAAACGCCAGCGGGGTCAGTCCGGTGAGGTTTTCTCGAAGCGGCGGCGAGAAGGCGAGCGGCGTCGTCATCGACTATTTCAACGCGAATGGTCAAGGCGTCTTCCTGCGCAGCTGAGTCGAGAGAAGCGCCAGCAGATGTTCTTCGTCCGGCTTCGCCGCGACGCGCGTCTCCAAGCCGAGTTTTCGAAGCGGCGCCGCGACATGTTCCGACAGCGCGACATGCGTCATGTCGCGCAACGCCTCGGCGACGCCGGCGGCCTGCGCGAGCCGCAGGAAGATTTCCGCGCTGCGCCGGGAATAGTGCAGGGCGGCGATGAGGCGCCGCGCGGCGATGGCGGCTAAGGCCTCGGCGGTCAGCGATTGAGCCGCCCGCGCGTCATAGACCTCCACCGTATGGACGTCGTGGCCTGCGCCTCGCAGACCCGCCTCTAGAACGGGCTGTCGGTCGCGCCCGGCCAGATAAAGGAAAACCGCCGGACGCTGATAGCGCTCGAGAAGACGCGGAAGCATCGCCTCGGCGTTCCCGGCGACAATATCCGGTTGGAAGCCGCGCGCGCGCGCCGCTTCGGCGGTTTTCTCGCCGACGGCGTGCAGCGGCGCCGCTCTGAGCTGGCGCGCATCGCCGGCGAATTCGACGCCTTTCGCGCTCGTGACGATGACGCCGTCGTAATCGTCGCAGGGAATGATCGCGTGTGTGGCGGCGAATTCCAGCACGGGGGACAGCACGGCGGCGTAACCAAGAGCCCGCAGCTTCCCCGCGGTGCGCGCGGCGTCTTCTGCCGCGCGCAGCACCAGGACAAGATTCACATAAGCCCCGCGACGCCATGCGGCAGGCGCAGCAGGATTTCCTTGCCGGCGTCCGCGCCGATCAGCGCGGCGTCGATCGCGCGGCCGTGGCGGCGCACGACATAAGCTTCCGCGCCGTCGGCTCGAAGCACTTCGCCGACGAAGGACAGCTCCGCGCCGTGAACCTGCGCATGGCCGGCGATCGGCGTGCGGCAGGACCCATCGAGCGCCGCAAGGAAGGCGCGTTCGGCGGCGAGCGCGAAGCTGGTCGCTTCGTCAAAGAGCGGCGCGAGCAGATCGCGCGTGGCGTCGTCGCCGGCCCGCCGCGTGAGGCCAATTGCGCCCTGTCCGCAAGCGGGCGGAAACTCTTCCAAGGAAAGCAGCGCCGTGGCGCGATCGGCGAGACCCAGCCGCTTCAATCCCGCGAGCGCGAGGAGAGTCGCGTCGATCTCGCCGTTCTCAACCTTCTTCAGACGAGTTTCGACATTGCCGCGAAGCAGCGTCGTCTCGAGGTCGGGTCGCCGGCGCTTCACCTGCGCGGCGCGGCGCAGCGAGGCGGTTCCGACCACGGCGCCGGCGGGAAGCGCATCGAGCGCGAGCCCGCCGCGCGAAATCCAGGCGTCGCGCGCATCCTCTCGCGGCAGATAGCCGGCGATGACGATCTCGCTTGGCAAATGCGTCGGCAGATCCTTCGAGGAATGCACGGCGAGATCGATTGCGCCGGCGATGAGCGCTGAATCGAGTTCTTTGGTGAAAAGCCCCTTGCCCCCTGATTCAGAGAGAGGCCGATCCTGGATCTGGTCGCCCGTCGTGCGGATGATCTCGATCGGGAAGTCCGCTTCGCTTCCGCCATGCGCGCGCATCAACGCCGCCCGAACCATATGGGTCTGGGCGAGGGCGAGCGGACTGCCGCGCGTTCCAATGCGAAGGGAAGGGGGAGATGTCATGATCCGCCGGCCGTTATCCGCGCGACTATAGGCGGGCGCGCGTGAAGGGCAAGCGGAAGCGGCGTGGCGCCGGCGTTCCTCGAAAAGCGAACGTCCGCTCGTCGGAGCGGACGTTCCTTTTTAGCTCCGCGAGCGTACTCTACGCTGCTCGCGGCATGCTAACCGATCACCACCAGCCAAACAGGCCGCTGCCGATGCCCGCGCCAAGACCGGCGCCGAGGCCGAGACCCGCGCCAAGTCCTGCGCCAAGCAGGCCGCCGCCGCCATACCCGTAATAGCCCGGGGAGCCGCCCCAACCATAATAAGACGGCCAGGAGGCGCCGTAATAGCCGGCTCCGTAGCCGTAATAGCCCGGCCGATAGCAGCGGGAGTAGCGCATCGGACGATACGAGTAGCCCCAATAGGTGGGCCGCGCCGCGTAACCCCAATAGGTGCGCACCGGACGCGCATAGCCCCAGTGGGTTCCGCCGCAGTGCCGATGCCAGCCGTAATGAGCCCTGCAGTAGCGCGCTTCGGCCAGACTCGTGGAGCCGATCACGGCGGCCATTGCAATCGTGGACGTTAACGCCAAGGCTTTAATTTTGTTCGACGCCATTTTCACCTCCATACAGTTTAGACCGAGAGCAACCTCAACCGGGACGCTAATTACCTCTTCGCCTTAGCCATAATTCTACTCAGCTCAAGATATGTGCGTCGTTGGAGGAGCAACGATCTGCTGACCCAACTTGTATCTATCGAGATCGTGTCAAGAGGGACGCCAACGAATTCTTAGAAATTTAATGGAGCTATCTTTAGCGCTGCATTAGTATACGTTGTTATTTCCCAACAGCTAAGAATTATTGATGTAAACCCTTTAACGACCACATTTTTTCACCTGCCCGCCATACGGCGGTATAAGCTCCGTTCCGCCGCTGAGAGTTCAACGGCGCGGCTTTTTCTGCGCAGGGAGTTCGCATGCGCGTTTTGGGCATTGAAACCACGTGCGATGAAACCGCGGTCGCGGTCGTGTCCGAGCGGCTGGGCGGCGAAGGCGGAGAGATCCTTTCCAATGAGGTGTTGAGCCAAATCGCCCGCCACGCCGCCTATGGCGGCGTCGTTCCGGAAATCGCCGCGCGGGCGCATATTGATGTGCTCGACCGGCTGATCAGGCGCGCGCTGGAGCGGGCGAAGATCGACGCCAAGGAGCTCGATGCGGTCGCCGCAGCGGCTGGTCCGGGACTGATCGGCGGCGTTCTCGTCGGGCTTACGGCCGGCAAGGCCATGGCGCTCGCCCTGGGCAAACCATTCATCGCCGTCAATCATCTGGAAGCCCACGCGCTGACCGCACGGCTCACGGACCGCCTGGACTTTCCCTTCTTGGCGCTCCTCATCTCCGGCGGGCACACCCAGATCGTCGCGGTGAAGGCCGTCGGCGACTACCGCCGGCTCGGATCCACCGTCGACGACGCCGCCGGCGAGGCCTTCGACAAGGTCGCCAAAATGCTGGAGCTGCCCTATCCGGGGGGGCCGCAAATCGAGAAGCTCGCGCTTGAAGGCGACGCGCGACGATTCGACTTTCCGCGGCCGATGCTGGGCCGCGAAGGGGCCGACTTTTCCCTCTCTGGGCTCAAGACCGCGGTGCGGCAGGAAATCCTCAGATTGCAGACTCTGAGCGAAGGGGACGTCCGGGATCTTGCCGCCTCTTTCCAGGCTGCGATCGTCGACGTGATCGTGGATCGGGTGCGCTCCGGCGTGCGGCTCTTTACGGCGGGCGAGGGTCGAGCGCCGCAAGGACTTGTGATCGGCGGCGGGGTCGCGGCCAACGGCGCCATTCGCCGCGCCCTCATGCGGCTTTGCGCCGAAAGCGGGCTGCGGTTCATTTCGCCGCCGGCGGCGCTGTGCTCCGACAATGGCGCGATCATCGCCTGGACCGGTCTCGAGCGCTTAAAACGCGGATTGACCGACGACCTCGACTTTGCGCCGCGGCCGCGATGGCCGCTCGACGCCGCGCCGAGCCGATCGCACCACGGCAAGGCTTGAGGCGCGGTTTGATGCGGCTCCTTTTTTCAGCGGCGCTTGCGGCCATGACGCTCGCGCCAACGCCGCAACCGGCCGGGCTGCTCGCGGAAGAGCCGACCTTCGCGGGCGTGCATGTATTCTACGGGCCCGGCGACGGTTTCGGCGCGGTCGACGGGCGGCTGATCAATGAGGCGCGCCGCTCGATCGACATGGCGGCCTATGTTCTGACCGACCGCTCTCTGACGACGGCGCTCGGCCGCGCGGCCATGCGTGGCGTCAAGGTGCGGATCTATCTCGACGGCGAGGAAATGCGGCGCGGCGCGTCCGCGATCGAGGAAATCGCCGACGCTCCGAACGTCGAAGTGCGCCGCAAAGGCCGCTCGCGCGATCTGATGCATTTGAAATCATATCAGGTGGACGGTCGCGTCCTGCGCAGCGGCTCCGCGAATTTCAGCGTCTCCGGCGAAGTCTATCAGGACAATGATTTGATCGTGATCGAAAGCCCAGAGGCCGCGGCGCGGTTTCATCAAACTTTTGAAAGGCTGTGGTCGCGTCCGGACAATCAGAGGATCGGCATGCGATGACGCGCGCGACTGTCGCCGTTCTCG